>CALUKK010000076.1 GCA_944321205.1 uncultured Alistipes sp.
GATGGTCCTCAATTTCCGGGACCGTCGATTTCAAGAACAATGGGAGCGATCCGTTTTTGCGCTTTTTGAACAATATTCGGACGTTTTCAAACAAAAAAACTGCCCGGCATCCGGGGCTTCACAACGCCTCGAAGCACGATTCCCGCCCATTCCGAGGATGGCGCCTCGAATCAACGGCCCGAATCACGGAAGTGGAGGGCGTGGAAGCCGCATCCGGATTCTCCGCTCCGTGCCGCAACCGCTTTATGGCATCCCGGCAGCAAAAAAAGTCCGCGGGAATTTGGACCATAGGCCAGGTGTGACTATTTTTGTCCTGTCTGTCATTATCAACGATCCACAAAAGATCCGCAACCATGAAAAAAATCGCTTGTCTGCTTTGTACGGGGTTGGTGTTCGTCGTGCTTCTGCTGACGGGGCTCCCGGCCTTCGGATTCCATGCCGACGAAAAACAGGAGAACCGCACCTACACGGTCAACCAGGAACGAATCGACCAAAAAGCGGCCGAAGAGGCGGAGTTGGCCAAACAGCCTTCGCCGCTGTCGCTCTTCATCGAAAAGAACCTCTCGGAGCAGCCTTTCGCCCACAGGATCTATTTTCTGCTCTATCTGGTCATGCCCTTCGCCATCCTGGCCATCAGCCTCTGGACGGAGCTCTCGCGCGGATGGGAGAAGATGCAGCAACTCCTGCTGCTCGGCGCCGCCGAGTTCCTCTTCGCCATCGGAAATGCCGGCGTGGGACCAAGCGCCATACCCTGGTTCTGCGACCATGTCATCGTGGGGTGGATCGTCACGATCGTCTGCTTCTGTTACCTGCTCCGGATTCTGATCAAGCAGGGACTCCTCTTTCTGAGATTCGTCAGCTCCTGTTCCGACTCCAACCGCAAGAAAAAACTCCTCGTCGGAGTCCTCTATTGCGGAATTGCCGCCACGGTGACGATGCTCTTCACGGGAAAATCCTACTTCTGGCTCGCTCCGCTCTTTATCGGAGGTCTCTGGTACTATTTCTACCGTGTCGACGGAATGCCCGCCGCCCAGGCCTCCAGAATGGTCCTGCACACGGGAGTGATCTTCGGCGGATTCCTCATCTTCTTCTTCCAGGTCATCGGCATGATCCTCCTCGTGGCTTTGATCTTCTTCCTGCTTCAGGGCTTCGCCAGCATCAACAGCGCACCCTCGGCTCCCGCGCAGGGCGGAAGTCCAAATTCGGTCGGCGGAGTGAAGGAACGTGCCGCCGACGGAACCCCCTTCGTGCACAACCCCGACGGATCCACCACCCAATTGCGGAATCGGGGAAACGGAGACTTCGAAGGCCCCGACGGAACCCCCTGGAAAGACAACGGTTCGGGAAATCTGTTCCAATAACCGCGATCGAGGCCTCTTCCTACGGACGACGGTCCGCAACCTCCGGGTTGCGGGCCGTCGTCCTTCTCCGTCCCCGTAAAGATCGGAATGCACCCGCCCGGCATCAGACCGACGCCTCCACTTCCGGCAACGATGCCCTCCGGCATCTCACATGTCACCATCTCGCAATGAAGACGTAACGACAACGTAACATCCGCCCGTTACATTTGCCGACGTAAAAATTGCTGATTCGCATGAAATATCTTTTCACGGTGTGGTGCTGTCTGACGATGGTGATCACGGCACGCGGTGCTTCGATTCCGGACGATGTGGACGACGGTTCGGAACAATTTCCCGCCCGGGTCTTTTTCGAAGGGGGCAAACTCCACTTCAAAAGCCGTAACGACAAGTTCCAGCTCTGGTTCGACAACCGCATCTACGTCGATGCCGCCTGTTATTCGACCTCGACGGACTTGGACGGCCTGCAGTCCAAACCCAACAAGGATCTCGAAGAGGACGACGGTCAGTTCCGCTTCGACAACGGGGTCATCATCCGTCGCGCACGCTTCGCCGTCAAGGCCACGCTCTATGAACGATGGTTCGCCGAACTGGACCTCGATTTCGCCTACAACGAGGTGGAGATCAAGGACATGTTCCTGGGGTATCGTTTCAACGACCGTTTCTGGCTCAAGGCCGGAAACTTCAAGGAGCCCATGTCCATGGAGCGCATGACCTCCTCGAAATACCTCACCACGATGGAACGGCCCATGGTCATCGACATGTTTGCCGGAGGCCGCCGTCTGGGGCTCGCAGCCACGGGCTGGGGACGGCATTGGTGGGCTGCGGCCGGTGTCTTCGGCCGCGAGGTCGACATCATCCAGAAGGAGAAAAACCGCGGAAGCGACGGATACGGATTCTCGGGCCGTGTTGCTGTGTCCCCCGTGCTGCGTGACGACTGGACGCTACATATCGGTGGATACGCCTCGTGGAGAACGCCCGACGGCGCCGGAATGACGGATCGGATGGTCGAATTCCGGACCTTTCCCGAAAGCCGGGTCGACCGGCGTCGTTTCGTCCGCGCCGAAATCGACAATGTCAACAACTACGCCATCTTCGGGCTGGAACTGGCCGCCCGCTGGAACAAACTCCTCCTCTACGGCGAATATCTCTATACAACCCTCTCACGCTACGGCTACGAGGGCGAACAGAAGATCTCGCTCAAGAATGCCGTCTTCAACGGCTGGTATGCAACGGCTTCCTACATGATTCTGGGACAGAACCGCCGTTATGCTCCCGAGGATGCCGAGTTCGGCCCGATGGATGTACGACGCCGCGGCGGCAATCTCGAAGTCGCCGGTCGTATCAGCACGGTCAATCTGAACGATTTCCACGACCCGAGAGCCCTCATCACCGGCGGCAAGGCCTTCAACTATACCGCCTCGCTCAACTGGTATCCGGTGCGCAACGTGCTGATCGGACTGAACTACACCCATGTCGACAACGACAAGTACGCCGACGACAAGGGACACGTCACCTATCAGGGCAAAACCCTGAGCCAGAGTCTGAAAAACGGACTCGACTTCAACATCTTCCAGATGCGTCTGATGATTTCATTCTGACACTGCAACCAATTCAAATATTCCTGTAATCTATGAAAACTTTCAATCTGTTTCTGGGACTGGCTCTGGCAGCCGGGCTGGTGACCCTGACCGCCTGCAAGGATGACACGGAGAGCGATATTCCCGTGCCTGTCGACGGCGACTATACGGGCATTGTGCTCAACGAAATCTGCGGCGGGGCGGCCGACAACAAGGACGACGACTGGGTGGAGATCTACAATACGACGAATGCCGAGGTCGATCTCTCCGGCGTACAGCTCGTCAAGATCGACGAGGACGATCTCTCCGAAATACTCTGTGCTCTCCCCAACGGCAGCCGGATCGCGGCAAAGGGCTATCTGGTCGTTGCCAAGCAGAGCGGAGCCTTCTCGGCCGGTATTTCCAATTCGAAGAAGGTCTCGATCCTTCTGACGAGCCCCTCGGGCGAGAAGGAGATCGACCGTTTCGACCGTGACGCTGCCGTCGGTGTGGATCAGGGGCACGAGCTGGGCGGCAGCTACGCCCGCATTCCGGACGGTACGGGTGCGTGTGAAACAGGTCGACGGCTTTCTGCGCCGTATCGGCGCTCCCTTTGATATCCTCCGGCGTCTCGGTGGGCAGGCCCATCATGAAATAGAGCTTGACCGAGGTATAGCCT
>CALUKK010000077.1 GCA_944321205.1 uncultured Alistipes sp.
GTAAGTCGCTATTCGCTCGTCACCATCATGAAGTGGATGTTTACCTATGCCTTTCTCTGCACGCTTCCGTTCTCCTATGACGATCTGATGGCCACCGAATGGACGGCCCTGAACGGGCGGGCATTGATCGGGATTCTTTTCATCGTGGTATTCGCAACCTTCGTGAGCTACATGCTGATCGTCGTGGGGCAGAAGAATCTGAGGCCTACGGTTGCCGGCATGTACAACTACATTCAGCCGCTCGTGGCCTGCATCGTCACCGTCAGTCTGGGTCTCGATACGTTCAATCTGACCAAGGGCTTTGCCGTCTGTCTGATCTTCGGGGGCGTCTATCTGGTGACGGTCAGCAAGAGCCGCGCGGAGCTGGAACAGGGTTCGGACCGGGCTCCCCGTCCGGATCGGAACTGATCCGGTCTCAATTGCCGCGACGCATCGAGAGTGAGATTCTTCCGCGCAGGGTGTCTATGCCCGTAACGCGCACCTCGACGTGCTGCCCCAGGCGTACCACCTCGGCCGGAGAGGCGACATAACGATCGGCCATTTGGGAGACATGAACCAGCCCGTCCTGCTTGACTCCGATGTCGACGAAGGCTCCGAAAGCCGTGATGTTGGTGACGATTCCCGGCAGGAGCATTCCCAAACGCAGATCATCGATCGTGTGAATGTCTGCCGCGAAGGCGAAGCCGTGCAGGGGTTCCCGGGGATCGAGGCCGCGTTTGTCCAGGGCTTCGAGGATGTCGCGGACGGTGGGCAGTCCGACCCGTTCGTCGACATACTCCTCGGGTCGGATCCCTTCACGCAGCGATCGCTCCTCCAAAAAACGTTGGACACTGACACCCTGTTCGGCGGCCATCCGCTCGACGATATGGTATGATTCGGGATGCACGGCGCTGTTGTCCAGCGGATTGTCGCCTCCTACGATTCGCAGGAACCCGGCGGCCTGTTCGAAGGCTCTGGCGCCCAGCCGCGGAACCTTGAGCAGCGCCCGCCGTGAGGGGAAGTCGCCGTGGACGGCACGATAGGCGACGATATTTTCGGCCAGGGCCGGACCCAGTCCCGAAATATAGGTCAGAATGTGTTTCGAGGCGGTGTTGATGTTGACCCCGACGCTGTTCACGCAACTCTCGACCACGACATGGAGTCTGTTGCGGAGTTTCGTCTGGTCGACGCTGTGCTGATACTGTCCCACGCCGATCGATTTGGGGTCGATCTTGACCAGCTCCGACAACGGGTCGATCAAGCGGCGTCCGATGCTGATGGCGCCGCGGACCGTTACATCCTGCGTGGGGAACTCTTCGCGGGCGGTTGCCGAGGCGGAGTAGACCGAAGCGCCGTCCTCGCTGACGGAAAAGACCTCCACCCCCTCCCATGCCAGGGAACGCACCCATTGTTCGGTCTCCCGTCCGGCGGTTCCGTCGCCTATGGCGAATGCCTGTGTGCGGTAGCGGGCCACCAGCGAACGGAGTGTTGCGGCGGCCTCGTCGCGACGATTCTGCGGCGGATGCGGGAAGATCGTCGTATGGTGGAGCAGATTGCCCTGAGAATCAAGTACGACGACCTTGCAGCCGGTGCGGAATCCGGGGTCGAGGGCGATCACGCGTTTCTGCCCCAACGGTGAGGCCAGCAGCAGCTGCCGCAGATTTTCGGCAAAGATCCGGATCGCTTCGTCGTCGGCCCGTTCCTTGGCGGCGGCCAGCTGTTCGGTCTCGAGCGAGGGGCGGAGCAGCCGTTTGAAGGCGTCGCTTACGACCTCTTCCATCCAGGACCGGGTGGTTGATCCGGGACGGATGAAACGTCTTCGGAGCTCCTCCGTGCAGCGATCGGCATCGATATCGATCGAGATTCTGAGAATCCCCTCCTCTTCGCCGCGGCGCATGGCCAGATAACGGTGGGAGGCGATGTTGCGCAGGGGACTCGCCGCATCGAAATAGTCGGCATATTTGGTTCCTGCGGACTCTTTGCCCTTGACGAGCCGGGCGTGGACGACACCCTCACGGGCAAAGATCCTGCGCAGGGTATTGCGGGCGCGGGGATCCTCCGAGATCCGTTCGGCAACGATGTCGCAGGCCCCGGCAACGGCCGCATCGGGCGTCGGGACCTCGGCCGAAACAAAACGCCGGGCCTGTTCCGCAAGATTGCGGCACTGTTGCGCCTGTAACAGATCGGCCAGGGGCTCCAACCCCCGTTCCCGGGCAATTGTGGCACGCGTACGGCGCTTGGGCCGGTAAGGGAGGTAGAGGTCTTCCAGCGAGGTCGGATCCCAGCACTCGTCGATTTGTCGGCGCAGTTCGGGCGTCAGGGCTCCCTGGCTCTCGATCGTTTCGAGAACGGTGTGTTTGCGGGCTTCGAGTTCGGTCAGCCGTTCGAGCTGTTCCCGGATGGCGGCCACCTGCACTTCGTCGAGCGAGCCGGTGGCCTCCTTGCGGTAACGGCTGATGAAGGGGATTGTGGCGCCCTCGCGCAGCAGGCGTACGGTTCCTTGAACCTGTGGCAGGGGGATTTGTAGTTGTCGGGCAATGATCTCTTCTAACATCATTCGTGGTCTTTTCAGGGGTTTGTAAGCCCGGGGATTCCGATCCGTTTGTAGAGCCGGAGGTTGTAGGAGAGCTGGAACGCCACGTAGCGTCCCACGGCCAGATTGGTCACGTAACGGAGCGTGGTGCCGGTGACGGCCCGTCGGAATGTCGAGCCGTTCTGATCGAGCAGGTCGTTCACGCCGACGCTGACCTCGCCCAGGCGGTTGCGGAAGATCTTCACCCCGAGGAGCACGTTGCAGATGAGACGCTCCTCAAGGAACGGATCGGTCAGACCCCGATAGTAGTTGTAATCGGCATTGGCACGGAGGACCAGCCGGTTGCGGATGACAAAGGTGGTCTCGGCCCGTGCCAGCTGGCTGAAGTAGGTGTTGTCCAGATCGCGGGTTTGCGAGGAGTTGAGGCTCTCCTGATAGCTTCCGGTGTAGCTCAGCCGGAAGTCGACGGCTTCGGAGATGTTGCTTCCGAGTACGGCTCCGAGGTTGTAGGCGCGGTTCGAAAGGAGGTTGCGGGTGCCGTTGATGATGCTTGGCAGGCGTCCCAGAGAGACTCCGGCTCGCAGGTTGAGGTTCGAATGCAGCCATCGGACCGGGAAGCCGTAGTTGATCTGAGCCCGGAACTGCCTGTATCCGGCAAGATTGACCGGTCGGACGAACTGATTGCCCTCTCCCAGTCGGGTGCCCTCGTCGTCGATGATGAAATCCGGGGTGTCGATCACCAGAGAATCGGCAATGGTGTTGGGACTTGCCGTGAATATGGCCGAGAGGGTGAAGGTCCGTCCGTGCTCGGGATTCGTGCGGATGTACTGCCCCGAAAGACGATGGGTGTAGACTGGCACAAGATCCGGATTTCCGGCCACGACGTTCTGGCGGTTCGTGGTGTTGACGATATTCTGGAGGTCCGTGGCCCGGGGATTCGACGTGCGTCCCGAGGCGTTGAACTTCAGCGTATTGTTGCGGTTGATGGCGATGTTTGCCAGGGCATTGTAGGTGAGGTTGTCAAACGTTGCATCGCTCGTGTCCGGGTAGGGGAAGGCATAGTCCCCCGAGAATCCGGCATGCTGGTAGTAGAGCGTTGTCGCCACCTTGGTCTTCTTGAAATAGTATTGATAGGTCGCACCCATGCGATGAGTCAGATAGGCGTATCCGTATTCGGTTGACTGTTTGGGATTGCGCTCCGTGGGGAATTGGTTCTCCTCGGTCAGGACATAGGTGTTTCGTTCGACGCTGTTGTCGACATAGGTACAACGGTATTCGAGATTCATGCGCGAACGTTTGGTCAATGACCGCGTGTAGCTCACCGATGCGTTGAGTTGATAGCCGGGTTGGTCGCGGTCCGTTCGTGAGATGTTGCGCGAGGAGTAATCGGTCGTATCGCACGTCGTGTTGTCGGGATCGCGGAAGGTGTATTGCCGGGGCTGGCTCAACTGTTCGTATCCGCGATAGCTGCCGCCGATCCCGAGGGTGAGATTCTGCGGCATGGCCCCCGGCAGACGGTAGCGGTAGAGCAGCTGATTCGAGAAGTTCATGCCGCGGCTGTCGTTGTCGCCGAAGTTGCGGCGACGGTTGACAAACCGGATGTCGTCGTCCGAGAAACGGTTGTCGGTGCGGCTGAGCAGTTCGTTGCGGTTGTCGTTGTCCTGCAGGCTCAACGACGTCCGCATCATCAGCGAATGGCTCTCGGCGATTTTATAGTCGAGGCGCGAATTGAAGCGATGGTTGAGATTCAGGACCCGGGAGTCGTTCCGGTCGTCGTAGAGTACCAGCTTGTCGGAGGAGGTGAAGTTCTGTCGTTCGGTCTGGCTGAGGTTGTAGTTGTCCGTTCGGTTGAAGAAGTAGCTGGCGGCAATCTTCGCTTTCGAACCCCAGTCGTCGCTGTAATTGATGCCCAGGGCCTGGACCGTGGAGATGCCGTCGAGGGGTTTGACCATGAAGTTTTGGTTGGTCGAACCTTGACGTGACTCTTCCGAGGTTCCGAGGATGTCTTCGAATGAAAAGTTCTGGCGGCTGACGTTGTTCACGAGTCCGATGACCGTGATGCGGCGGTCCTGGTTGAAAATGTTGACGTTGCCGCCTCCGATGTATTTGTCGGGGATCCCGTAGGCTCCGTACAGGCGGCCGAAGGCTCCGCGGCGTTTGTCGGGGCGGGTTACGATGTTCAGGGCCGTGAATCCGTCGCCGATCTCCACTCCGGCGAATTCCGACTGGTCGCTTTGCGAATTGAAGATATCGATGCTTTCGATCATGTCGGCCGGGATGTTGCGGATGGCCGACATGACGTCGTTGCCGAAGAACTCCCGGCCGTCGACATAGACGCGCTGGATCGTGCGGCCCTGAGCGGAGATTCCCCCGTCGGCGACCTCCAGTCCGGGCATCTTCTCGAGCAGCGAGCCGGCATCGGCGCCGAAGGCCACCTTGTAGGCTGCGGCATGGTAGGAGAGCGTGTCCCCGTGTACGGAGGAGCGCAGGGCGGGGGTCTCGATGAGGACTCCGTCGATGGCTTCGGCGCGGGGTGTGAGCCACAGCGTGTCGAGAAGGATCTCCGCGGTGTCGACATGCAGATCGCGGCGTAACGAATCGTATCCCAGCGAGGAGATGCTCAGCCGGTAGTTGCCCGAAGGAACTCGGGCGAAATGTCCCCGGCCGTCGGACCCCGATGCGGTGTAGAGTGGCGAGGCGAGGGAATCCGTGCGGTTCCGCAACTCGGCAACGGCTCCGATGACGGCCTCGCGGGTGGCGCGATCGGCCACATGGAAGCGGACTCCTCCGGTCTGAGCCCGTAGGCTCCCGGCCAAAAGTGCTCCCAGACAACACAGAGCCAGCGTCTTTTGCAGATTCATCGGGGGTGGAGAGATGTTTCGAACGATAAAGATAGTCTTTTTTCCGGATCCGGCCGCTTTTTGGGCGGAATAGGTCGGTCATTCGGCAAAAATTCCGGGTGAAGCGGATGTTTTGCATGCGACTTTTCGCTATATTTGTCCGAATAAATGAGGGACGGCAGCTTGTCTTGCCCCAGCAAAAGAGACCGAACGATGAAAAACAAGGATATCTTTACCTTCCGGGATGCCGAGAAGCAGGTGGGTCCCGTGGCCTTTACGACGATGCTCAAACCCGCGGGTTCGACCTGCAACCTCGACTGCCACTACTGTTACTATCTGGACAAGGCCGTGCAGTACGGCGGCCGGCAGGCGGTGATGAGCGACGAACTGCTCGAACTTTACATCCGTCAGTATATCGAAGCCAACGAGGTAGATGTCGTGCAGTTCTGCTGGCACGGCGGCGAGCCCCTGCTGCTGGGAATCGATTTCTACCGCAAGGCGATGGAGTTGCAGCAAAAATACGCCGACGGCAAGCGGATTGAGAATACGCTGCAAACCAACGGCACGCTGGTTGACGAGGCGTGGTGCGACCTCTTTGCCGGGAACAACTTTCTGGTGGGTATCTCGCTCGACGGGCCGCAGGACATCCACGACTCGTTCCGCGTAACGAAGGGCGGCAAACCGACCTTCGAGCGGGTGATGCAGACGGTCTCGATGTTCCAGCACAGCGGCGTGGAGTACAATACGCTGAGTGTCGTGAACCGCCTCTGCGAGGGGCGCGGTGCGGAGATCTACCGCTTTTTCCGTGATACGGTGCACAGCAAGTACATGCAGTTCCTGCCGGCCGTGGAGCATGTGGTCGACATTGAGGGCTTCCACCGTCCGCTGATCGTCTCTCCCGAGCGGGAAGGCGCACGGCTGGCCGAATGGTCCGTGACGGCCGAGGGATACGGACGTTTCCTGTGCGACATTTTCGACGAGTGGGTTGTGAGTGACGTGGGCCGCACCTTCGTGCAGATGTTCGACGCCACGCTGGCCCAGTGGTGCGGCGTGCAGCCGGGTGTCTGCTCGATGGGTGAGACGTGCGGCGACGCGCTGGTCGTCGAGCACAACGGCGACGTCTATTCGTGCGATCATTTCGTCTACCCGGAATATCTGCTGGGCAACATCCGCGAGACGCCGCTGGCGGAGATCTACCGCTCGAAGAAGCGCCGCGACTTCGGCCTTGCGAAGCGCAACGCCCTGCCTGCGGAGTGCCTTCGTTGCAAATACTATTTTGCCTGCCGGGGCGAGTGTCCGAAGCACCGCTTCGAGACGGGCGCGGACGGCTGCCGCAAGAATTCGCTCTGCGAGGGTCTGAAAGCCTATTTCCGACACGCGGAACCCTATATGGATCAGATGCGCGACCTGTTGTCGCGGCAGCAGGCTCCGGCTTGGGTCATGCCTTTCGCCCGCAAGCGCATGGGGTTGATGTAGCCTTCCGGAAAGACCGGACGCGGTCCGCAGTCCGTAGGGACTCGGGGGCAGGATAGCCGCACGACAACCTGTCGGATCGGCCGTCCGTCGAATCGCTCCCGGGACGTGCCGTTGCCGGGTCTGCCATCCGCCGAACCGCTTCCGAGCCGTCCTGTTATCGGGTCAGCCGTCTGTCGAACCGCTTCCGAGCCGTGTTATCGGGTCAGCCGATTGTCGAACCGCTCCCGGGGTTGCCGGTCCCGGGTCAGCCCCTTCACCCCGGATTCCTAATAGTCGAATACGATCGATTGACCGGTCAGGCGAACCTCCGTGGCGGCACCTTCGGCATGCCCGGGCTGCCCGCCTCCGATAAACAGCGAGATCCGGGAGGGATTTTCGATCAAACGGCCCGCATCATTGACCAGCCCCAGATCCCGGGGCGTCAGGGAGAATTCCACTTTCCGGGACTCACCCTTTTTCAGGTGGATGCGTTTGAACCCTTTCAAGGATCGGATGGGGGTGACGGAATAGGTCCTGGGATGGCTGACATAGAGTTGTACCACCTCATCGCCGTCCCTCTCCCCCGTATTGGTCACGTTGCAGGAGATTTTCAGATCCTTGCCGGTTTGAATCTGTCGGGGAGCCTTCAGGTCGGAATAGCGGAAGGAGGTGTAGCTCAAGCCGTATCCGAAAGGATAGAGCGGCTCTTTGTCGAAATAGCGGTACGTGCGTCCGCGCATTGCATAATCGTGGTAATCCGGCAGATCGGCATCCGATTTATAGAAGGTTATCGGGAGTCGTCCGGCCGGATTGTAGTCTCCGAAGAGGACATCCGCCACCGCCGAGCCGATCTCCTGTCCGCCATACCAGACATTGAGCAGCGCCGGGAGATTCTCGCTCTCCCAGGGTGTGGCCAGGGCACTCCCGGTTTGCAGGATCAGGACAACGGGTTTTCCCGTGGCCTCCAGCGCCTTGATCATTTCGGTCTGTACGGCCGGCAGGGCAATGCTTGTCCGGTCACCCTTGTAGAATCCCGGGACATCGATTTTCATCTCCTCCCCTTCGAGCAGCGGAGAGATCCCTCCGGCAAACAGAATCACATCGGCATCGGCGACCTCTACGGCCAGTTTTGCATAGTCCGTAGCTTGATTCTTGCCGCAGGAGAAGTGGATTGCGGCACCTTGTGAACCCTGGAAATATTCGAGCCGGATGTCGTAGGAGCGGCCTTCTTCCGCCGTCATTTCGTAGCGGGCCGTAGTCTCTTCGTGCTCCTTGAAATCATCGATCACCTTTTTGCCATCGATATAGAGCCGGTATCCGTCGTCCCCCGAGACCTGGAAGGTGTAGGTCTGGGTCTTCGGTGCCGTGAAGGTCCCGGACCATCGGACCGAGATGTTCTGTGCCCGGATCCCGGGCGCGATTTCGTCATCCTCGGAACCTTCGAAGTCAACGGTCCGCTCCACTCGTGTCAGAAGAGGCTGTCCTTGAAGAGCGGTATTGTTGAAATATTCGGCTTTCAGACCCGGATGGCCCCCGTTGGAGAAGAGTTTCTCCATTTCAAAAGGCTCGAACAACTTATTGTCCAGAAAATTCACCCCTTTTTTGTAGACGATCTCCGTCTGGGAACCGCATTTGTTCCGAAGTCCCTCCAGGATGGTCACACGGTGCCCGGGCGTTCCGTTGTAATTGCCCAGCAGGGAGACGGAATCATCGGCCGCAGGTCCTATCAGGGCAATCTTGCGCAGATTCCTGGACAAGGGAAGCAGACGGTCCTGGTTCTTCAGCAGGACGATCGATTTGCGGGCCATCTCCAGGGCATCCCTGCGGTGAGATTCGCAATCGACGACCGAATAGGGGATCGAAGCATAGGGATTCTGGGCGTCGGGGGTAAACATGCCCAGTTTGAATCGGGCGAGGAAGAGCCTCCGAAGGGCGGCATCGATCTCTTCTTCGGCGATCAGGCCTCGACGGATGGATTCCGTGAGTTTCTGGTAATTCGAACCGCATTCGAGGTCGGTACCGTTTTTGACGGCATCGGCCGACGCCGACTCCGCATCCGGTTCGACCTTGTGGGATCGGTAGAAATCCGTAATCGCCCCGCAATCCGAGACGATGTATCCGGGGAATTTCCAGTAGTCGCGCAGGATGCGCAATTCGAGTTTGTCGCTGCCGCAGCAGGGTTCTCCTTCGAATCGGTTGTAGGCGCACATGACGGAGTGTACGCCGGCCTCCTTGACGAGCATGCGGAATGCCGGCAGGTAGGTATCCCACAGGTCATAGTCGGAGACCCGGGCGTCAAACGTATGCCGTTCATATTCCGGGCCGCTGTGTACGGCGAAATGTTTGGCTGTCGCCACGAGTTTGTAGAATTCGGGATTGTCGCCCTGCAAACCCCGCACAAAGGCACAACCCATCCGTCCCGAGAGATAGGGATCCTCGCCGTAGGTCTCCTGGCCGCGGCCCCAGCGCGGGTCTCGGAAAATGTTGATATTGGGCGACCAGAACGTGAGACCCTGATATTGTCCGCGTTGCCCTGATCTGACGGCATGATGGTGTTTGGCCCGGGCTTCATCGGAGATGATGGTGGCGGATTGGTAGAGCGCCTCTTCGTCAAAGGTGGCCGCCAGGGCGATAGCCTGCGGATAGACGGTTGCAAGGCCGGCGCGTGCCACCCCGTGCAAACACTCGTTCCACCAATGATACTGCGGGACTCCGAGGCGTTCGATGGCCGGAGATTCGTCCATCATCTGACTGACCTTTTCCTCGATCGTCATGGCATCGATCAGCAGATCCACCCGCTCCTCGAGGGGCAGTTTCTCGTTGAACCAGGGATACGACGGATTCTGGGCCTGCAGATTTCCCAGCGCGCTCAAAAGCAAAAAGAGGACAAGGAGGGTTCGTTTCATTTGATTCAAGTTTAGCAGATGAAGGATTGGGGTTGGGAACCGGGCATTTTTTGCGAAGTTCATGCCTAAAGATAGGCACAAGTTTTCGTTTTCGCAATTCCGTGTCGATTCAGACGCTATGTATGATGTCGGGCGGAGCATTCTCGCCGGGGCGTTTGATCGGGATTGTCCCCTTTGAACGAGCCCTCCGGATCTTGTTGCAGAGGGGCTGGTCCGTATGCGTTTCGTCGGCAACACCGGGGCCTCTCTTCAACGCTTTTGACCGTAAGGGAGAGGCGAGTTTGTGCGATTTGATTCGGGTTGTGCTCGCTCCCGTTGTGGCAGCTCCTGCGGAGAGGTCTCCGATACAACAGGGGCGCATTCCCATAAGAATGCGCCCCTGTTGTACGTGCAGGCCCTGTAAGCCGGGTTCTGTTCCCGGAGCGAGCCCCGGGCCTCTGTCATTTATCTACGACGGCAGTCACCTGCCGCCTCCAGCAACCTACCCCCCGGCATCGGACGAGCAACCCTTAATTGCCGGTATACACGGTCTTGCAACCCACGGGACGTACGGCCGGATGACATTGCTGCCTCCGCGGTGGGCTCTTACCCCGCCTTTTCACCCTTACCGGTCGGAAATTCCGGTCCGCAACCCTGCACCCTTGCGGGCGGGGACGGCCCCGGACGCCTTTACCGGCGGTTATTTTCTGTTACGCTCCCATGACCTCACGGCCATCAAGTCGTTAGCTTGCGTGGTGCTCTGCGTTGCCCGGACTTTCCTCCCCCGGCCGATGGCCGGCAGCGACAGAGCGGACCTGCGGGGCAAAGATAGGAAAAAAATGCGGTATCGGGATCTTCGCATGTTGGATTTTCCGGTAGAAGGGATTCGACGGTCGTTGTTTCGCGGCCCGGGGCCTCGTTTGCAGATCGACCCCCCCCCTTGCTTAGAGAATCTTCTTCACCCAGCGGAAGAACCGATAGGGCGGATAGCGGAACGGCAGGTCGAAACGCTCCGGGACCTCCAGGACCGAACGTCGGTGCGAGAAGGCTTCGAAACTCTCCCGGCCGTGGTAGCGTCCCATTCCCGAGTTTCCCACGCCGCCGAACGGCAGACGGTCGTTGGCGATGTGCGTGACCGTATCGTTGAGGCAGGCGCCGCCCGATGACGTGCGGCTCAGCACCTTGCGCCCCGTCTCCTCGGGACCGAAGTAGTAGAGTGCCAGCGGTTTCTCACGCGCGGAGACGAACTCCACCGCCTCGTCCGTCGTTTCGAAGGTCAGCACCGGCAGTACCGGTCCGAAGATCTCCTCCTGCATTACCGGCGACTCGGGGTCGACGTCACCCAGCAGCGTCGGGGCAATGTAACGCTCCGCGGCGTCGGTCTCTCCGCCGAAGAGAATCCTGCCCTGGGAGAGGTAGCCGGCCACCCGTTCGTAGGCCCGTGTGTCGACCATCCGTGCGTAGTGCGGACTGCGGCGGGGATTCTCCCCGTGCAACTGTTTGATGGCCCGGGCGTATTCCTCGACGAAAGAGTCGCGCAGGGTGCTGTGGAGAAGCAGATAATCCGGAGCCACGCAGGTCTGGCCCGCATTGATGGTCTTGCCCCAGGCGATGCGTCGGGCGGCAATCCGCAGATCAGCGCCCCGGTCCACCATGCAGGGGCTCTTGCCGCCCAGTTCAAGAATGACGGGGGTGAGATGCTCCGCCGCGGCCCGCATCACGACACGCCCCAGTGTCGGACTGCCCGTGAAGAAGATCACGTCCCACCGCATGGCAAATAGCTGAGTGTTGACTTCGCGGCCACCCTGTACCACGGCGACATACTCCTCGTCGAAGATCTCCGCAATCAGCCCCTCGATCACCCGGGCCACGTGCGGCGTGTGGGGTGAGGGCTTCAGCAGGGCGGTACAGCCGGCGGAGATGGCCCCCACCAGCGGATTCAACAACAGCTGCACGGGATAGTTCCACGGTGCGACGATCAGGGCCTGCCCCAAAGGTTCGGCCACGATGCGGCTCCGGGCCGGCAGGAGTTTCAGAGGGGTCGGACGTCGTTCGGGACGCATCCATTCGTGCAGATGGCGCAGATGCTGGTGGATTTCGCCACGGATGATGCTCAGTTCGGTGAGGATGGCCTCCTCGTGTGACTTGTGCAGGTCCTGCCACAGGGCCTCGCAGAGTCGGTCTTCCCAGTTCACAAGGGCGGCATCGAGTCGGCGCAGCATGGTGCGGCGGAACGATTCCGGACGGGTGGCGCCTGTTCGGAACCGGGCTTTCTGGGCGGCGGCCAGCGTCTCGATGCGGGCCGCAGGGGTATCCGTAAGAGTCATAATGGCGGATTTTTACGGTTTGCGGAAATCGGCAAACGGTTTGCGGTGAAGATGCAAAGGGAGTGCCGCATCGCGAAGGTGTGGCACTCCCTGTTCGTGACCGGGGCTATTTCTCCTTTTCCCGGAAGATGTTCAGATGGGCCAGCAGCGGGTTGCGGCGGTCGAGGATCACGAATTCGGCCAGCAGCAACACCAAGGCCGCGATCAGCAGATATTGATACTGTTCGTTGAACTCCTCGAAACGGATGGTTGACAGTTCGGTCTGTTCCATCTCGTTGATTGTCTTGACGATCTCGTCCAGACCGATCGACTGTTTCGTGGCCCGAACGTAGGCACCGCCCGTGATGTCGGCGATCTGTGCCAGCATCTCTTCGTTGAGCTTCGAGACGACCATCTCGCCGTTTTCATCCTTGATGAATTCGCCGTTGATCTGAATGGGGGCCCCTTCGGGGGTTCCGATGCCGATGGTGAAGATCTTGATGCCCTGTTTGGCGGCGCGTTCGGCCACGGCCAGCGCATCGTCCTCGTGGTTTTCGCCGTCGGTGATCAGGATGATGACGCGTCCGTGGCTTTGTTCCGTGTCGCTCGAGAACGACAGCAGAGCCTGCTCCAGGGCTTTACCGATGGCCGTGCCCTGCACCGAAACCAACGAAGGGTCGATCTTCCGGGCGAAAGCCCGCGCCATGCGGTAATCCGAGGTGATCGGCAGCTGCACCTTGGGCTCACCGGCGAAGACGACCAGCCCGACACGATCCTGCTGCAGCCCCTCGAAGAGTTTGCCGATGGCGTATTTCGTCCGTTCGAGACGGTTGGGTTCGAAATCCTCGGCAAGCATCGAGTTCGAGACATCCACCACGAGCATCATTTCGATACCTTGGGTCTTCTCTTCGCGGAGTTTCGATCCGAACTGGGGCCGGGCCGCGGCAAAGATCAGACACGTCACGGCCAGCAGGAAGAGCAGGAATCGCAACGTGACGCGTCCCGTCGAGACTTCGGGCATCAACTCCTGCAGCACGTCGGGATGACCGAAACGTGCGATCCGCTTGCGGCGGTTGCGGGCCGCGAGCCAGAAGAGTGCCACCAGGACGGGCAGCATCACCAGAAGCCAGAGATATTGCGGGTTTGCAAAACGGAACATGACGGATGCTTTTTTACGGAATACGTTTCAGAACCAGGGTCGAAAGCAGAAACTCCACGAGCAGAAGCCCCAGCGCCCCCAGCACCCAGCCGAGGAACGGTTCGTGATAGGAGATGTGTTCGAGGACTTCGACCTTGCTTTTTTCGAGTTGGTTGATTTCGTCGTAGATGGCCTTGAGCTTGGCGTTGTCCGTGGCGCGGAAGTATTTGCCGCCGGTCATTTCGGCCATGGCCGTGAGGGTTTTCTCATCGATTTCGACCTTTTGCTGGACGAAGGTGATGTTGCCGAACATGTCCACGGCGGGATAGGGGGCCGTACCCATCGTTCCGACGCCGATCGTGTAGACGCGGATATGCTGGGCCTTGGCGATTTCGGCGGCCGTGAGGGGCGTGATTTCGCCGCGGTTGTTGACGCCGTCGGTGAGCAGGATGACGACCTTCGACTTGGCGTCGCTCTCGCGCAGGCGGTTGATGGCTGTTGCCAGACCGTTGCCGATGGCCGTTCCGCTGTCGTCGATCAGACCGCTGCGGATCCGCGAGAGCAGGGTCTGCAGCGTACTCTGGTCGGTGGTCAGCGGGCTTTGCGTGAAGGCTTCGGCGGCGAAGGCCACCAGCCCGATGCGGTCCCCGTAGCGGTCGGCAATGAAGGATCCGGCGACCTCCTTGGCCGCCGTGATACGGTCGGGCTGGAAGTCCCGGGCCAGCATCGAGGCCGAGACGTCGATGGCCAGCATGATGTCGATACCCTCGGTATTGGTCGAGACGTTCTGTTCGACATCCTGGGGGCGGGCCAGCGCCACGACAAGCAGCGAGAAGGCTGCGGCGCGCAGCACGAAGGGCAGATGCCGCAGGTAATAGCGGAAGGTCCGGGGTACACCCAGCACGCCGCGGATGCTTGAGATCTGGATGGCCGCACCGCCTTGCAGCGTCCGCCAGACGTAATAGCCGATCATCGGCACGAGCAGCACCAGCAGCCAGAGATAGTATGGTGAAGCGAAATGCATAGTCAACGAACGTTTTTACCAGTTTTTCTTGCCGCGGACCACAACGCCTTTGGTCTTCTCCTTGAGTTTCTCCTGGGTCTTGTCCTCCTGGGCCTGGATGGCATCGAGCATCTGCTCCTGCTCCTGCGGCGAGATCCCCGAGGGGGTAGGTTCTCCTTCTCCGGGTTTCTGTTCGCCCTTTTGATTCGGATCCCGGTTCGGGTTCTGCGGTTGGTTCTGCTGATTCGGATCCTGATTCCGGTTTTGGTTCTGATCCTGATTCTGGTTTTGGTTCTGATCCTGGTTCTGATTCTGATCCTTGTTCTGGTCTTGGTTTTGGTTCTGGTTCTGACCTTGCTGGTTCTGGTTTTGATCCTTGTTCTGATTCTGGTCCTTGTTGGGGTCGTTGCCGCCGCCTCCGCCGTTCTGGTTCTGATCCAGCAGCCGTTTCGTATAGGCGTAGTTATACTTGGTCTCCATGTCCGCGGGATTCAGCCGCAGCGACTGTTTGTAGCTTTCGAGCGCCTCCTGGTACTTTTTCTGCTTGAACTGGGCATTGCCGAGATTGTAGAAGGCTTCGGCGCGCTCCTGGTCGGCGCGCAGCGAATCGGCCGCGGCCTGCTGCATGGTCTGCTCGGCACGGTCGAAGCGTTCGTCCTTGTAGAGGGCGTTTCCGAGATCATAGGTGGCCTCGAACTGCCCCGGAGCCACCTTCAACGCCTCTTCATAGCGCTGGATGGCCGTTTCGTACGCGCCCTTGTTGTATTGACGCGTTCCCTTGCGCACGAGCGATCGCTCGGGCATCCCCTGGGCCAGGGCCCCGGCCGCGGCAAAGAGAAACAATAGCGTGATAGAAAGTGACCTGTACATCGTTGTTGCATTTAGTTCTGCATCGGGTCATTCTCGACCGCCTGGGCGGTCTGCTCCTCGACGAGCTTGGTCTCCTCGACGAAGTAGTAGGCCTTCAGGTAGTCGGCTTCGTTCTGTTCGGCGTCGGGCGTAGCCTTGGCGAATTTCACCAGGTCGCCGTCGCGCAGGATCGAGGTGAGATCCATGCGGGCCTTGTCCGGAAGCTCCTCGCCGCGCATGGCCTCGATGATCTCGTCGGAGGTCATCTCCATGGCTCCGATACTCCAGCGGGCGGCGATGTAGGTACGCAGGATGTCGGTCAGACCCGAATAGTATTGTTTATGGCGGTTGTTCTGCCAGAGTTTCTGGTTGTGGAGTGTCTCGAGGGCCTGGATCGCCGCCACGTGCGGTGGCAGGGGCGGTGCCGGCTTGAACAGATCGCCGAACCCTTTGCCGCGTTTGGTCAGCCAGCGGTGGAGCGCCCAGATTCCGGCCCCCAGCACCAGCAGGATGAGGATGCCCCACGTGATGTAGTCCTTGATCTCGCGCAGCTGGAACGGCAGTGTCTTCTGGGCCTTCAGGTCGTAGATCGACTGCGAGGTGGAGTCGATCTGGAAGGTGGCAACCTCCAGATAGAGGGAGTCACGGCTGCTGAGCGTGTCGAGAATGTTCTTGTCGGCATAGAGCACCTGGGCGACCCCCAGGTTGTATTTGCCCTCGTCGAAGGCGGCCAGACGGTATCGTTTGCGGAGTTTGAGCTTCCGGCCGTCACGCTCGAGCGTATCCACGGGGAGGCTTTCGACGAGTTCGATCTTGCCGTCCCGGGGTTCGAAGACGGGAAAGTCGATCACCTGCACGAGATCCTTCTCCACGTCGATGACATAGTCGAAGCGGTCGCCGATCATGATGCTGTCGGGTTCCACGCGGGCCGTGACGACGGGAATGTCCTGCGCCCGGAGCGGACTGGCCGCCAGAACCAGTCCCGAGAACAGTGCTATGGTTGAAAGACGTTTCATCGCTGTTTGAAGAGTTTCATCAGCTCGGCGACATAATCGCCGTCGGTGGAGATTGTTGCCGTGTCGATACGGTTGTGTTTGAGTGTGGCGTCGATCTGTTCGCTGAGTTGCCGCCACGAGTCGGCATAGTGGTCGCGCACGGCACGCGAGGCGCTGTCGACCCAGACTTTGCGGCCGCTTTCGGCGTCACGCAGTTCGATGATTCCCACGTTGGGCAGTTCCGTTTCGCGGGGGTCGTAGACGCGGATGCCGACCAGGTCGTGTTTGCTCCCGGCGATCTTCAGGGCGTCATCCAGCGCCGCACGGTCACCCGACGAATCCATGAAGTCCGAGAGAATGAAGGTCGTGCAGTGTTTCTTGTTGACGTTCGTCAGGAAGCGGAGCGGTTCGGAGAGTTTCGTTCCCGACGATTCGGGGCGGAAGCCGATCAATTCGCGGATGATCATCAGAATGTGGCTGCGGCCCTTCTTCGGAGGGATGAACTTCTCGACACGGTCCGAAAAGAAGATACATCCCACCTTGTCGTTGTTCTGTACGGCGGAGAAGGCCAGCACGGCGGCGATTTCGGTGATGATGTTCTTTTTCAGCCGGTCCGTGGATCCGAACATCCGGGAAGCCGAGACGTCGACCAGCAGCATCATCGTCAGTTCGCGCTCTTCTTCGTAGATCTTGATGTGGGGTTTGCGCGAGCGTGCCGTGACGTTCCAGTCGATGTCGCGCACGTCGTCCCCGGCGCGGTATTCGCGGACCTCGGAAAACGACATGCCCCGTCCCCGGAAAGCCGTGTGGTACTTTCCGGCGAAGATCTCGTTCGACAGACCGCGGGTCTTGATCTCGATCTTGCGGACACGTTTGAGAATATCGTTCTCGCTCTCCTGCATCGTTAGGGTACGATTACGTTGTTGAGGATGTCGGTGATGATCTCTTCGGTGGAGATGTTCTCGGCTTCGGCCTCGTAGGTGAGTCCGATACGGTGGCGGAGCACGTCGTGGCAGACGGCGCGCACATCCTCCGGAATGACGTATCCGCGGCGGCGGATGAAGGCGTAGGCGCGGGCGGCCTTGGCCAGCGAGATCGAGGCACGCGGCGAACCTCCGTAGGCGATCAGGTTCTGGAGTTTCTGGAGGTTGTACTCGGCCGGTTCACGCGTGGCGAAGATGATGTCGACGATGTACTTCTCGATCTTCTCGTCCATGTAGACATCCTCGACGACCTTGCGGGCCTTGACGATGTCCTCCGGCGTAATGACCTTGTTGACCTGGGGCATGCCGGCACCCGAGAGGTTCATGCGTACGATGTCGCGCTCCTCCTGCTTCTTGGGGTAGGAGATCTTGGCCTTGAGCATGAAACGGTCGACCTGGGCCTCCGGGAGCGGGTAGGTACCCTCCTGTTCGAGGGGGTTCTGGGTGGCCAGCACCAGGAAGGGTTGCGGCAGGGGATAGGTGTTGTCGCCGATGGTGACCTGACGCTCCTGCATGGCCTCGAGCAGGGCCGACTGCACCTTGGCCGGGGAACGGTTGATCTCGTCGGCCAGCACGAAGTTGGCGAAGATCGGGCCTTTGCGGACCACGAAGTCCTCGCTCTTCTGCGAGTAGATCAGCGTACCGATCAGGTCGGCGGGCAGCAGGTCGGGGGTGAACTGGATCCGGGAGAAATCGGCGTCGACGGCCTTGGCCAGCGTGGTGATGGCCAGCGTCTTGGCCAGTCCCGGGACACCCTCGAGGAGGATGTGGCCGTTGGAGAGCAGACCGATCAGCAGGGTGTCGACCAGATGGCTCTGACCCACGATGACCTTGCCCATTTCGGTGCGGAGCGTGTCGACGAATACCGATTCGCGTTCGATGCGCTCGTTGAGTTCCTTGATGTTGATGACTTCGCTCATGTGTCTATCTACGTTATTGTTTTGGATCCGTTGGGGGACTCTCTGCGGGCTCGTTCGCTGTTCCTGATCGGGGGTGGGCAAGCATCGCCCCGGCCGGGAGGCCGTAGGGGAGTCGCACGTCGCACGGGCGGCGTTTTGCAGACCCCCGGAAAAGAAGTGAGGAACGAGATCGGAGGGTGTCGATGTATTTTTTTAACGATTCGGATGCAAAGATATTATTTTATTCGAAAAAATATTTCTGTTCGACGTTGAAATTCCGGGGCAAAGGGGCTCCGGAACGGATTTCCCGGACGCGGCGAAGCGCCCGGGAACGGTGCGGAGGAGCAAAAAACGGACCGTTCCCGGGTCCCCATCCGCAAAAATATAGTGCTGCGCGGAGGGCATTCTTCGTTGAATTCTTATTACCTTTGCGGACATGGAATCCAACGAATCACCGATACTGCAGGGGCTCAATCCGGCCCAGCGGGCGGCGGTCGTCAACTACGACTCGCCGTCACTCATCATAGCGGGGGCGGGCTCCGGAAAGACCCGCGTACTCACCTCGCGCATCGCCTACATGATCGAACAGGGGGTCAAACCGTGGAACATCCTGGCGCTGACCTTTACGAACAAGGCCGCCGAACAGATGCGCGAACGCATTGCCGGGATGCTGCCCGACAACCGCAGCCGCTACATCCGCATGGGGACGTTCCACTCGGTCTTTTCGCGCATCCTGCGGGAGAATGCCGACCGGATCGGCTTCACGGAGTCGTTTACGATCTACGACACGTCAGACAGCCGCAACCTGCTCAAGACCGTGATCCGGGAGTTGAATCTTCCGGACGAAAAATACAAGCCCGCATCGATTGCGTCGCGTATTTCGCTGGCCAAGAACAAGCTCATCACGCCGGGGGCCTATCTGGCCAACGCCTCGCTGGCCACCGAGGACCGGCAGCTGCAGATTCCCGAGTTCGGCAACATCTACAACATCTATTGCCAGCGCTGCAAGCACAACGGTGCAATGGACTTCGATGATTTGCTGTTGCAGACGAACATCCTCCTGAGGGACTGTCCCGACGTCTTGGCCCGCTACCAGGAGCTTTTCCAGTACATTCTGGTCGACGAGTACCAGGACACGAACTTCGCGCAGTATGTCATCATCCGGCGCCTGTCGCAGCACCATTCGAAGGTGTGCGTCGTGGGTGACGATGCGCAGTCGATCTACTCGTTCCGCGGGGCGAAGATCGAGAACATTCTCTCGTTCCGCAACGACTACCCGGATGCCAGGATCTTCAAGCTGGAGCAGAACTACCGCTCGACGCGTACGATCGTCGAGGCGGCCAACTCGGTGATCGTCCACAACTCGAAGCGCATGGAGAAGAACTGCTTCTCGGAGGGACCCCGTGGGGAGAAGATCCGCATTCTGAAGGCCTATACCGACCGGGAGGAGGCCGAGATGGTGGTTTCGGATCTGCGCGACAAGGTGCGGGCCGCGGGGGACGAATGGTCGGAGGCGGTGATTCTCTATCGTACGAACAACCAGTCGGCCGTACTGGAGGACAACCTGCGGCGACGCGGCATCCCCTATCGTATCTACAAGGGGTCGTCGTTCTACGACCATAAAGAGGTGAAGGATCTGATGGCCTATATCCGGCTGGTGATCAACCCCCGTGACGACGAGGCCTTCCGCCGGATCGTCAACTATCCGGCCCGTGGGATCGGCGATACGACCGTGCAGCGGATCGCCGACCTGGCTGCCGCACGCGGCGTCTCGATGTGGGAGGCGGTCGACGCGCTGGTAGCGGAGCCGGCGGCCGACGCCGTGCAGCGGACCATTGCACGCAAGGTGTCGGAATTCGTGGCGATGATCCGTTCGTTGTCGTTGGTGCGGGCGGACAAGGGACTTTACGACTTCGGTCTGGAGGTGGCCACCCGTTCGGGAATCCTTGCCGCTTACCGGGCCGAGAACACCCCCGAGGCGACCTCGGCGCTCGATAACATCGAAGAGCTGCTCAACTCGATGCAGGAGTTCAAGGAGCGTTGTGACGCCGAGATCCGCAACGGCGAGCGGCAGCCCGAAGAGGTGGCAACCGTCGAGGAGTGGCTGCAGAACATGATGCTCATGTCGGACATGGACAAGGACGATCCCGAGAGCAGCAACAAGGTGACCCTGATGACGGTCCACTCGGCCAAGGGCCTCGAATACAAATATGTCTATATTGTGGGTCTTGAGGAGAATCTCTTCCCCTCGCAGCGGGCTTCGGAAACCCCCGACGGCCTTGAGGAGGAGCGGCGTCTGTTCTACGTGGCGCTGACGCGGGCCAAGGTTTCGGCGACGATCTCCTATGCCGAGATGCGTTTCAAGTGGGGCAACATGGAGTTTTCGCGTCCGAGTTGCTTCCTGCGCGAGATCGACCCGCGGTATGTCGAGAGCGAGGTCGATCTGGAGGAGGAGCGGGAGCGTCGTCCTGCCGGGGAGGGGCCTTCGGCCATTGACGAATTGCGCCGCCGTTTCGATTATCGTTTCCAGCAGAAACAGCAGGGGGTGCGTTCCGGCGCGTCATCGGGGGCTTTCGGATCCCGGAATGGAGCCTCTTCGGGGGCTTACGGCCGGGGCGGGAATTTCGGAACGGGGTCGGGCGGCGGATCCGCCGCCCGTCGGACGGCATCGCCGTCACGCCCCTCGGGAGCGCCCGATCCGGCGCTGGTCCGGCCGTTGCGCACGTCGACCGAAGGTTTGCGCCGGGTGGGTGTACGTCCGGCGGGGCAGGAGAACGGCGGCCATGGCGGTGAAAAGAGTTTGCTGGCCAGCGCCTATGCCGTGGGAGAGCGTGTCGAACATCCGATGTTCGGTGTCGGGACCGTGGAGCGTATCGAGACCCTGGCGACGGATCACAAACTGGTGGTGCGCTTTGACAATGCGGGTGAAAAGACCCTGCTGGCGAAGTTCGCCAAACTGACCAAACTTTGACCCGGATGGAGAAGATACCGCATATGGATCCGGTCCCGGGGGCGCAGGCACCGCTGGTTTCGGTCTGCATGACGACCTACAACCACGAGGCCTATCTGCCCCGGGCCATCGAAAGCGTCCTCGAACAGCAGACGGACTTTGCCGTGGAGCTGGTTCTGGGGGAGGATTGCAGTACGGACTCCACGCGAGCCGTCTGTGAGGCGTATGTTGCCCGCTTTCCGGATCGGATCCGTCTGGTGACATCGGACGGGAATGTCGGCTGGCGGGCCAACTACCGGCGGACGTTCGAGGCCTGCCGCGGAAAATATGTCGCCTACCTGGACGGTGACGACTGGTGGTGCGATCGGCAGAAGCTGCAGAAACAGGTCGCGGTGCTGGAGAAGGATCCCGGGTGCGGCATGTGCTACACTGCGGCACAGCGCTTCTGGATGTCCGAAAACCGCGTGGAACCCGATCATGCGGAGCATCATACCGATTTCGACCACCTGGTTAACAGCTTGACGATCAGCAACTGTACGACCGTGGCCCGTCGGGAGCTGATCGCCCGCTACTACGCGGAGGTGCGGCCCGAGGAGCATCCCGAATGGAAGACCGACGATGCCCCGATGTGGCTGTGGTTCTCGGCGTGCAGCCGCATCGTCTTCCTCCCGGATACGACGGCCGTTCACCGGCGCCTTGCCCGGAGCGTGAGCCACAGTGAGTCCTACCCCGAACAGATCGCCTTCAGCGATTCGATCCTGGACATCGATCTCTGGTTCGAGGCCCGTTACGGCACGGGGCGCCAACGTTTCGGGCTTTTGCGGCGTCGCAGCTCGGTTGCATTGTGGGTTCTGTCGTGGCAGGGGAGTATCGGCGAGTATCTGGCCCGTTGGTGGCGGGACGTGCGTCGTACTCCGAGGCTGCTGTTCTGTCCCGAAGGGGCGGGTTTGCTGGTCAAGAAGATTCTGTTCAGACGTTCTAAAACACGAAAACCATGAGGACGAAAGAGCGTTACGAGGGCATTATCGCCTGGTTCTCGGAGCATATGCCTGTTGCCGAGAGTGAACTGCATTATAAAAATCCGTATGAGTTGCTGGTTGCGGTGATTCTGTCGGCACAGTGCACCGACAAACGGGTCAACATGACGACTCCGGCGCTGTTCGAGGCCTTCCCGACCCCGCAGGCCATGGCCGCGGCATCGGCCGAGGAGATTTTTCCGTATATCCGGAGCATCTCCTATCCGAACAACAAGGCCCGGAATCTGGCCGCCATGGCCCGGAAACTCTGTGCGGAGTTCGGGGGAGAGGTCCCGAGCGACCTGAAGGCGTTGCAGAGCCTGCCGGGGGTAGGGCGCAAGACGGCCAATGTGCTGGGAGCGGTGTTGTGGCAGAAGCAGGTGATGCCGGTCGACACGCACGTTTTCCGGGTTTCGGAGCGTATCGGACTGACCACGGGTTCGAAGACCCCCTTGCAGACCGAACTGACCCTGGAAAAGAATATCCCGGGCGAGCTGCTGCCCATCGCACACCACTGGCTGATTCTCCACGGGCGTTACGTCTGCACGGCCCGGGCCCCGAAGTGTGCGGAGTGCGGCATTGCGCCGTGGTGCCGGTGGCATGCCTCCGCGGAGAAGAGAGGTCCGGCCGCCGGCTCCGGCCCGAAAAACAAGTGATGGAACAACCTTGAAATCGATGGAAACGACCTTGATGAAAGAACTTTGCCGGAGCATGCTGTTGCTGATGCTGCTGACCGGTGCCGGCTGCACGACGTCGGATTCCGCGACGGGGACTCCGGACAGCGGCTCCGAATCCGACGAGACCGTTGAAGTTGAAAACGAACAGGAGCTCAAGGAGTGGATGTTCGACTACATGAAGCAGAATTACCTGTGGAACGATGCCGTGGAGCGGGTGACACCCGATTATACACTCGATTACAAGGCGTTTCTGGAGAAGATTCTCCTGGACGTTGCCGCACAGGACGATGTCAACCACGACGACGGATACTGGGAAAACGGCATGCGGATGTCGTTCTACTCCACGATCGAACGCTACAAGGTCGAATCGGAAGAGGCCACAGCCACGACACGCGGCATGCGGGAGACCGCCGAGGATACCGGAATCAACGCCATCTACTACATGTATCGGGACGATACGTGGACGGACTGTCTGTTTCTTATCAGCAGCGTATCTCCCTTCTCCCCGGCCGGAAAGGCGGGGCTGCGCCGTGGCGACTACATCGAAAAGATCGACGGCAAGACGTTCGGCGCCTCGCAGCTTGAGGAGATGTACGAGCGGATCATCTCTCCGCAGGGACGCGTAACCCTCACGGTATTGGACGCCGACGGCCAGTCGTCGCACGAGGTTACCTATGGGATCGAGCCCTACGAGGACAACCCCGTCTGGAAGGTCGACGTGCTGACGACGAAGGGAGGCCGGCGTGTCGGGTATCTCTGCTACAATACCTTCAACCTCTATTACGACGATGCCCTGCTCGATGCCTTCGCCACGTTCCGGGAGGCCGATGTCGAGGAGCTGATTCTCGACCTGCGCTACAACAGCGGCGGACACGTCGTATCAAGCGTGCTGATGGGTACGGCCGTGGCCGGAAATGCCCTGAAGGGCCAGGTCTTCATGCAGGAGGTCTACAACGCCGACCGTCAGGCCGCCGGTGAGCCGGTCGGAATCTTCCGGATCGGCAACGCCGACTGCGGCCGTGGCAGCTACGACAAGATCGCTTCGGCGCTGGATGTCTCGCTCGGACTTGCGCGGATCTACCTCCTCTGCTCGGAGACAACCGCCTCGGCCAGCGAGTTGCTCATCAACGGCCTGCGCGGTCTGGGCCTCGAGGTGCGGCTGATCGGCGTCACGACCAACGGCAAGAATGTCGGCATGGAGAGCAGCTCCCGGATCCTGGACGGTTACGAGTATGACTTAAGCCCGATCACCTTCTATGCGGAGAACGCCCAGGGATCTTCCGACTACGGAGAGGGTTTCACGCCCGATCTGGAGGCTTCGGAGAACAACTTCAAGTTGGCCGACTGGGGCGATCCCGAAGACGGTCTGCTGTCTCTGGCCCTGGAGTGGATCGATTCGGGACAGAAACCCGACGTGAAAACCCGTTCGGCCGCGACACCCCGGCTTCATGCCCTCCCGCACCCCGGCAGAAGGCTCCAAGGCTCCATCGTGGAGCGTAATTGGCCGGTCCGGAGAGTTCCCGGATGCCCCGAATCGGGGGACGGTTTGCTATGTTTCTCTTTTTTTGTATCTTTGCCGAGCCCACCAACGCTTGAATATCCGATGGAATTGTCGAAAGAGCATATCGAACGCCTGCGGGAGCTGTTGGACCGCCCCGCCCGGCATGTCGTCATCCTGTCCCACACCAATCCCGACGGAGATGCCGTCGGGTCGTCGCTCGCCTGGGCCGAAGTGCTCCGCGCGATGGGACACACGGTCACCTGCATCGTCCCGAACAAGTATCCCTATTTTCTGGACTGGATGCCCGGCATCAGCGAGGTCGTGGTCTTCAAGACCGATACCGAAGGGCGTGCCGTACGTGCCGTTGCGGAGGCCGACATTCTCTTCTGTCTGGACTTCAATGCCGTGTCGCGTCTGGAGAATCTCAGCCAGACCATCGAGGAGAATACCTCGGCCGTACGCGTACTGATCGATCACCATCTTTCGCCGGGCGAAGGTTTCGATCTCTCCTTTTCCTACCCCGAATCGTCGAGTACGTGTTTTCTGGTCTACAACCTCATCGAAGCGCTTTGCGGTCTGAAGGCCATCACGCGCAGCATGGCCGAACTGCTCTACGTGGGGATGATGACCGATACGGGGAACTTCGCCTTTTCGACCCTTACGCCGGAACTGTTCCGCGCCGTGGCGGTGCTTGTCGAGAAGGGCATCGACATCCCGACGATCCACAACAATGTCTACAATGCCTATACCGAGGGTCGGGCCCGGCTTTTCGGCTATGCCATCAATCGCAAGATGGAGGTCATCCAGGACGGAACGGTAGCCTACATGTCGCTGTTGGAGAGCGAAATGCGCCGTTTCCAGTTCCAGCAGGGCGACAGTGAGGGTTTTGTCAACTATGCCCTGACGATCAAGAAGGTCAAGATGTCGGCCATGTTCCTGGCCCACCGCAAGTTTATCCGCGTGTCGCTGCGTTCGCGCGGCGATGTGGACGTCAATCTCTTTGCGCGCAAGTATTTCAACGGTGGCGGTCACAAGAATGCCGCCGGAGGCAAGTCGTTCGTGTCGATGCGCGAGACGATCGATCATTATATACGTTCCGTGGCGGAGTTTGCCGCCGAGGGGCATCTGGGTTGAGGCCATGGATGATTTCCGGCTCAGGGTCTTCATCACGGCGGCGCGGACGCTGAGTTTTACGCGTACGGCCGAACAGCTGGATATCTCGCAGCCGGCCGTCAGCAAACATATCGGCGAGTTGGAATCCCGTTACGAGGTGCAGCTCTTCACCCGCCGGGGGAGCCGGTTGGAACTGACCGATGCGGGCCGTACGTTGTTGGAGTCGGCCGAACGGGTGGCCGACGACTACCGCCGTCTGGAGTATGAAATGAGCCTCTGTACGGGACAGACCGAGGGCGAACTGCGTCTGGGGGCCAGTACGACCATTGCGCAGTATCTGCTGCCGCCGATTCTGGCCCGATTTACGGGACGTTTCCCCCAAGTCCGTGTATCGCTGCTCTCCGGGAACAGCGGACAGATCGAACAGGCCCTGGAGACACATGCGATCGATCTGGGGCTGGTTGAGAGTGTCAGCCGGCGCCAGGGTTTGCACTATACGTTGTTCCGGCCCGACGAACTGGTGCTGGTGGCCCGGCCCGGCGGATGTCATGCCCGGATGGAGTCCGTCACCGCGGAGATGCTGTGCCGGATTCCGCTGGTGTTGCGCGAAAACGGTTCGGGAACGCTTGAGGTGATCTCCGCGGCGCTGGCCGAGCGGGGCATCCGCCTCTCGCAGCTGCACGTCGTGATGCGTCTGGGGTCGACCGAGGGGATCAAGGGTTTCGTACGCAACAGTGACGCCATGGCCATTGTCTCGGCCTTTTCGGTGGTTGACGAGTTGCGCAGCGGAGCGTTGCGGATTGTCGATCTGGAGGATCTGACGCTGCTTCGGGATTTTGTTTTCGCACACGGCGAGGCGCATCCTGCACGGCTTGTGCGGCAGTTCATGGATTTTGCCCTGGCCAATCGCTGAAGGGGCTGACGAGTTTCGCTATCTTCTCCTCCCGGCCTGTCACCGCGGCCCGCTGCTCTCTCCTGCTCTGCTTCCCTTTTTTGCCTGCCTCCCGGTCCGTCACCGCCACCTGCTTCCCTTTTTTGCCCGCCTCCCGGTTCGTCACCGCGGCCTGCTTCTCTTCTCCGCCCGCGTCCCGCCGCCTTTTCGCTATAACCTGAGATTATCGGAGATAACCGCCGTTTGTTCAGGATTTCGATAAAAGGTGCGATCTTTGCGGCCGGAAAAAGAAAAAGTTATCGTATGTTGGAAACAGGCGGTCGGGCAGATACGCTCCACGGCATGCTTCGGATCGCACTGTTCTCGTTCGCGGCGTTCTACATCGCCAGCTTCCCTGTCGTCAAGCGGCTCTCGTTCAGCCCGCTGATTGTCGGTATCGTGCTGGGCATGCTTTATGCCAACAGCCTGCGCAACAAACTCCCCGAGACCTGGGTCCCGGGCATCAAGTTCTGCACCAAGCAGGTACTGCGCTGGGGTATCATTCTGTACGGATTCCGTCTGACGCTGGCCCAGGTGGCGGCGGTCGGCATCCCGGCCGTGGTGGTCGACCTGGTGGTCGTTACGGTGACGATCCTCGGGGGCGTGCTGCTGGGACGCCTGCTGAAGATCGACGGCGACACGGCGCTGATGACCTCCACGGGCAGCGCCATCTGTGGAGCGGCTGCCGTATTGGGCGCCGAACCGGTCGTCAAGTGCGAGGGATACAAGACGGCCATCGCCGTCTCGACGGTAGTCATCTTCGGCACCCTCTCGATGTTCCTCTATCCGATCATGTACCGTACGGGGCTGCTCGACGGCCTCTCGGATACGGGGGTGGCCATCTATACGGGCAGCACGCTTCATGAGGTGGCCCATGTCGCCGGGGCGGGCAACGCCATGGACCCGACCGATTCGCTGGGCATCGCCGGCACGGCCACCATCACGAAGATGATTCGTGTGATGATGCTGGCTCCGGTGCTGGTGGTGATGAGTTTCGCGCTGGCCGGACGCCGCTGTCGGGAAACCGCTGCAACCGCAGGGGCCAAAGCCGAAAAGAGCCGCATCACGATTCCGTGGTTCGCCTTCGGATTCATCGCCGTCATCTGCCTCAATTCACTGTTGCAGCACTGGTGCGGGGTGGAGAGTGTGCGGGAGATTCCGCTTAACGGTACGATCGAATACATCGACACCTTCATGCTGACGATGGCCATGACGGCACTGGGCACCGATACGAGTCTCGACAAGTTCCGTCAGGCGGGAGCCAAACCCTTCGTGCTGGCCGGTCTGCTCTACGTGTGGCTTGTCGTGGGTGGCTACTTCCTTACGAAGTGGGTGGTCGGGATGATGTAGCCCGGCGAGCCCTCCATGCGACAAAAAGGTCCGACAGAGCATCTGTCGGACCTTTTTTTGTCTGGCTGCCATCCGCGGCCTTGGCATCCGTCGGGCCCGGCCGCAATCCATTGGAAAACGGAGGACGGACTGGACGCCGTTTCACCCGGGGACCGTTCATTCGATACGCGGCCATTCGGCGTGTTTGTGCTCGGAATAGCTCAGCACGTGTTCGCGGATAAAATCGGCGAAGCGGCGTGCCTCGTCGTCGGTAAGCGGTTCCGGACGGCTCATCAGCACCAGCCGATGGGGATGGAACGGAGCGCGGTAGGAAGGATGGATGTAGTCGTACGGATTGGCAACGAATCCCAGCCGTTCGTAGAAGTGCAGCCGACGGATCGAAATCCCCTCTTCGGGCGGATCGATCTCCAGAATGACCCGACGGTCGCGGCAGAAGGCCTCGAGAGCCCGGGATCCGAGATGTTGTCCGCGCAGGCGGGGCGAGACGGCCAGATGCTCGACGTAGTGGAAGTGGTCGGTGGTCCAGTGGAAAAGCAGCCCGGCGACGGCTCCGTCGAGGTGGATGGCATCGGCCTCGAAGGCCGGATCGGCCAGGGCACGGTCATAGGACGCGGCATCCCATCGTTCGCAGGCCGGGAACGACTCTTCGTAAAGATCCCAGACTTCGGGCCAGTCCCTGTCGCGTCGGGAGCCAAGGGGAATAAATTGCGGTTCGGAATGGTTCATGGCGGATGATTTTCTGCCAAGATACGTCAAAATTCCGGGAAAATCCGATCGCCGGCAGGAAATTGTTGGAGGATCCGTCTTTGGCGTGCGTCCGGCCCCGAAAGATTGTGAAGCGCAAATTCTGCTATTTCTTGACACGATTTTTTTGTTGGAAGTCGTAAATTCATCGTATCTTTGTGAGAAGCGTAAATAAAGCGTATAATCAATTACTAATCGAAACCGTAGAAACAAGATGAAGAACAAATCGATGATGCTGCCGGGACGAGTTGCCTGTACGTTGCTCGCGTCGGCATTTCTTTTGATGTCTCTGCCGGGACACGCCCAATGGAAACCGGCCGGAGACCGTATCCGCACGGAGTGGGGAGAACGGCTCGATCCGGAGCAGGTGTTGCCCGAATATCCGCGGCCGCAGCTGGTCCGCGGCGAGTGGCAAAATTTGAATGGACTCTGGCATTATGCCATTCTTCCCCTTGGGACGCAACCCACTGCATGGGAGGGTGAGATTCTGGTGCCGTTTGCAGCCGAGTCCTCCCTTTCGGGTGTCGGGCGCCGGGTCGGAGCGCAGCAGGAGTTGTGGTACGAGCGCTCGTTCACCGTATCGTCGAAATGGTCCGGCAAGCGGGTTCTTCTGCATTTCGGAGCGGTGGACTGGCGGGCCGACGTGTGGGTCAACGGGGTGCATGTCGGAACTCACAGCGGAGGTTTCACGCCTTTCGAGTATGACATTACGGAGGCTCTCAAAAAGGGTGACAATACGCTTCGGGTCCGGGTCTGGGATCCGACCGACGAGGGGACTCAGCCGCGCGGCAAACAGGTCAACCGTCCGAGTGGAATCTGGTATACGCCCGTAACGGGTATCTGGCAGACGGTGTGGCTCGAAGCCGTTCCGCAGCAATACGTGCGGAGTTTGAAGACGACGCCCGATCTGGATCGGAAGAGCTTCCGGGTCGAGGCCGATCTTTGCGGTGTGCAGCCCGGCGACCGGATTCGGGTGCAGCTTTTCGACGGTACGACGCAGGTTGCACAGGCCGAGGCATTGTGCGGAGGTGTTGCGGAGCTTTACGTGGCGGAGCCGAAACTCTGGAGCCCCGATACGCCGTTCCTGTATGACATGACCGTCACGTTGGAGCGCAACGGCCGGACGCTGGATGAGGTTCGGAGCTATGCGGCGATGCGTAAGTTCTCGACGGGTCGCGACCGTTCGGGCGTCGTGCGTCTGCTGTTGAATGACCGTCCGTTGTTCCAGTTCGGACCGCTGGATCAGGGCTGGTGGCCCGACGGTCTCTATACGGCCCCGTCGGATGAGGCGTTGGCCTATGACGTGATCAAGACCAAGGAGCTGGGCTACAATATGATCCGCAAGCATATCAAGGTGGAGCCGGCCCGCTGGTACTGGCATTGCGACCGTTTGGGCATGATCGTCTGGCAGGACATGCCGAGTGGCGATCAGGCGGACGGTATGCCGCAATGGCAGAACCGCAAATACTTCACCGGCGAGGAGAAACACCGTTCGGCACAATCCGAGGCCTGCTATCGCAAGGAGTGGCGGGAGATCATCGATTGCCTCTACAACTTCCCGTCGATCGGTGTTTGGGTTCCCTTCAACGAGGCGTGGGGACAGTTCAAGACCGTCGAGATTGCCGAATGGACGAAGGCTTACGATCCGACGCGTCTGGTGAATCCGGCCAGTGGAGGCAATCATTACCAGACGGGTGACATGCTCGATCTGCACCACTATCCGGCCCCGGAACTCTATCTTTACGACCACAATCGGGCAACGGTTCTGGGCGAATACGGCGGTATCGGTCTGGTGCTGAAGGATCATCTCTGGGAACCCGACCGGAACTGGGGTTATGTCCGTTTCGATTCGCCGAAGGCCGTGACCGACGAATACGAGCGTTATGCCGAGACCTTGTCGCGACTCATTCCGAGCGGATTCTCGGCAGCCGTCTACACCCAGACGACGGACGTGGAGATCGAGGTCAACGGATTGATGACTTACGACCGGAAGGTGATGAAGGTGGATGCGGAGCGTCTGCGGAGCATCAACGAGCGGATCTGTCACTCGCTCGACGAGTAGGGATTCCGCTCCGATCTTCTGAAAAACGGCCCGGAACTTTCCGGGCCGTTTCTTGTGAAGTGTCCTGCCGTGTCGGAGTTCGTGAGGCTCTGCTCCGAACTGTCTGCCGGCGAGGATGAAGCCGTCTCGGGGCAATTTCCTGCTCCACGACGTGTGTGAACCTCGAAAAAGAGTATCTTTGCAAAAACGATGAACCCAACAGGTGATGATATGAGAATCAGAATTCTGTGGCTGGTGCTCTTAACGGTCGGATGGAGTGCGGCCGTTGCGGAGCCGGTCCGGCAAATGCCGCGGAATGCGGAACCCGAATACGACATTTTCCTGCTTATCGGACAGTCGAACATGGCGGGACGAGGCAGGATGCAGCCCGAAGACCTCGCTCCGATCGAAGGGGTCTGGCTGCTGGATGACGAGGGCCGTCCGACTCCGGCGACCAATCCCTTGAATCGCTATTCGAGCGTACGCAAGGATCTTTCCTGGCAACAGATCGGGCCGGGATATGCCTTTTCCCGGAGGGTTGCGGCCCGGACCGGTCGCAGAATCCTTCTGGTGGTGAATGCCCTGGGCGGTTCTTCGATCGGACAGTGGCGCAAGGATGCGGATCTGATCCAGGACGCGAGCAGCATCGGTTACAACCGTCGGCAGCTTTACGGGGAGATCGTATCCCGGGCCCGGCAAGCCCGCAAGTACGGTACGATCAAGGCGATTCTGTGGCATCAGGGTGAGTCGGATGCTCGTGACACACTCGTTTCGAACTACCTGACGGTGTTGAAACGCTTTGTCGAAGATTTGCGTGCGGATCTCGGAATGCCCCGGCTGCCGTTCATTGCCGGTGAACTGGGATCCTGGCGGGAGGATTATGGTGCGTTCAACCAAATATTGCGGGACGTTTCAAGTCGGATCCCTTACAGCGATTGCGTAAGTTCCGAGGGGTGTACGGCCAATCCCGACCGGATTCATTTCACCCGGGAAGCCCAGATGCTTCTGGGCGAACGGTATGCCGAACGGGTCCTGGAGCTGTGCTACTGAGGCCTCGCGGTCCGTTGCATTGTCGGCGAAGAGGGTGCTTTCGGACATGATCGCCCCTCCCGAACGCCGGCCCGACCGTAGCCCGGGCGTTATGCGGCAGCCCGGAGCAGATGGATCTCCCTTCCCGTACAACGGATCTCTCGAAACAGTTTGCCGTTGTTTTTGCCACCGCACTCAATATCCGCCGCCAAGGGCATGGTAGAGGTTGACAACGCCCTGAATCGCGTCGAAACGGTCCGAGGCGGCATCAAGTTCGGCCTGCAGCAGCGACTGCCGGGCCGTAAGCACCTCGAGGTAGTTTTGGGAACTGTGCTGCATGAGCAGTTCCGCGCTGTGCAGGGCCGAACGCAGCGCCTCGATCTGCCGGTTGTCCAGTTCGAGCCGTTGCCGGGCCGTCTGCCATTGTACCAGGGCGTCGTTTACCTCCGCTCCGGCCGTCAACAGGCTCTGCCGGAAGTTCACCAGCGCCTCCTCCTGCTGTGCCCGGGCAATTTTCAGATTCGCCCGGTTCCGGCCCCGCGCGAAGAGCGGTTCGACCAGCGATCCGACAGCCGTGAAGAGCCATTGTCCGGGATTGGAGACGACCGCCCCGGCGGCGTTGGTCCAGCCGGCCGAACCTCCGAGCGTGATTGACGGGTAGAAGGCTGCCCGGGCCGTATTCGTGGCATAGAAGTCTGTGGCCAGGGCCGCTTCGCTCTGGCGCACGTCCGGGCGGCGGTGCAGCAGTTGCAGCGGAATGCCCGTCGAGAGTGAATCGGGGAATTGCTGCCCGTCAAGCGATGAGCGTTCGACACTTCGGGGCGTTGCGCCAAGCAGCACGCAGAGTGCATTCTCCGTCTCGTTGATCTGGCGTTCGAGCGTAAGCACCGAACCCTCGACCGACGACTGCTCCGCCACGCTTTGCGCCACGGCCATTTCGGTCGTCTGCCCGGCCCGCTTCAGGGCCTGCATGACCCGCACGTTCTCGGCCCAGATTCCAGCCGTGCTGCGTGAGATTTCCAGCTGCCGGTCCAGCATCAGCAGCGTATAGTAGCTGTTGGCGATTGTCGCCACCAACTGCGTCTCGACCGCCTGTCGATAGGCCTCTTGTTGGGCCAGGGTTGCCGCGGCCCCGCGTTTTTCGTTCAACAGTTTGCCGAAGAGGTCGATCTCCCATTCGGCCGAGGCCGCAAGGTCGAAGGTTCGGGTTGTCGGAGCCTTTTCCGGTGCATTTACCGTCCCCTGCGGCGTGAGCGAAACGGAAGGCAGATAGGCCAGCCGCGAAGCCGTGAGCGAGGCCTGGGCTTCGGTCACGCGAAGTTGTGCAATCCGCAGATCGCTGTTGTGCATCAGTCCCGAGTCGACAAGCCGCTGTAACAGCGGATCGGTAAAGAGTTCCCGCCAGGAGAGGTCGGCCAGCGAGGCCGTGTCGGTAGGAACGGACTGTCGGTAAAGACTGTCGACCTCCGGCAGATCGGGACGTTGGTAGGCCCGGTAGACCCGGCAACTGCTCATGCCCAGCGTGGCAAGCAGCGATAAAGTCAGCATGATGTATTTCATGAGCGGGCGTCTGTTTCCGGGTGGATGAGCTCGGGTTGGGGCTCCTCGTCGCGGCGGCGCTCGGGCATCCAGCGCTCCTGCAGCCACTGGAAGACGATGAACAGGGGCGGTACGATGAACAACAGGGCGATCGTTCCGATCAGCATGCCGCCGACCGTACCGACGCCGATCGAGATGTTCCCGTTGGCGCCGACGCCCGAGGCGAACATCAGCGGCAGCATGCCGAAGATCATCGTCAGCGAGGTCATCAGAATCGGTCGCAGACGCACCTTGGCAGCCGAAAGGGCAGCCTGCGGGATGCTCATGCCGGCGCGTCGGCGGTCCGAGGCATATTCGGTCAGCAGGATGGCCGTCTTGGCCAGCAGGCCGATCAGCATGATGAGCCCCGTCTGGAGATAGATGTTGTTTTCGAGTCCGAACAATCTGGCAAAGAGAAAGCTCCCGGCCAGTCCGAACGGCACGGAGAGAATCACGGCCAACGGAATGAATAGACTTTCATACAGCGCGCAAAGAATCAGATAGATGAATACGACACAGATGACGAAGACCAGCGTCGTGGTATTGCCCGTCGAGGACTCCTCGCGTGACATGCCTCCGAATTCGAACCCGTAACCCGTCGGGAGTGTTGCGGCGGCCACCTGGCGTACGGCCTCAATGGCCTGTCCGGAGCTGTAACCCGTGGCCGGGGCACCGTTGACCTGAATGGCCGAGAAGAGGTTGAAGCGTGTGAGGATCTCCGAACCGTAGACTCGCGTAAGGGTCAGATACTGGCTGATGGGTGACATTTCGCCCGCATCGTTGCGCACGAAGATGTTGTTGAGCGATTCGGTGTTGAGGCGATATTCGGGCGGCGCCTGCACCATCACGCGGTAGAGTTTCGAGAAACGGTTCATGTTCGAGGCGTAGCTGCCGCCGATGTAGCCCGAAAGGGTGCTCAGCACGTCGGAGGGCGAGACACCGTTGTGCTTGCAGCGGGCGGCATCGACCTCGACCAGATATTGCGGGAACTTGGTGTCGAACGAGGTGGAGGCACGACCGATTTCGGGGCGCTGCTTCAGGGCGTCGATGAACTGTCGGGTATATTTCAACAGCTCCTCGATCGAACCGCCCTTCTGGTCCTGGACGTAGAGTTCGAATCCGCTGCTGGCCCCGTATCCCGGAATCATCGGGCGGGTGAAGGGCATGATCTCGGCACTGGAGATGAAGGCCGTGCGGCGGGAGATCTCCGCGATGACGGCCTCGATGGCATCCTCCTTAGAGGTGCGTTCGCTCCAGTCCCGAAGGCGGATGGTGAACATGCCGTTGCAGGCGCCCTGACCGCTGAGCATCGAGTTTCCGGTGATGTTGGAGTAGATTCGGATTTGGGGAATGGTTCTCAGACAGCTGTCGATCTGCTCCATGACGATCCGGGTCTGTTGGACGCTGTTGCCGGGGGAGGTGCGCACGTCGACGAAGATGGTTCCCATGTCTTCGTTGGGAACCAGTCCGGTTTTGGTCGTGGCCATCAGCAGGACGAGACCGGCTCCTGCCGCAACGAGCAGAACTCCGGCCAACCACTTGCGGCGGAGCATGAACTGTACGCCGAACTTGTATCGGGCGACCAGCCGCTGGAACGCCGCATCAAAGGCGATGTGGAAACGGGACGAGAAGCTCAGTTTGTCTCCCCGCCCGCCCGTCTGGTGCGGAGTCATGATCAGGGCGCAGAGGGCCGGGCTGAGCGTTAGGGCGTTGATGAGCGAGATGGCTACGGCGGCGGCCATCGTCAATCCGAACTGGGTGTAGAACGTGCCGGTCGTTCCGCCGATGAAGCTCACGGGGATGAAGACGGCCATGAAGACGAAGGTGGTGGTGACGAGTGCCGAGGTGATTCCGTCCATGGCATCGATCGTGGCGCGGTAGGCCGAACGGTATCCCTCGTCGAACTTGGCCTGCACGGCCTCGACAACGACGATGGCGTCGTCGACCACCGTACCGATGACCAGCACCAGGGCAAACAGCGTCAGCATGTTCAGACTGAAGCCCGCGGCGTAGAGGAAGGCGAACGTCCCGACGAGCGAGACGATGATCGAGAGGGCCGGAATGAAGGTCGAGCGCAGACTTTGCAGGAAGACGTAGACCACCAGCACGACGAGGATGATGGCTTCGAGCAGGGTCTTGATGACGCTGCGGATCGAGGCATCGAGGAAATCCTTCGTACTCATCAGATCGACGATCCTGATCCCTTTGGGGAGGGTTTTGGAGATTTCGGCGATCGTACGGTCGATCTCCTCGATGATCTCGTTGGCGTTCGATCCGGAGGTTTGGGAGATCATGATGTTGCAGCCGGGGTGTCCGCTCACCTCGCCGATGTAGTCGTAGGCGCGGGTGCCGAGTTCGACGGTGGCCACATCTCTGAGCCGCAGCACCTGGCCGTCAGGCAGTGATTTGATGACCATGTTCTCGTAGTCGACCTCGTTTTCGTAGCGTCCGCGGTACTTGAGCACGTATTGGAAGGTGTTTTTCGATTCGGCACCGAGGGTTCCGGTTGCCGCTTCGATGTTCTGCTCGGCGAGGACGGTGGAGATGTCGGCCGGGATGAGTCCGTATTTGAGCATCTTGCCCGGATCGAGCCAGATGCGCATCGAGTAGTCGTAGCCGAAGACATTGACCTCGCCCACGCCGGCGATACGCGACAGACGGGGTTCGATGTTGATCTTCATGTAGTTGGTCAGGAAGGCCTCGTCGAACGAGTCGTCAGGACTGTATACGGCCAGTTGTTTGATGTTGCTGGTCTGTCGTTTGCGGACGTTGATGCCGCTTTTCGTGACTTCGGCCGGAAGCTGTCCCTGGGCCGTGGCGATGCGGTTCTGGACGTTGACCGTGGCCATGTCGGGGTCGGTGCCCTGGCGGAAATAGACGGAGATGCGTGCCGATCCGTTGTTCGAGGCCGTGGAGGTCATGTACATCATGTTCTCGACGCCGTTGAGGGCCTCTTCGAGGGGTACGACGACGCTTTTCTGGACCGTTTCGGCATTGGCTCCGGTATAGGAGGCCGAGACGCTGACCGTCGGAGGTGCAATTTCGGGGAACTGCTCGATGGGGAGCTGCGAAAGCCCGATAAGCCCCAGGATGAGGATCACCACGGAGATCACGCCCGCCAGAATGGGGCGGTCGATAAAGGTTCGTATCGTCATGGGGCCTTTCTATTTTACGGATTCGAACACCGGAAGAGTCTCAACAGCCGTCTCTGTCTGCGGGGTTGCCTGGTCGGTCGTACCCGGGACCGTGTCGGAGACGGCTTTGACGGCGGCGGCGGTTGCCGGTCCGGAACTTTGGGGCGCGGTTCCGACCCGGATCCCCTCGTGCAGCAGCCCGGCACCTTCGGCCACGATCACATCCCCGACCTCAAGTCCCGATTCGACGATGTAGTTCTGTCCGTCGTTGTACTTGTAGACGGTGATCGGGGCCGACCGGGTCACGCCGTCGACCACTTTCCAGACGAAGATCCGGTCCTGCAACTCGTAGGTTGCCGACTGCGGAATGATGATGCGGTCCCGGAAAAGGGTGGGAATCGAAATCGTGGCACTGCCGCCGCTTCGGAGCAGGTGATGCGGATTCGGAAAGACGGCCCGCAGACGTACGGCACCGGTTCCCTCGTCGACGGTTCCGCTGATGGCGTCGATGCGCCCCGCAAGCTCGTACATTGCGCCGTTGCCCATGCGCAGCGTGACGTCGGACATCTTCGCACGGGCCTCTTCGAGCGAACCGTATTGCTGGATGAGATCGAGCATCTGGTTCTCGGCCATCGAGAAGTAGGCATGGATCTGGCGGTCGTCCGAGACATCCACCAGCGGCTCCTCGATGTTGCTGTCGACGAGTGCTCCGATGCGGTAGGGGATCATGCCCGTGGTGCCGTCGACGGGGCTCTTGACCTCCGTATAGGAGAGGTTGTTGCGGGCGTTGGTCTCCTGGGCCCGGGCCTGTGCCAGCGCCGCCTCGGCTTCCAGTTGCTGGTTGCGGGCCATGGCGAGGTCGAACTCCGAGATGACCCGTTCGCTGAAAAGCGCCTCCTTGCTCTGGGTCGTCAGCCGGGCGGTCTGCAAGCCGGCTTCGGCGCTCTTCACATTGGCCTGCGCCGTCTCGAGAGCTGCCCGGTAGGGGACCTGGTCGATGACAAAGAGCACCTCGCCCTTGCGGACCGGAGCCCCTTCGTCGATACGGATCTCGGTGATCAATCCGCTGACCTGGGGTCGGATCTCCACGGTCTGGCGGCCGCGCAGCGTGGCGGCATAGTCCGTTTGAAGGGTTGTGTTTGTGTACTTTACGGTCAGGAGTTTGTATTCTTCGGCGGAGGGTCGGGTCTGTTCGCCCGAGCAGGCGCTCAACAGCGGCACTACCAAAGCGAGAAGAGGAATTCTGTTCTTCATTTTCCGGGATTATATGACATGACGGTTACTCGTTGCATCCTGTGTTCGGGGAGATTTTCCCGTACGCGGAGCCTTCCATTACAGACAAATTTAGCAAGATGCCGCCGGATGAAAAAGCAAGTGTTGATCAACAGAGGGAATGTGATGACGAACGTCCGGCGCGGGGAGTGTGATTTCAAGTCGCAAAATCGTATCTTTGTATCGTTGTATCGTTGCGAGGACCGTTTTCATGAAGCATACCCGTATAGCCCGATATGTCGATCTGCTCTTCTGTCTGGTCATCATGCCGCTGGTCATCACACTGCTGCCCGTGGACCGCTGGATCGTGCACCGGCCGGCATTTCTTCTCACGCTTGTGGTCTATATCTACGGGCTCTATTTCGTCTATCGCCGGGTCAGACCCGCTCATCTGTTTCTGCAGCGCAAGTACCTGCGGATCGTTTTGCTGATCCTGGTGCTGGCCGTTGTGACGAAGCTGCTCACCCATTTCCCGATGTCGGAGAACGATGCCGCCCTGGATCCGGGACAGCAGATCGCCCGCCACAACATGCGGACGCAAACCATCTGGTTCTTTTTCCTCGTCGTGACGGGCTTCTCGCTGGCCATCGAATTGACGTTTGAGCTTTTTCACCAGATTCTTTCGCGTCAGGAGCTCGAAGCCGAGAAAAACAAGGCCGAACTGGCCCTCTACAAGGCACAGATCAATCCGCACTTTCTCTTCAACACGCTCAATACGCTCTATGCGCTGACGCTGTCGAAATCGGACCGTGCGGAGTCGGCCTTCGTGAAGTTCTCGAACATCCTGCACTACATGTATGCACAGGCGGACCGGGAGTTGATTCCGCTCTGCGAAGAGTGGGAGTATATCCGTCAGTATGTCGATCTGCAGCGTTTGCGGCTGAACAACCACACCCGGATCGAATTGACCGAGGAGATCGATAACGACCGGGTGCTGGTACCTCCGATGCTCTTCATCACCTTTGTGGAAAACGCCTTCAAGTACGGTGTTTCGTCGGAGACCGACTGTACGATTCGCATCAGTCTGCAACTGCGCGGCAGCGAACTGGTGTTCCGCACCGAAAATGCCATCATGCGGCGACGGGAAGAATCACAGCCCGGCATCGGAATCGAGAATTGCCGCAAACGGCTGCAACTGCTCTTCCCCGGACGTTTCGAGCTCGCAACCGGGGAGCGGGACGGTATCTACCGTGTTCGACTCGTCATCCAACTGCACAAGTCATGAAGACGATTCGTTGCATAGCCATCGACGATGAACCGATGGCGCTGTTGGTCATCGAACAGTTCTGCCGCCGCAAGGGCGGTCTGGAACTGGAGAGCTTCAGCGAACCGCACGTGGGGCTGGAGGCGATCCGCCGGCTCCAGCCCGATCTGGTCTTTCTGGATATCCGGATGAACGGCATGAACGGACTGGAGATCGCGGCGGCCCTTCCACCGGACTGCTGTCTGATCTTCACCACGGCCTACGCCCAGTATGCATTGGACGGGTTCGATCTGGATGCCGTTGATTTTCTGCACAAGCCCTTTGCCTATGAACGCTTCGAACGGGCGGTCGACAAGGCTTTGCTTCGGATTGAGGCACGCTCGAAGGTGGATCCCCGGAGTGTCGTAACGTTGCGGCAGGAGTACAACAATGTGGTTATTCCCATCGAAGAGATTCTCTATCTGGAGGCCATGGAGAACTATACGAAGGTATATCGTCGTGACGGCAAATACACGCTCTCACGGACCAGCCTCAAGCGCACGCTCGGACTCTTGCCGTCGGGAGGTTTTCTGAGGGTCCACAAATCGTTTGTCGTGGCGCTGTCGCAGGTGGCGGAATATTCGTACGGGCAATTGCGTTTAAGGGAGTGCTCGGTCTCCATCCCGATCGGTCGAACCTACAGGGAGCGTTTTCTGCAGATCATGGAAAAGGCGAAGAAATCCTGATTCCTTCAGCCGTCCGGGGCGATAAGGGATGCATGGATTCAAGGATGTGTCCCGTTTTTCCTTTTGTCAGATACCGCAAGCTTTCGGTTGCTGGCAGTTTGCCTTGGGGTGATTTGCCGGTTTACGCCTTTGGACGGACACGGTGCGGATACGAAAAAAGCAAAACCGCGTCGGATTTTTATCCAACGCGGCTCCTGGTGCCCAGGACAAGGACCAATCCGTGCAAACGGTTGCGAATGGTTGAATTTTAGATTATTTTATAACTATTTGTTTTATAGTGTTTTAAAATCCATACAGATGAATATTTACCTTTCTTGTTTTAGGCGTTTTTCATAAATGCGGACACGGTGCGGACACGGATTTGTTGCTGTATTCAAATATAAATCATATATTTGCGAAGCATCAAATGGTGAGTATATGGCAAAAGTCACGTATGTACTGGCTCAGGGAGAGAACAGTGCCGGGGAGTCTCAGATCAATTTTCGGGTCTACATTTCGCGGGAACTGCGTTTGCGCATGCCGTCGGGCATCTGGATCGATCGCAAACGTTGGGGCAAGAAGAACGACATCAACATTCCGAATATACCGGGCGAGGAGCGGAACGCTCTGCTGTCCAAGCGGGCGAAACTGAAAGAGTTGGTCGACGTGATCGAGCATACGATTGAGGCAACCGATGATAAATCGACCGTTACGCGGGAGTGGCTTGAAAAGTTGATTCGTCGGACGTTGCGCCCGAAGGCAACCAATCCCGTTGAGGAGAAGAAACGCGACTTTTTCTCGTTGA
>CALUKK010000078.1 GCA_944321205.1 uncultured Alistipes sp.
CAGGGATTTGCAATCTTTTGCGTTGTTTCTTGGCGGAGAGAACGAGATTCGAACTCGTGGTACGGGTTGCCCCGTACGTCGGTTTAGCAAACCGGTGGTTTCAGCCACTCACCCATCTCTCCGGGCACGCTTCCGGAGCCTTGCTCCGAAAGGGTGTGCAAATATAGGATCTTTTTGTGTAAATACAAAATAAATGTGGGCTAAAATTCCTAATTTTGCGGAAACGTCGATCTGGATCCGGAACCGACGGGACGAGGTGCTGCAACGATGAACGGCCGGGGCTTTTATGGATTCCGGGGGATCGTGCAGCCTCTCCTGTCCGGGATCGACGGACTTCCCGAGTGGAGACGTACGCCTGCAACGAGACATTTATAACCATATGAAAATGAAACGGATTCTGTTGATTGTGCTGTCCTTGGGTGTCGTGTTTGGGGCGACGGCCCGCACCCTTCGTCATACCTATCGGGTGACGGCCTGCGGGGAGCGCCGGGATTGCCCGGTCGTTCTCCGCGACATTCCGGACTGGGCCGTGAGCGCCACGGTCACCTCCAACGGAGAGACGATCCCCTCGCAACTGGACCGGCCGCTGGGTGAACTGGCCTTCGTGGCGGACGTTGCCGGCAGCCGGGAGTTCCGCGTGGTCTTCTCGTCGAGGCCCTTGCGGCAGCGCTTTCCGGCCCGGGTCCATGCCCAGATGTGGCTGAAACGCGACGACAAGAGGCTGCAGGCCGCCGATACGGTCCGTTCGACCCGAGACGACATGTACCATCGGCTGCACCACCATGGCCCGGCTTTCGAGTCGGAATACGCGGCCTACCGCATCTATTTCGACAAGAAGCAGACGATCGATACCTATGGTAAAAAGCATCCGGGGCTCGAACTCTCCGAAACGATGTGGTATCCCACGGCGGAGCGGCTGGCCGCCGGTTCGGGGTACGACAATCTGCGGGTTTTCGGGTCGGTAGGCGTAGGGACGCTCAAGGGGTGGGATGCCTCGAAGCGGAAGATGATCCACATCACCGATTTTGCCCGGCGGGAGGCCCGCATACTGGCCCGGGGTCCCGTGCGGACGGTTGTCGAGATGCGGGTCGAGGGGTGGCGCTACTGCGGCCGAGAGATTGCCATGACGTCGCGTTACGTGCTTTATGCGGGACACGGGGAGGTGCAGGTCGAGAACCGCATCGAAGGGGACTTCTCCGGTCTGGTCTTCACGACGGGGGTCATGAAGATGGCCGAACACCGCGTTGAACGCGGTCCGGACTGGGTGGCGGCCTGGGGGCGCGATTTCCCGGAGAACGATACGCTCAAGTGGGAGCGCGAGAGTGTGGGGCTGGCCGTGGCGCTTCCCGCCGGACAGATCGTCTCGCGGCAGGATGACCCGACGAGTTATCTTTTCCAACTGGCACCCGATTCATGCGGACATATCGATTATGCATTCGGAATGTGTTGGCGGCGGAGCGAATGGCTCGAGGGACTGAGCGATGCGGAGTGTCTCGAGCGACTCCGACAGTCGGTGCTTGCGGCACGGAGTCCGGTTCGAGTCGAACGGCTTCGGTGAGGCAGCGACGGCCGCCGGGCCGTTGACTTCGCAACGGTATCGGGCCCTGGCAGCGGCCTGAAGAGCGGACTTTTTTCCGGGATTTGAAAAAAAGTACATCGTTTACGTCAAAAATTCCCGGTTCGAACGGAGGGTGGTTTGTACTTTTGTATACCTGAAACGTGCAAAAGCGCGAATTGTCAGGGCTACCGAATAAAACTGCCTGCTTTATGAACTTCAAGGATGTAACGTTTAGCGCCATGGTCGTGACTCTGTTGACGGGCTGGGGATGTTCGCCGCAAATGACGGAACCGACGTCGTCGGCGGAGGAAGTTCCCTTCGAGATGCCGACGGTTCTTCGTCCGGAGATTCCGGCGCGGAGGGTGAGTCTTTCCGACTTTGGCGGCGTGGGAGACGGTCATCACCTCAATACGCAAGCCTTTGCCGCGGCCATCGATACGCTTGCGGCACGGGGCGGGGGCCGGTTGACGGTTCCCGAGGGGGTTTGGTATACGGGCCCCATCGTGCTGAAGGACAACATCGAACTGCACCTTACGCAGAATGCGATGATCGTCTTCGATGACGATCCTTCGCACTATCCGCTTGTCGAGACGACCTTCGAGGGTCTCAATACGCTGCGGTGCCAGTCCCCGCTGTCGGCCCGCGGGGCGAAGAACGTTGCCATCACGGGTCGGGGCGTGATCGACGGAAACGGCGATGCGTGGCGTGCCGTCAAGCGGGACAAGCTCACCGATCGCGAGTGGCGGGCCAAGCTTGCAAGCGGCGGAGTCCTTTCGGACGACGGCAGGACGTGGTACCCCTCCGAGAGTTACCGGTTCGGAGCCACGACGGGTGCCGATCAGAACGTCTCGACGTGGGCCACCACGCGGGAGGATTTCGAGCGCATGCACGACTTTCTGCGTCCGGTGATGGTTTCGCTGCATCATTGCGAGAATGTGCTGCTTGAGGGTGTAACGTTCCAGAACTCCCCCTGCTGGAACATTCATCCGGCCATGTGCACCAACCTGACGGTGCACGACATCACGGTCCGTTGCCCGGATTACGCGCAGAACAGCGACGGTATCGACATCGAATCGTGCCGGAACGTGGTGGTGAGTGATTCTCGCTTCGACGTGGGCGACGACGGCATCTGCATCAAGAGCGGCAAGGACGAGGCGGGCCGCAAGCGGGGCATTCCGTGCGAGAATATTCTGGTCGACAACTGCATTGTTTTTCACGGACACGGCGGTTTTGTTGTGGGGAGCGAGATGTCGGGCGGTGTGCGGAACGTTCTGGTTACGGACTGTATCTTCTCGGGAACGGACGTTGGTCTTCGTTTCAAGTCGACGCGCGGCCGGGGTGGTGTTGTCGAGAACATCTGGATCGAGAACATCACGATGAACAACATTCTTCAGGAGCCGCTTCTGTTCGACCTTTTTTACGGAGGCAAATCGGCCTCTGAGGCCTTTGCCGAGGGCGGTTCGGACGCGGTTACGGACCTTGAGCCGAAGCCCGTCGACGAGACGACGCCGGCCTTCCGCAACATCCACATCAAGAACGTCTGGTGCCGCGGGGCGCGCCGCGCGATGTACTTCAACGGACTGCCGGAGATGAACGTCGAGCATGTGACGGTCGAGAATACGCACATCTACGCCGCAACGGGTGCCCGGATCAACGAGTCGTCGGACGTCACGCTGCGCGACGTGCAGATCATTTCCAGGGAGGGTCCGGCGCTGATGCTCAACAACGTGAAGAGTCTTCGCGTCGAGGATTTCACCTGCCCCGAGGACCTTCCGACGGCGCTGCGGGTGACGGGCAGCCGCAACCGAGACGTGGAGATCCGCTCGGCGCAGATTTCGCCGGAGAATGCCCTTCTTTCGGGGGCTGCAGCGCAGGAAGTGAAAATAAAACAAAAATAACAAACAGAGAGATCGAAGATGAATCGTTTCTATTCCTATTTGGGGCTGAGTGTCCTTTTTTGCGTAGGGTCATGCAGCAGCAATTCGGCCGAAGAGGTCTTAGATGCTGTCCGGGAGCTTCCGGTTCCGGAGGTGCACGTAACGGTGGACGGCATGACGGCCAACGTACGGTGGAGTCTTTCGGAGGCTGTTTCGAACGTACGTTATGCGTATGAATTCTATCGTGGGGAGGCGGCAACGCCGCAGGAGACGGCCACAACGCGATACAGTTCCCATGATTTCGAACTCACGGCGGGCGAGAGCTACCGGGTTCGGGTTTGTGCGGTGGCCCCTGTCGGGTCTGCGGTATGGAAAGATTCGCCGTTTTCGGACTATGTCACCTTTACGAGCGAGGGGGTGGAGCCTGACCCCGACGAACCGGACGAACCGGATGATCCGCAGCCGGGCGACGGCTCGATGTTCGGTCTTCCGCTGGCCAACGAGAACGACGGCGTTGTTCGGGCCTTTCCGGGGGCCGAGGGTGGCGGCATGTACACGACGGGGGGCCGCGGCGGCGAGGTCTACCACGTGACCAAACTGACGGACGACAGCTCGGAGGGCACGTTGCGTTATGCCGTATCCCAGTCGGGCGCCCGCACGATTGTCTTCGATGTAGCGGGAACCATTGCTTTAACCAAGGAGCTGGAGATCAAGAACGGAGATCTGACGATTGCCGGCCAGACGGCTCCGGGCGACGGCATCTGCCTGCGGGATTTCCCCGTGACGATCAAGGCGAACAATGTCATCATTCGCTACCTGCGCTTCCGCCTGGGCGATGCGAACGTCAGTGACGGCGATGATACGATCTGGGGTCGCTATCAGCAGGATATCATCCTCGACCACTGCTCGATGTCGTGGTGTGTTGACGAGTGTGCGTCGTTCTATGCGAACAAGAACTTCACGATGCAGTGGTGCTTGCTGGGTGAAAGCCTCCACAATTCGGGCCACTCGAAGGGCTCGCACGGCTACGGGGGTATCTGGGGTGGCGCTCCGGCCTCGTTCCACCACAACCTGCTGGCCCATCACGATTCGCGTAATCCGCGTTTTGACGAGCCCAACGCTTATGTCTTTACCGGGCTTAAGAACGGCGTGGCCGCAACGCATTCCGGATCGAGCGGCTTCTCGAACGACGAGCGGATGATCGACTTCCGCAACAACGTGGTCTACAACTTCTGCAACTTCCCGGCCTACGGCGGCGAGGGGGCGCATATCAACTTCGTGGGCAACTACTACAAGTGGGGGCCGGCTTCGGTCAACGGCTTGGGCAAAACGATCAGTTCCAAAGGCAAGGAGGGAACCGATACGGGTCATCGCCGCGAATATTTCTACCAGGTCGATTGTGCCTATACGACGGACGGGGAGACCTACGATGCGGGACCGACAGAGGTCTACTATCGTGACAATATGCTCGATACGTCGATTTCGGATGCCTCGAAGGGTGCGGCCGTGACGGCCGACAACTCGAAAGGCTTCACCACGAAGGATGCCTCGAAGAGCCAGCTGGGTGAGGCGAAGTTCCCGACTGCGGCATTTGCCATAGCGGTCGACGGACGCAGTTGCCATGTGACGGAGCATTCGGCTGCCGATGCTTTCGAACGGACGGTTCAGTATGCCGGAGCATCTTTGATCCGCGATGCGGTCGACAAGCGATTGGCCGATGATGTGAAAAACGGCAAGGCAAACGTCATGAACGGTTCGAACGGCAGCAAGAACGGCGTGATCGACCGCCCGGAAGATACGGTAGCGGCATCACAGGCCTTTGGCAAGGTGGCTTCGGACGGTTATCCCGAGCTGTCGGCTACGGTCGAGCAGGTCGCCCGTGCCGCCACGGACAGCGACGGCGACGGCATCCCCGATTACTACGAGGTTCTCTTCGGTCTGGACAGGAACAACGCTGCGGACGGCAGGACGAAGACGCTCGATCCGCAGGGACTCTATACGAATCTGGAGGTCTATCTCCACTACCTGGTGCGCGACATCACGGCGGCCCAGGTTCAGGGAGGAACCTATACGCCACTGAATTGATCGGGAAGGGCCCGGGCCGTGGAATTCGGGTGCGGGACTCCGCACCCGAAACTTGTACCCCGGGGTAAGATACGGACGGATGAGACGATTTTTGATGCTGATAGGGGTGCTGGCGGCGTTGACGACGACGGCGGCGCCGCTGCGGGTCCACCTGATCGGCGATTCGACCTGTGCCACGAAGGACCTGTCGAAGGAGAATCCCGAACGGGGTTGGGGGCAGATGTTCGAGCCGCTGTTCGACGAGGAGGTCGAGGTGCTGAATCATGCGCTGAACGGCCGCTCGACCAAGTCGTTCCGCGACGAGGGCCATTGGGCCGCGGTGCTGGCCGACCTGCGGACGGGAGACTACCTCTTCATCCAGTTCGGCCACAACGACCAGAAACGACAGGATTCGACGCGCTACGCCTCGCCGGAACAGTATGCCGAGAATCTGCGGCGCTACATCCGTGAGGCGCGCGGACGGGATGCCGTGCCGGTGGTGCTGACTTCGGTGGTGCGGCGCCACTTCACCGATGGACGGCTCGACGATACGCACGGCGCCTATCTCGACGCCGCACGCCGCGTGGCTGCCGGGGAGCAGGTGCCGCTGATCGATGCCGAGCGGTTGACCCGGGAGTGGGTTGAGAGGCTCGGAGACGAGGCTTCGCGCGGCTACTACATGTGGGTCGGGGCGGGGCACTGCCCGCTGTGGCCCGACGGCCGGGAGGACAATACGCATCTCAACGTCCGCGGGGCGCGCACCGTGGCGCGGATGATCGCCGCACAGCTGCCCGCAACGCTTCCGGAGCTGGCCGAACACCTGACCGATTCGGATTTTGTGGTAGCCCGGGATGGCTCGGGTGACTTCTTCACCCTGACGGAGGCCGTCGCCGCCGTTCCCGATTTCGGGCGCGACACGACACGCATCCTCGTCTGCGAGGGGTTCTACCGCGAGAAGATCGTAATTCCGGCCACCAAACGCCTGGTGGCCCTCACGGGTCGCGGCGAGGTGAC
>CALUKK010000079.1 GCA_944321205.1 uncultured Alistipes sp.
GGTAAGGTAGTTGTTGTGACGGTAGTTGCGGTAGGCCTCGCGGACCATCCCGGCATATTCCGCCCGGGAACGTTCGAGTGTCGAGTTCAGATCGCCCGCCACACTGTCCTTCCGGGCGATCTCCTCACGCAGCCGGGAGGCCTGTTTTTCGGTTTCATCCAAAAGCTGGTTCCGGGAGTCGATCTGTCGCGCCAGCCGCCGGACCCGCTCCTCATTGTCCGCACGGCCCTTTTGCAGTTTCGAAATCTCGCGTTCCTCGTTGGCAATGCGTTTTTCCAGGTCCGCAATGATCTGCTTCTGCTTCTCGACACGGCTGTCGGTCTGGGCCGAAACCCCGCAGGCGAAGAGCATAAAAACAACTGTCAGAAGGCTGGCTGGTTTCATCTCGTTGAACTATTCGGTGGTTTTGGATCGCGCGGGCTGTTTGAAGCGTCGCTCGATCATGCGGACGTTGTAACCCTGTTCCAACGCCTGCCGCCAATAGATTTCGGCCATGAACTGCTCTCCCAATTCGTGCAGAACGTCTCCGTAATGAACCATCAGTTCGGGACTCTTCTGTCCGTCGAGCGCCACGGCCTTCTGCAAAAGCTTGCGGGCCTCCTCTAGACATCCCATTTTGTAGAGGACCCAGGCCTGCGTGTCGAGGTAGGTCGGGTTGTTGTCCGTAAGCTCCACCACGCGGCTCGCCATGACAAGGGCCCGGTCCAGATCCCGGCCCTCCAAGGCGAGAAAATAGGCGTAATTGTTCAGTACCAACGCATTGTCCGGCCAATACCCGAGACTCTTCTCGTAGGCTTTGTAGCATTGCTTCATGTCGTGGCGCCGGATCTCCCGCTTGCCGGCCTTCGTCCGGGCGAAAAGCTCCTCCTCGGGAATCGAGTCGTTGAGGATGGCCCGCTGATGCCATGTATCCCCGATCATTCCCCAGATGACGCTGCGCAACGAATCCCGGTCGGCATAACGCAACGACTCGCGATAGGCTTCGATCGCCTTGTCATACTGCTTCGTCTGAAGCATGACATGCCCCTTCGAAAGGTGGAAATCGACCTTCTCCGGGAAAAGGCTCAGGGCCCGGGAGAGATATTTTTCAACGGAATCGGGGTGTTGGAGATAACTCTCGATGTCGATCACCATGCGGTAATACTCCTCGACGGGCGGACGGTCCTGGAGGTGGTTCTTGTAGAGCGAAAGGGCCTGTTCCAGCTCTCCGGAGGCGATCAGGTGGCCGGCATAGAGCTCCACGACCTGCGGATCGTTCGGATAACGGATCGCCAGCGTCGAGGCCAGATCGTTCAACTGGAAATAATATTCCCGATAGAAGCGCGTGTCGGAGGTGAAACTCTCGAAACGCTTGACCTTCATATCCAGAGGCAGGTCATCCGAAAGAAAGAGTTTGCGCGTGACGGACAGCAGCGAACGATAATCCTGACGCCGGGCATGGAAATCACTCAGCGACAGCAGCGTCTGAACATTCGTGGAGTCGATGGACAAGGCCTTCCGATACTCGGCCAGGGCCAGCGAATCCTGTTTGTCGGCGGCATAGAGTTCGGCCAGCACCACGTGATTCCCGGCATCATAGGGTGCCTCTTTCACCATGGCCCGGGCCTCGTCGAGGGCCTTGTCCACCTGGTTCGTAGCCACCAGAAGCCGTCGCTTCATGGCACTCAGCAACGGGATGCGTCCAAAGCGGACTTCGGCCGAATCAAGCGCCACAAGCGCCATGAAGGGACTCCGACGCTGTTCGTGAAGCGCCGCCACGAGGCGGTAGTTGTCCGGATCTTTCGGATCCTCGGCAATCAGACGGCGGTAGACCTGCAAGGCCTCGTCATAGCGTTCGGTCATGAGCAGTGTCTGACCGTAGAAACGCTGGTACCACAGATTGGCCGTATCGAGCTGCCAGGCCCGGCGTGCCGTCTTGACCGCTTTGTCGGGGTTTGGGGCCAGCAGATTTTGGGCCAGTTCATACCACGCCGGCGCATAGGTCGAATCGCGACGGATCGCCTCCTGGAAAGACTCCCGGGCCCGGAGCGTATCCCCCTCGATGGTACTCTGTTTGATCCCCTCGGTATAGAACCACACGCTCGGCAACGAATCGGGATATCCCGACAACGACCTTCGCACCCCCTTTCCGGAGACAAAGGCCGCCGAAAAGAAGGCAAGGCTGAATATCGTGATTGCCGTGAGCCGTTTCATGTGCCCGAGGATTTAAAGCGCCTGATCGAACTGGTGGAGGAAGCGTACGTCGTTTTCGAAGTAGAGGCGCAGGTCCTTCACTCCGTATTTGAGCATGGCGATGCGCTCAACTCCCATGCCGAAGGCGAATCCGGAGTATTTCTCGGGATCGATATCGTTGGCTTTCAGAACGTTCGGATCGACCATGCCACAACCCATGATTTCGAGCCAGCCCGTTCCCTTGCAGACGGCACACCCCTTGCCGCCGCAGAGGTTGCACGAAACGTCGACCTCGGCCGACGGCTCCGTGAAGGGGAAGTATGACGGACGCATGCGGATGGCGGTCTGTTCGCCGAAGACCTCCTTGGCAAAGTAGAGCAGCGACTGTTTCATGTCGGCGAACGAAACCCCTTCGTCGATGTAGAGCCCCTCGATCTGGTGGAAGATGCAGTGGGCCCGATAGGAGATGGCCTCGTTGCGGAAGACGCGTCCCGGGCAGATGACCCGAATGGGGGGACGTTGGCGCTCCATCGTGCGGACCTGGATCGACGAGGTGTGCGTGCGCAGCAGAATGTCGGGATCCTTTTCGATGAAGAAGGTGTCCTGCATGTCGCGGGCCGGGTGCTCGGGCGGGAAGTTCAGGGCCGAGAAGACGTGCCAGTCATCCTCGATCTCGGGACCGTCGGCCACCGTATAGCCCAGACGCGAAAAAACCTCGACGATCTGGTTGCGGACCAGGGAAATCGGGTGGCGTGAACCAAGGTGTTCGGCCGATCCCGGACGTGTCAGATCCCCCGACGAGGCAACCTCATTCGCCGCACTCTGCTGCAGCTCCTCACGCAGGGTGGCGATACGTTCCGTTGCGGTGTTTTTGAGTCGGTTGAGTTGCTGGCCCACTTCGCGTTTGAGCTCCGGGGCCACCTGCTTGAACTCCTCCATCAGGGCATTCAATGCCCCTTTCTTGCCCAGAATCCGGATGCGGAACTCCTCGAGTTCGTTGGCTGCCTTGGGTTTGAACTCCTCGACTTGTCGCAGGAGTTCATTGATTTTGTCGATCATATTTTGCGTGTGTTTCTTTTTTGTCTACTTTTGAGGGCATCCTCAGTAATGTGCAAAGTTATAAAAAAATTGAGATATGTTGCGTAAAATCGGCTCATTTGTGGCGTTGCTGCTTCTCTCGCTCCGGGTCCAGGCCGACGGGGTCGGTGTGGTGCTGAGCGGTGGCGGGGCAAAGGGCCTTTATCATATCGGCGTGTTGGAGGCGCTCGAAGAGAACGGAATACCCATCGACTATGTGGCCGGAACCTCCATGGGTTCGATCATCGCCGCGATGTATGCCGCGGGGTATGCCCCCGCCGAAATGAGGTCCATCGTCAGCTCCGGAGTGGTCAAGGAGTGGGTCTCGGGACGCATCGACCCCAACCGGTACATGAGTTACTACCGACAACTGGGAAGCAATCCCTCGTTTCTGAGCGTGCGTGTGAATCTCGAGAATCCCGCCGGTGAGCGCCTCCAGTTCCCGACCAATCTCATCTCCTCGACCCAGATCGATCTGGCGTTGATCGAACTCTTCGCTCCGGCCACGGCCGCTTCGAACGGGGATTTCGACCGTCTGATGGTTCCGTTTCTCTGCGTGGCCAGCGACATGAACCACCGCCGGCCGGTGGTCATGCGCTCGGGAGATCTGAGTGTGGCGATCCGCTCGTCGATGTCCATCCCGTTGGTTTTCAAACCCGTGTCGATCGACTCGATGCTTCTTTACGACGGCGGCATTTACGACAATTTCCCCTGGAAACCCCTCGATGCGGAGTTCCATCCCGATCTGATCATCGGCTCGATCTGTACGGCCGGCAATACCCCGCCCGGCGAGAACAGCAACATCATGGATCAGGCCTTCATGCTGGCCATGCAGGATACCGACTACACGCTCCCCGAGCAGCGCAGCGTTACGATCCGACGCGCCGTAGGGGTCTCGATGCTCGATTTCGACCAGGCCGAGGCGATCATGAATGCCGGATACGAGGATGCCATGGCCGTCATGCCGCAACTCCTGGAAAAGGTCGGCGATCGGCGCGACTCCGCGTGGTTTGCCGAACGCCGCCGGGTCTTTCGCGAAAAATGCCCGCCGCTGGTCTTCAACGACTATGATCTCGAAGGGCTTAAACCCGACCAGCGGGATTATCTCCGGGATTTCCTCCACATGAACCGCCGGACCCCCGGCGTACAGCGTCCGATGGCTTTCGACGAGTTGCGCAACAACCTCTTCGAGGTCCTTGCGGACGGAAATCTCACGATGGATTTCCCGAAGGTGCATTACGATTCGATCTCCGGGGGTTACTCCTTCGGGACCCGTCTGAGAACCCGCCCCAACTTCAAGATCACCATCGGCGGCAACGTCTCCTCGACAGCCTTCAACCAGGCATATATCGGAATCGGGTATCGTTGGATCGGACGCGTTTCGCAGCAACTCGGCGCCGATCTCTATCTCGGACCCCTCTATACGTGGGGCTCACTCGGAGGAAGAACGGACTTCTATGCCATCGAACCGCTCTTCATCGACTACTCCTACAACTTCTCGGTCAGCAACTTCCGGCACGGATATTTCGGAAACATCTCCCGGATCCGCAACGCCGAGCAGGTCAAGAGCAGCGAGAGTTTTCTCTCCGTAGGCCTCGGATTGCCGTTGACCCACCGCAGTGTCGTTGCGCTGAGAGCCAATGTCGGGCATGTCAATTACCGTTACGATTCGGAGGAACTCTTTGCCGACGATACCGATCTTTCGCGTTTTTCCTTCTTCGGGATTCGTGCCGGGCTGGCCCGCAATACGCTCGACAAGTTCCTCTATCCGCGGCGCGGTTCGGAACTCTACCTCTCGGCCATCTACATCAACGGCAAGGACAAATTCGAACCCTGGAATGCCGAGAAGTTCCTCTCCCACGAGCCACGCCAATGGTTTGGAGGTCGTTTTACGTGGAACAAGTTCTTCGATCTGCCTCAGAGCAGCTGGTTCTCCTTCGGGCTCAACGTCGATGCCGTCTACACGAATCAACCGGCCTTCCAGACCGAGAGCGCCACGTTGATGGCCATGCCCGAATATGCCCCGGTCTCCCATGCCCGGATGGTCTTCATGCCCGATTACCGCTCCGATCGTTTCGTGGCGGGAGGTATCATGCCCACCTTCGATCTGATGCCCAACTTCTTCTTCCGGACGGGCTTCTATGCGATGTTCCGCAGAAAGAGGGATTTCAATCCGTTGGACGAGCCCGACAAACGGTGGCATTATATCTCCGAAGCATCGCTTGTCTACCATTCACCGATCGGGCCGGTGAGTCTTTCGTTGACGAAATACGATCTGAAGGATTGGAAGAACATGTATCTGACCTTCAACTTCGGCTACGCGATTTTCGCTCCCAAAGGCACCTTTTATTGAGCCGCAATCTCCTCCCGCATTCACCCTTTGGTGCGGTATCTTGCGGTCCGAAATCCTGCAAAAAAAACCGTCCGATGAAAGTCGGACGGTTTTTCGTTCGGAAAGGTTGGGGTGAAACCTTTTGCATGGCCTTTGGTCGTTTTTTGTGCGGCCCTTGTGCGGTTTTTTGTATGACCTCTTGCGCGGTCCTTTGTGCGGCCTCCTGCCCCCCCCTCTCCGGCCCCGGGGTTACCAGATGATCACACGCTCCTCTTCGGGCAGGAACATTGCACCGTCGGTGATCCCGAAGGCGTCGTAGAAGTCCTGGATGTTGCGCAGCGTGGCATTTACGCGCCATTTGCCCAGCGAGTGTACGTCGAGCTTGGTCAGACGGGCGATCTCCTCGTCGCGGATATTCTGGGCCCAGAGCGTGGCATAGCCCAGATAGAAACGCTGGGCATCGGTGAAGCCGTCGATCGGAGCCGGATGCCCCTTGCCCTCGAGTGAGTTCTGGTAGGCTGTCCAGGCTACGCGCAGCCCCCCCTGATCGGCGATATTCTCACCCAGGCAGAGGGCGCCGTTGGCGTGCAGTGCCGGCTGCCCGTCCTTGGCCGGAAGAACCTCGATGGCGTCGAACTGCTTGACCAGAACCTCCGTCTTGGCCTTGAAGGCCTCGGAATCCTCCTCGGTCCACCAGTTGTTCATGTTGCCGTCCTTGTCGAACTGTCGGCCCTGATCATCGAATCCGTGGGTCATCTCGTGGCCGATCACCACACCGATGGCTCCGTAATTCACCGCATCGTCGGCCTCCGGATTGTAGAACGGCGGCTGCAGAATGGCGGCCGGGAAGCAGATTTCGTTGGTCGTCGGGTTGTAGTAGGCGTTGACCGTCTGCGGCGTCATCCCCCACTCGGCCCGATCGACGGGTTTGCCGTACTTGTCGAGATTGTCCTTCGTGGCCCAGATCCCCGCATTGCGCAGATTCTCATAGTAGCTCTTCGCAGGGTCGATTTCGAGCGTCGAATAGTCCTTCCATTTGTCGGGATAACCGATCTTGACCGTGAACGACGAGAGTTTCTCCTGAGCCTTGGCTTTCGTAGCGTCCGACATCCAGTCCAGGGCGGCGATGTGCTGCGAGAGCGATGTCTGCAGGTTCTTTACCAGCTGCATCATGCGCTGCTTGTCCTTCTCGGGGAAATACTTGGCCACGTACATCTCGCCCACGGCCTCGCCCAGCAGTCCGTTGGGTACCGACATGGCGCGTTTCCAGCGGGGTTTCTGCTCCTGCTGCCCCGACATCGTGCGGCCGTAGAACTCAAATGTGGCGGTTTGGAAGTCATCGCTCAGCGACGAGGCCCCGCCGTTGATGATCTGGGCGGCCAGGTAGTGGCGGATCTTTTCGAGCGGAAGCGTCTTGAGCAGCTCGTTGACGCGCTCCATGACGCGCTTCTGCTCCACGATCAGCCGGTCGACCTGCTCCAGACCCATGCCGGCGAAGTAGGCGTTCCAGTCCAGACCGTCGTACGTTTGGGCGAACTCCTCGCGCGTCATCGGGTTGTACTGGGAGGGGATGTCTCGTTTCTCGACGTTCGAGAAGAAGACTTCGGCCAGCGAATCCTCGATCTCCAGTGCATCGGCTGCGGCCGTAGCGGCGGCCTCGGCCTCATACCCGCACAGCGTGAAGAGTTTGACCAGGTAAGCCTTGTAGGCCTCCTTGATCCGGGCATTCTCCGGGGCCACATAGTAGTCGCGGTCGCCCATCGAGATGCCCGACTGGCCGACGTAGAGCGTATTGACGTTGCTGTCCATCAGGTCGGCCATCACACCGATGCCGAAGAAGGGGTTGGCCAGTGCCATGTGGATCTTCGCAAGCACTTCGGGAAGCTGTGCGCGGTCGGTGAGATTGTCGACCATCTGCAGGTCGGCGGTCAGCGGTGCGGCCCCTTCGGCATTCAGCCGTGCGGAGTCGAGCCCCATCTTGTAGAGGTCCGCGATCTTCTGCTCGACGCTGCCCTTTGCAGCCTCGGTCCTGGCCATCTCCTGGAAGAGGGCGTTGATGCGTTTTTCGTTGTTCTCACGCAGGACATCGAACGAGCCGTAGCGTGAGAATTCGGGCTTGAGCGGGTTGTTCTTCTGCCAGCCGCCCGTGGCGTACTGGTAAAAATCGGCATTCGGCGCCACCGAAAGATCGAAATTCGAAAGATCGAGGGCCGGAGTTTTCGTCTGGATGTTTTGACAGGAGGCCATAAAGGCGACGGTTGCGGCTAAAAAAATGATACGTTTCATGATCGTGTTCGGGTTTTGAAACGAAGCGGAGACCTCCGGAGTGCCGGAAATCTCCGCTGCGGGATTGCTTCTTCGGAACAGGTCTATTCGCGAATGGCCTCAACGCCGGGCAGCGTGCCGAATTCGATGTACTCAAGCAGCGCTCCTCCACCCGTCGAGATGTAGGATACCTGGTCGGCCAGACCGAACTTGTTGATGCAGGCCACCGAGTCGCCGCCGCCGATGAGCGAATAGACTCCCTTCTTCATGGCCTCGGCGATGGCCAGCGCCACCTCCTTCGAACCCGTGGCGAACTTGTCGATCTCGAAGACGCCTACCGGGCCGTTCCACAGGATGGTCTTGCAGCCGAGAATGTGCTCGCGGAAGATCTTCTTGCCTTCGTCGGCAATGTCGACACCCTCCCAACCGTCGGGAATGTTGTCGGCCGGAGCCGTCGAGGTGTTGGCGTCGGCCGAGAAGGCATCGGCGATCAGTGCGTCGGGCGACATGACGAGCTCTACGCCCTTCTTCTTGGCCAGCTCGAGGATCTCCAGCGCTACGGGGAACATGTCGGGTTCGCAGATCGAGTTGCCGACCTTGCCGCCCTGGGCTGCGGCGAACGTGTAGGTCATGCCGCCGCCGATGACGATCGAATCCACCTTCTCGATCAGGGCCTTGATCACTCCGATCTTGGTCGAAACCTTCGATCCGCCGATGATGGCGCAGAACGGATGCTGCGGAGCCTCCATGAGCGACGAAATGGCCTTGACCTCCTTCTCCATCAGGTAACCGAACATCTTGTCGTTGGGGAAGTGCTTGGCGATCAGGTAGGTCGAAGCGTGCTTGCGGTGTGCCGTACCGAAGGCGTCGTTGATGTAGCAGTCGGCATACGAGGCCAGCTTCTTGACGAACTCCTTCTGCGGACCCTCCTTGAGGGCCTTCTTGGCGGCATCCTTCTCCTCCTTGGTGGCGTCCTCGGCCAGACCGCGGGGTTTGCCCTCCTCCTCGGCGTAGAAGCGCAGGTTCTCCAGCAGCATCACCTCGCCCGGTTTGAGGTTCTTGGCCATTTCGGCAGCCTTCTCACCCATGCAGTCGCCCGCGAACTGGACCTTCACGCCCAGGTTCTTCTCAATGGCCGGGATGATCTGTTCGAGCGAATATTTCGGATCGGGGTTCTTCTTCGGACGGCCCATGTGCGACATGAGGATCACCGATCCGCCCTCCGAGAGGACCTTCTTGATCGTCGGCATGGCGGCACGGATACGCGTGTCGTCGGTTACTTCGCCCTTCTCGTTGAGGGGCACATTGAAATCCACGCGGATGATCGCGCGTTTGCCTTTGAAATCGTAGTTGTCGATCGAAATCATAGCTCTTAGATTTTAAGTATTTTGTAGAAATTATATCCCTTTCCGGAATCGCGTGTCCGCGGTGGCCCACCGAATCCGCGACAAATTTATGAAAAATTTTCAGTAAAACTGTTATTCGGATAACAGAAAATTGGCTTTCTCCCGGAAAACAAACCCTTTCCGCCGGGGATTCGGGACGCTGCCGGGCTGCGGAAGGGGTCAATATTTGTACCGCATCCACTTGGCAAGCTCCTTCAAAGAGGGTTTCTTGCCGTACATGAAGATCCCCACGCGGTAGATCTTGGCGGCCAGCCAGACCATCCCCACGAACGAGGCGTAAAGCAGCGTCAGCGAGAGGAGAATCTCCCACCAGGGGATGTCGTAGGGGATGCGGGCCATCATCACCACGGGCGAGGTGAAGGGGATGATCGAGAACCAGAAGGCCAGCTGCGAGTTGGGATCCTCGATGACGGCGAGCATCATCAGCAGCGCGAGGATGATCGGCAGCGTGATGGGCATCTGCAGCTGCGAGGCGTCCTGGACGTTGTCAACGGCCGATCCTACGGCGGCAAACATCGCCGAATAGAGCAGGTAGCCGCCCACGACGAACAACAGCAGACAGCCGAAGATCTTGAGCATATAGCCCAGATCGGTCATGGCGGCCACGGCCTGCAGCATCTCGGGATCCATGCCGCTCATCGAGACGGTGTCGGGCATCCCCTGCTGCATGGCCTGCACGCCGGCCAACGCCTCGGCCGGCAGCAGACGCGGCATCACGAAGCCCCCGACAACCATCACCAGTATGCCCCACAGCAGGATCTGAACCACGGCGACGGCTGCCACGCCGAGGATCTTGCCCATCATCAGGTCGAAAGGCCTTACCGACGAGACCATCACCTCCAGCACGCGGCTGTTCTTCTCCTCGATGACCGACTGCATGACCATCGAACCGTAGATCATCAGGAACATGTAGAGGATGAAGCCCAATACGTATCCGATAGCCGTTGCGGCGGCTGATGACTGGGCCTGCGAATCCCCCTCCTGCGACCGGTCGTTGCGGAAGGTCTGCATTGCGACCGTGGTCTTCACCTCCCCCAGGATGCGGTCGAGATCCTTGATGTCGTAGGCCTTGAGCTTCTCGGTTTCGAGGATCTTGGCGATCTGATCCGTGATGTTGCTTTCGAGCGAGAGCGATGTTGAGGCGTTGGCGTAGAGCCGTACGTCGTTCGGGTTCTCGAGGATGTCGGAGCCGATGCAGAGGACTCCGAAGAGATCGCTCAACCGTTTGCGGGCCTCGTCGGGTGCAAGATTCGTCGTCTCGAAGCGGACCGTTTCGTTGCTTTCGAGGTATGGGGCGACCAGCCCGCTGTCGTCGATCACGGCGATGCGTTTCTGTTCCCCGCGCGAGTATTTCATGATGAAGGCCGGCGCGGCCATCAGGGCGATGATCAGAAAGGGGGTGATCAGTGTCGAGAGAAGAAAGGATTTTTTGCGGACCCGTTCGTTGAATTCGCGCTGGATGATCAGCAGGATGTTGGATGTCGGCATGGCTTGTTCGGTTTTGGGGTTGCCCGGGCGGATCAGAGGGTGCCGTTCACGGCCCGGATGAAAATGTCGTTCATCGAGGGGATGATCTCCCGGAATGAACGCAGTTCGACCGCTTCGTTCATCGCGGCGATGACACTTCGCACCTGGTCGTCGTCGGCCACATGGAGTTTCAGCGTCCGGTAGACGGACTCCTCCCTTTCGGCCCCTTCGAGGATCTCGCAGCGACCTGCAACGGCCCGGCGCAACGCCTCCTCGTCACCGCGCCAGGCCACCTCGAAGATATTGGCGCCATGGCGCCGGCGGATGTCGTCGACACGCCCCGAAAGGATGTTCTTCGAGCGGTTGATCAGCGTGATGTGGTCGCAGATCTCCTCCACCGACGACATGTTGTGGGTCGAGAAGATCACCGTGGCCCCCTGGTCGCGCAGCGCCAGGATCTCCTCCTTGAGCAGGTTGGCGTTGATGGGATCGAAACCCGAAAAGGGCTCGTCGAAGATCAGCAGCCGCGGACGGTGCAGGACCGTGACGATGAACTGAACCTTCTGGGCCATGCCCTTCGAGAGCTCCTCGACGCGTTTGTCCCACCAACTCTGGATGCCGAACTTCTCGAACCATTGTTTCAACCGCAGGGTCGCCTCGCGGCGCGACAAACCCTTGAGCCGGGCGAAAAAGAGTGCCTGTTCCCCGACTTTCATCTTTTTGTAGAGTCCCCGCTCCTCGGGCAGATAGCCGATGCGGCGGACATCCTCGGGGGCGATTTCGTCTCCCTCGAAGAGAACCCGGCCGGTATCGGGTGCCGTAATACGGTTGATGATGCGGATGAGGGTGGTCTTCCCGGCGCCGTTCGGACCGAGCAGCCCGTAGACCGAACCTTCGGGAATAACGAGTGAAACATCGTCGAGCGCCGTGTGGGCGGCGTAACGCTTGGAGACATGCTCGACCGAGAGTAAATCCTTCATGTTTAGGGGATGACGGTTTCCGGATCGTTGCGGGATCCTGCACAAATATACGCACAAATTGTGAATGTCAAAAAATATTTATCGTTTAACGATAAAATTTCGCAGACTCTTCCTCCGCTGTCCGGGGCTTGGAGGCGTGTAACCTCCGGAGGAAGGTTGTTCGTTGGCGGAACTTTGCGTATCTTTGAAGGCGTGAAGGAGTCGAAATTCGTCAAAACCAAGATCGTTGCGGGATATGTGCTGCTCGTGGCCGTGAGTATCCTGGCCATCGCCTACGTCTATCGGGCGGTGGTCCGCTTCTCGACACCCGACAGCGACTATGCCTTGCTCCATACCAAACGGATGGCCGTCAACCGGACCCTCTACCACCTCTATCAGGCCGAAAGCTACGGACAGCTGATGATCGCCGGATACTCCTCCTACGAGAACCGCTATCGCAGCGAGTTGCGGCGGGTGAGGGGCTGTATCGATTCGTTGCGTTCGCTGACGGTCGAGGGCGATTCGTTGCAGACCCTGCGGCTGGACAGCATCACCCGGCTGTTGGCCGACAAGGAGCGCCGGACGATGAACCTGCGGCAGACCATCCGGGCCGGTTCGACGGCCGGACTGCTGGACAAGAGCATCCGGGAGTTGATCGGCCCCCAGACGAGCATCGTGGCCGATACGACACCCTTCCGCCGTGTCGTACGGCGGGATACCCTGGCCGAAGCCCGGGCCAAACGTCCCTTCCTGCAGCGGGTGGCCGAACTCTTTACGCCGCGGGAGGATTCGAGTGTGGTGATCTCGCGCCACGAAGAGATCGGAACGATGTTGCCCGTCGGCGTGGTGCGGGATACCATTGAACTGGTGCTTCAGGCGTTGCAGGACAGCGTTACGAGCAATCGACTCTCGATCTACGACCATGCCTGGCAGGAGGGTTTGCGGTTGAGTTACAGCAACGACCTGGTAAATACGAAGATTTACAGTCTGATTCTCGACTTCGAGGCCGAGGATACGGCTCTTCTGATGCGGCGTATCCGCCGTTCCGAGGGTATCCGGCGCCGGACGTCGCATATTCTGGGCGGGGTGACGGGTGGCTCGATTCTCTTGATGCTCTTTTTCGTGGGGGTGCTCTGGCGGGACATCAACCGCGGAAATCGCTATCGACGCGAACTGGAGCGCACGAATCGCGAAAAGGAGGCCTTGCTGGCGGCCCGCGAGCAGTTGATGCTGGCCATTACCCACGACATCAAGGCTCCGCTGGGTTCGGTGATGGGGTATATCGATCTGTTGTCGCGACTGACCGATGACAAGCGGCAGGCGCTCTATCTGCACAACATGAAGGACTCCTCGGAACATCTGTTGGCGCTGGTGAACAGCCTGCTGGATTTCTATCGGCTGGATATCAACAAGATCGAGGTGCATCGCGTGGCGTTCAATCCGGCGCAGCTCTTCGAGACCATCCGGGCGGGATTCGCCGCTTCGGCCTCGGCTAAGGGGCTGGAACTCCGGTTCGAGACCGGAAAGGGTGCCGCCAGAATCGTGGAGGGGGATGCCTTCCACATTCGTCAGATCGCCGATAATCTGATGTCCAACGCGTTGAAGTTCACCGACAAGGGTTGGGTGACGATTCGGGTCGACGTGGTGCGCGGCGAGTT
>CALUKK010000080.1 GCA_944321205.1 uncultured Alistipes sp.
GGCGACAAGAATGCCAAACGCGCCGTGGAACTGTTGTTGCAGTACAAGTCCGTCCTGGAACAGGGACGCTCGGCCCGCACCGTGGAACTCGACAAGGAGGACCGCAAACTCGTTGCCGACCTCAACCTGCTGACCGACAAACCGGTTCTCTACGTCTGCAACGTCGACGAGAAGAGTGCCGCAACGGGCAACGCCTATACCGAGGCCGTGCGTGAGGCCATCGCCGACGAAAAGGCCGAAATGCTCATCATCGCCGCAGCCACCGAGGCCGACATCGCAGAACTCGAAAGCTACGACGAGCGTCAGATGTTTCTCGAAGACCTCGGGCTCGAAGAGTCCGGTGTGGCGCGTCTGATCAAGGCGGCCTACAAGCTGCTCAATCTCGAAACCTTCTTCACGACAGGTCCCGACGAAACCCGCGCCTGGACCTACTCCCGCGGCATGAAGGCCCCGCAAACCGCCGGAATCATCCATACCGACTTCGAAAAGGGATTCATCCGCGCCGAGGTCATCAAGTACGACGACTATGTCGCACTCGGATCGGAGAAGGCCTGCCGCGACGCCGGAAAGATCGGCATCGAAGGCAAGGACTATGTCGTTCAGGACGGCGACATCATGCACTTCCTCTTCAATGTCTGAGTCTGAGTACACACGAAATCACAAACCGAAAACCTGCCGACCATGAAAAACGCAAAGTACATTCTGCTGGGAATCGCAGCCGTCATCTGTGCCGCCGTATTGGCCCGGGCCTACACCTACAAGTACCGTTCTCAGGATACGATCGTCGTGACGGGACTCGGTGAAACGGAGTTCACGTCGGATCTGATCGTCTGGTCCGCCACCCTCACGGCCGAGGCCCAGCAGGTGGCAGCCGGATATGCCCAACTCGAACAGAGCAAGGCCAAGGTCCAGCAATATCTCGAAAAACAGGGACTCCCGGGCGATGCCGTGGTCTTCGAATTCGTCAACGTCAACAAACAGTTCGATCCGATCTACAACGCCAACGGAACCTGGGCCGGCGAACGCTTCAAATGTTATCAGCTGCGGCAGCGTTTTACGGTCGAATCGCATGACGTGGAGCGGGTCGAGACCATCTCGCGCGAGATCTCTTCGCTCATCGCCCAAGGCGTCTCGATCGAGGCATACGCCCCCGATTACTACTACACGAAACTCGACGACGTGAAGATGGGACTCATCGAAACCGCATCGGCCGATGCCCGGATGCGCGCCGAGAAGATCGCCGTGAATGCCGGTACAAGGATCGGACGCGTGGCTTCGGCCCGCATGGGAGTCTTCCAGATCACCGGAGCCAACACCAACGAAGAGTTCTCGGCCGGAGGTTCGTTCAACACCTCAAGCCGCAACAAAAAGGCCCGTATCACCATGCGGATCGAATACCGCGTGAAATAACCCGGAGCATCAGAGGGGGGGGGTGCAGGTGGAGGCTGCCAAACTCACGATACGATACGAATAAACGACATAACGAGATAATTTCTATGGAAAGACCTGTTCGGGTGCGTTTTGCACCCAGTCCCACGGGACCGCTGCACATCGGAGGTGTCCGCACGGCCCTGTACAACTACCTCTTCGCCCGGCAACACAAGGGCACGATGATCCTCCGTATCGAGGATACCGATTCGCAACGTTTCGTCCCCGGAGCCGAAGAGTATATCCTGGAATCGCTCAAATGGTGCGGAATCCAGATCGACGAAGGGGTCGGAGTCGGCGGCCCGCATGCCCCCTACCGTCAGAGCGAACGGCGCGAAATCTATCTCAAATACGCCCTGCAACTCGTCGAGAACGGATGGGCCTACTACGCCTTCGACTCGGCCGAGGAACTCGACACCCTGCGTCATGAGGCCGAAGCCCGCGGCGAAGCCTTCGCCTACAACTATACCGTGCGCGAAAAACTCGCCACCTCGCTGGCCCTGCCGGCCGACGAGGTCCGCAAACGCATCGACCGTGGTGATCAGTGGGTCATCCGCTTCAAGATGCCCGAGAACCAACGGGTCGAGATGGACGACCTGATCCGCGGACACGTCGAGGTCAACACCTCGACGCTCGACGACAAGGTGCTCTACAAGTCGGCCGACGCGCTGCCCACCTATCACCTCGCGAACATTGTCGATGATCATCTGATGGAGGTTTCGCATGTCATCCGCGGGGAAGAGTGGCTTCCGTCGCTGCCGTTGCACTACCTGCTCTACAAGGCCTTCGGCTGGGAGGACTCGCAGCCCGCCTTTGCCCATCTGCCGCTGCTGCTCAAGCCCACGGGCGGCGGCAAGCTCTCGAAGCGCGACGGCGACAAGATGGGATTCCCCGTCTTCCCGCTCTTCTGGAAGTCGCCCAAGACGGGCGAAACCGCCCGCGGATACCGCGAGGACGGATACTTTCCCGAAGCCTTCATCAACATGCTGGCGCTGCTGGGCTGGAACCCCGGCACCGAACAGGAGATCTTCTCGATGCAGGAACTCATAGACAACTTCTCGCTCGAACGCGTTTCGAAATCCGGAGCCCGCTTCCAGCCCGACAAGGCCAAATGGTTCAACGCCCAGTACATGCACCACAAGACCGACGCCGAACTGGCCATCCTTTACCAGCCCATTCTGCGGGAACACGGAATCGTGGTCCCGGACGAAGTGGCCGGACGCGCCGCCGGGATCATGAAGGAGCGTGCCACGTTCATCACCGATCTGTGGGATCTGACGTCATTCTTCTTCGTGGCGCCGACCCGGTACGAGGAGAAGCAGACCCGCAAATACTGGAAGGGACAGAACCCGACGATTCTGCGCGAGGTGCGCGAGGTGCTGGCCTCGATCGACGACTTCTCGCTCGAGAACACCGAACGCATCGTCCATGCCTGGATCGAAGAGAAGGGGTATGCCATGGGACAGGTGATGAATACGCTGCGACTGGCGCTGGTGGGGGCCGGCAAGGGCCCCGGGATGTACGACGTCACCTCTTTCATCGGCAAGGAGGAGTGCCTGCGTCGCATCGACCATATCCTCGAGGTGCTGCCCCCGGTCGAATAACCGGAAAACCGCTTACAATCCGAACACAAACCTGAAAAAACCGTAAAACAGCATGATCAGTATCGAACAGAACGTGTGGGGCATGACCCCCGAGGGCGAAGCGATCGTCCTCTATACGCTGCGCAACGACAAGGGCGCCGAAGTGCAGATCTCGAATTTCGGAGCCGCCATCGTCTCCGCAAAGATGCCCGACCGCGAAGGCCGCCTGGCCGACGTCGTCCTGGGGTACAAACATCCCGAGGGATACTTCTTCGACGGAGCCGCTGCGGGAAAAAGCGTCGGACGTTGTGCCAACCGCATCGCCTTCGGACGTATGACCGTCGAGGGCAAGGAGTATCGGCTCGAAATCAACAACGGCGTCAATCACCTGCACGGAGGTACGAAAAACTTCGCAAACCGGCTGTGGGAGAGTCGTGTCGAGACCAATCGCGTGGTGATGGCCCTTACGTCCGAAGACGGCGACCAGGGGTATCCCGGGGAACTGTACGTCGAGGCAGCCTTCGATTTCGACGATGACAACGCCCTGGAGATCACCTATATGGCCAAAACCTCGAAAACTACGGTCGTCAATCTGACCAATCATGTCTACTTCAATCTTGCCGGGGAGGCAAGCGGGTCGGTTCTCGATCATGAGTTGCAGCTCAACTGCTCGAAGGTCCTGGAGATGAATGACAAACAGATTCCTACGGGCAAGTTGCTCGATGTGGAGGGGACACCGCAGGATTTCCGGACGTTCCGTTCGTTCCGCCCGGGCATCGACTCGGAGTTCAACCACATCCGCGACTTCCGCGGGTATGATCATCCGTTCGTGATCGACGGCTGGAAACCCGACATTCTGGGCGAGGTCGGGACGCTGCGCGAGCCGAAATCGGGACGCACGGTGACGGTGCTCACCTCGCAACCCAGCGTGATGATCTACACGGGCAACTGGCTCTCGGGAGGATGTCCCGAGACCAAATCCGGAGGTCGTTACGAAGATTACGCCGGGGTGGCCATGGAGTGTCAGAACTATCCGGATGCGGTAAATCATCCGGAATTCCCCTCGCCGCTGCTCCATCCGGGCGAATTCTACTGCCAGAAGATCGTCTTCCGCTTCGGCACCTGCTGACGGAAGGGAAGGGGCAGCAAAATGCCCAGGAAAAGTGCCCAGAAAAAGGGAACCTCGCCGGGAGGTAAAGGGAAAAAGGTAATAACGTCCAGAACCTTGTAACGGTCGATGATTCCCGCCGCATTCGCACCTGCAGGAAAAGTCCTGTCTCTGAACGAGACAGGACTTTTTTACGTCCGATCGTTCCGGAAAGTGTACGGAGTGTTTTCATCGGCTGCCGATCCGATTTGGCACACGGATTGCTCTTACGGCCGGTAAATCATACAAATCAAACCTTAATCGGAACAAACATGAAAAAACTGCTCCTCTGTCTGCCCCTGCTGGCCCTCGTCGCCACAGGTTTTATGGGCTGCTCCAAACAGCGCGAATGGAACCACGAACAACGAAAAGCCATGCGTGAAGCCCTGCGTTCGTATCGTCAGATGGTCTATCTCGACGATCTTACGGATGCCGAATTCGTCCTCTTCTCCGACCAGGTAGCCGGGACGCTCGAAAATGCCTATCCCGTCTACGTGAAGTTCATCCAGATGGAAGGCGTCGACGATACGGTCGACATGGTGGTCGTGACGGAGATCGTCGACGAACTCAATGCCGATGCCCGCAACATGCGTCACATCTTCCCCTACAATGTCCTCGTGGCTCAAGGGGTGCTGCCCGAGGGGCTCGACCACAACCAGCTCAAGGCCTTTTACAGTTGTCTGGCCTCGAAGGTCAACGACACCTACTCCACCATGGGTCAATTCTTCAACGCCATTCTGGCCGATACGACCGATCTTTCGCAGATCAGCCAGATGGAGAGCCAGTGCGCCAACGACCTCTTCGACTGGGAGGTGACCGAGATCGACATCACCGAAACCGTGACGCCCGTCTCGTCATCGGGTTCGAGCAACGCCAACCAGCAATAGTCCCGTTCCCGAGCGGTCAACGAACGAAGGGCCCCCGAATGATTCGGGGGCCCTTCGTCTATCCGGATGCGACAACCCGGGCTACCGGTCGGCAAAGAGCGAACGGGCAATTCCCATCTCCAGCCCGCGCAGCTCGGCCAGTCCGCGCAGACGTCCCAGGCACGAATAGCCCGGATTGGTCTTTTTCTTCAGGTCGTCGATCATCTGGTGTCCGTGGTCGGGACGCATCGGGATCGAGATCTTCCGCCGCTGCTCCACCTCCAGGAAGGCCTTCATCACCTCGTACATCGGCACGTCTCCCTCGAGATGGTTCGCCTCAAAGAAGTTGCCCGTGGCATCGCGTTGTGTCGAGCGCAGATGCACGAAGTTCACACGGTCGCCCCAGCGGCGCATCATGCCCGGCAGATCGTTCTTCGCCGAGACGCCCAGCGACCCCGTGCAGAGGCACAGCCCGTTCGAGACATTGGGTACCGCCTCGACCAGTTTCCGGAAATCATCCTCCGTCGAGAGGATCCGCGGCAATCCGAGAATCGGGAAGGGCGGATCGTCGGGATGGATCGCCAGCACCGAACCCACCTCGTCCGCCACGGGCGTGATCTCCCGCAGAAAGGCGATCAGATTCCCGCGCAGCACCTCGGCCGTCACCCCCTTGTAGCGGTCCAGTTCGTGCTGGAACTGTTCAAGGGTGAAGCTCTCCTCCGAGCCCGGGAGGCCCGCGATCATGTTGCGTGTGATGAGTTCGATCTCGGCAGCATCCATCTGCTCGTAACGCGCCCGGGCGGCGGCTCGCTCCGTCTCCGTATAATCCTTTTCAGCCCCGGGACGCCGGAGAATGTAGAGATCGAAGGCCACGTAGGCCGCCCGCTCGAAACAAAGGGCCCGCGATCCGTCGGGAAGTTCGTAGGCCAGATTCGTCCGCGTCCAGTCGAGCACCGGCATGAAGTTGTAGGTGATGACGTGGATGCCGCACGCGGCCAGGTTGCGGATCGACTGCTTGTAGTTCTCGACATAGGGCTGGAAGTTGCCCGTGCGGGTCTTGATGTGTTCGTGGACCGGGATGCTCTCCACCACGGACCACGTGAGTCCCGCATCGGCAATCATCCGCTGACGCGTGCGGATCTCTTCAACGGGCCACACCTCCCCGTTGGGAATGTGATGCAGCGCGTGGACGATATCGGTGGCACCAGCCTGGCGGATGTCCGCCAGACTCACGGGATCCTGCGGCCCGTACCAGCGCCACGACTGTTTGCAAAGATACATGTCAACAAGTGTTTTTCAGGGTTTGTCTCTCCGATTGCTTCGGGTGGCGCCGCCTCGCGGCCTTTGGCCGCGTTGACAGGCCGGGCACCTCTGCCCCTCCCGAAGACGGGAGTGACAGCTCGCGCAACCGCCATGACGTACCGATGGGTTATTCTCTATATGGAAAAAGCGTCGAAACCGCCGTCGACAACCGCCAGGGCTCCCGTCACGAACGACGAGGCGTCGCTGATCAGATAGTGGATCGTCCCCAGCAACTCTTCGGGCTCGGCAAAACGTCCGGCCGGCGTATGGGCTATGATCGTCCGGGCCCGATCCGTATACGAGCCGTCGGGATTGGTCAGCAGCGTGCGGTTCTGGTTCGTCAGCAGAAAACCCGGGACGATGGCATTGACCCGCATCTCGGGGCTGAACTTCAGGGCCAGTTCGGCAGCCATGTACTTCGTATAGTTGGCGATGGCGGCCTTGGCGGCACCATACCCCACCACCCGGGTCAACGGCCGAAGCGCCGACTCCGAACAGAAGTTCACGATCACACCCTTCCTGCGGGCCGTCATCGCCTCGCCGAAGACCGTCGTCGGAAGCACCGTGCCGAAGAGATTCAGATCCACCACCCGCTTGAAGGCGTCGACCTGAAGATCGAGAAACGACCGGTCGGGGGCGATCGTCGCCCCACCCATGTTGCCGCCGGCGGCATTCAACAGCACGTCGATGTGGTCATAAGCCTTCAGAATGGCCTCGCGGTTGGACTCGAGGGCCTCACGGTTCAACACGTCGGTTACGAGGAACAAGGCCTCGCCTCCCTTCTCGCGGATCGAACCGACAAGCTCCGTCCCGGCCTTCTCGTCACGGTCCAGCACCACGACTTTCGCACCCTGTTCAGCCAGGTAGGTGCAGATCGAGCGTCCCAGGATTCCGGCTCCGCCCGTCACGACGACAACCCGGTCACGAATGTCAAACAGATTTTTCATCGCTGGTTCAAATGTTATTGTTGGTATAATAGGATATGTTCTCCTTGAGCAGAATGTCGATCGGCAGGTTGTTGACCTCCGCGGGACGACGTCCCTCGACAAGCCAGGCGCTCAGCGACATCACGCCCCGATAACCCTGCACCTCGGGACGTTGTGCGACAAGTGCCGTGACAACCCCCTCGTCGAGCATCCGCCGATTGCGGTCGATCACGTCGTAGCCAACCAGCCGCACGCCGGACCGGCGGCGGGCGGACAGGTAGCCCGCCAGGATATAACAGGTCGAGTTGAACGTTACGGCCCCGGCGATCGATGCGTGGTGCGCGAACAGTTCGTCGAGGATCCGGGTATTGCAGGCCTCGTCATCCAGCCGCAGCTCCACGGCGTGCAGCACTCCGCGAAAGTCGTGGCGCGCGAGGTAGTCACAAAAACCCCGCTCGCGTTCGCGGCACTGGTTCGAACCGCCCTCACCGCGGTGCAGGATCTTCCCCACGACAATGTCCGCCGAGGGATCCAGCCGTTCGAAAAGCAGGCGGGCGGCCACGGCTCCGGCATCGAACGACGAAGTGCCGAAGTAGGCCAGACGATGACACGTCGGAAGATCCGAATCGACAAATACATAGGGGATGTTCCGTTCGTCGAGTTCCTGCGTAAAGGGAATCACCCGTTCGGCGAAAAGCGTGGCCAGAACCACCGCATCGAAGGTCTCCTCGCGCAACGTCGCCAACACCCGTTCGAACGACGTCCGGTCATACTGATCGAACCGGAACCGGCGGACCGTAACGTTGTAACGGCTCGCCTCGGCCTCGGCCCGGAGGATCCCCGCCTCGAAATCGGCCCAATACTCCCCCGCCGCAAACTCCGGCATCACCACCGCCACGACATGCTCCCGCCCCGACGCCAGGCTTCGGGCAATCAGATTCGGACGGTAGTCAACCTGTTCGAGCACGGCACGGATCCGGGCCAGATTCTCGGCCGAAACCTTGCCGCGATGGTGGATCACACGATCGACCGTGGCCGTCGAGACACCCGCCATGCGGGCAATATCGACGATACGGATCGTCTTCGCAAAGGTGCCGGACTTATCGTTCGTATGGTGTTCCATGGTCATCTCCGGGTATCGGACTGTTGCGACAAAGGTAAGCAGATTTTTCCAAAATCGCAAGTGTGTGCGCACACACCGGCAATTTTACCGCAAAAAAAGAGATCCGGCCCGTCGGGATATGGCCTTTTGATTTTAATTGATTGATTATCAGTGTTAGTTTTACCGAATTTCCTGAAACTGTCTATGTAGGCATACATAGGAAGCCCAGAATCGAACTAACGCCTTTTGCAAATATATATGA
>CALUKK010000081.1 GCA_944321205.1 uncultured Alistipes sp.
GGGCTGAACCCTTTCATTGATAAAAGACATAATGAACGTGGATTTTTGTTGCTCGCAAAAGTAATCATTTTTTTCGAAACGGCCTAATTTCAGCACCGCTGCGGCCATTTTTTTATCAACATTCTGTCAAACATCCGGCTGTGCGGCCCGTTCTTGCCCAGGTACGATTTTTTTCTTAATTTTGTTCGCCCCCCAGATTCTGCTCTGACATGAAACGAATTCTCTGCGCCACCCTATTATCGGCCGTCCTCGTCACGGCCTGCGAATCCCGCCACACGATCGTGGCTACCTTCTCCGGCTTCTCGAACGACACGGTCATCATGCAGACACGCCCCCTCTGGCAGGATGGCTCCACCCCGGCAACCCCCGACATACGCACCGACACCCTGCTCCTCGACGCCGGACGCCGCATTGCTGTCGATCTGGATGCTGCCGAGCCGCTGGTCTGCGTCCTCATGCCGACGGAGTTCTCCGAGGCCGGCTATCCGCTTGCCGGAGGCTCTTTCACCTTTATCATCGAACCCCACCAACGGCTCGAATTCGGACTCGTCGCCCGGGAGGGATGGCTCGAGGTCAACGACATCAACGGATCGGACCTCAACAAAGATCTGGCGCAGTATGCCAACCTGTGGAACCCCGCGGGTGCCGAGATGGGACGTGCCCAGGCCGCCATGATCCGCCTGCAAGGCAAACCCGCCGGCGACAGCCTCCAGCAAGCCTACCGCTCCAGCCTCCAACGGGCCCGACAGGCCAACGAAACCTACATCGCCTCGCACCTCGACCGCCCGGCCTCCGTCTTTATCCTGTCTCAAAGCGGCAGCGCCACGGCCGAGCGTTATTTCGACAGCCTGCGGCCCGAGGCCCGAGCCTCGATCCTCCGCCCCCTGGTCGAACAGACTGAGCGCCAGCTGGAAGGCTTGCGCGTACGCCGTGCGGCCGCCAAGCAACTCCGGCCGGACGTCATGGCTCCCGATTTCACCCTGCCCGACACCGCAGGACGTGCATTCACCCTCTCGTCGCTGCGCGGACGCTACGTCGTACTCGATTTCTGGGGATCGTGGTGTGTCTGGTGCATCAAGGGATTTCCCGAATTGAAGAAGTGCCATGAAAAGTACGGCGGCAAACTCGAAGTGGTGGGTATCGACTGCTCCGACTCCCGCGAAAAGTGGCTCGAGGCGGTCGCCAGGCATGAACTGCCCTGGATCAACGTCCTCGACACCCGCGAAGGCCCTCCGGCCGAGGCCATCGACAACCGCTACGGCATCAGCGCCTATCCCACGAAAATCCTCCTCGATCCCGAGGGCCGCATCGTCGAGATATTCGTCGGCGAGCGTCCGGGATTCTCCGAGCGACTGGCCCGGGAGCTGAAGAGGTAACCCGGCCTCCGGACCGTTCAATTCCGACCCTCCGGACCCGATACCCGCCCCAGTCCGAAACGCCCCTCCACGAAACGCCCCGGCCCGATATCCGCCCCAGCCCGAAACGCCCCTCCACGAAACGCCCCGGCCCGGCCCGAAACGACTCGGCGGCGGATCAGAATGTCTTGAAGGGTACCGGATACTCGCGCCCGTTTTCGGCTTCGTACTCCGAAGCATACTTCTGATAACGGCGTCGCGCCTCGTCGCTGCGCCGCAATCGCAGCAGCGACCGGATCAGATAGGACAAGGCCGTTTCGCTGAGCGGATCGATGTGGAAGACCGCATCGGCAAGCGCACAGGCCGACACATAATCCTCCTCGTCGAAGGCCTGTGCCAGTTCGGCCGTGAGCGACGGCTCGAGAGCCTGCTCAAGTTCCGCCTTGAAAAGATCATAAATCGGATGGTCGGCCGATTTGAGGAACTTGCCCCGCGAAAGAATGCGTACCAACTCCTCGCGACGGGCTCCTCCGCCCGTGGTCGACAGAAGCTCGAAACAACGCGTATAGTCACAGTAGAAAGGCGGCGTCTGGACCAGCCGGAAACACCCCTTGCTGTAAAGCAGTTCAACACCGTCGAGTTCGCCCAGCGCCTTGCGCAGATGGTTCAGCGTCACGCCCCGGATATTCTTGGTCTTCGATTCGGGTCGGTCCGGCCACATCAGACCGCTCAGGCGCGGCGACGGAATCCCTCCCCCTGCACTGTACTGCAAGACCAGACAGAACATCTGACGCAATCGCGTGCTGAACAGATAGGTGATATCCCGGTTGTTGCGGTCGTACACCGTGAAATCCCCGAACAGATAGATCGAATTCGGACCCGCCGGATTCTCGGCAACCGTTCCGTTGCGCATCGTCGATTGCCGCTCCTTGTCCGCAAGCCGCCGCATCCGCCGACGTTGGTACCAGGCCCCCAAACCGAGGGAGAGGAATACCACGGCTATCACGATCCAACCTCCTGTCCCGTTCCGCTCCTCGGAGAGTGCGGCAAGCTCTTCGGCCGTAATCGGCGGAAAGCTCAGCACGTAGATCTTCAAACTCGAACGGATGTCGTCGTCGAACTCCTGCACGGTCGCATACAGGCTGTGAAGCGAAGCATCGTAATAGAGATTGGCATTGGTCGTGATCTTGTCCGAGCGGATCGGGATCGAGTCCCCCAGAATCTCATAGGCTCCGTCCTCGATCGAAAAACGGTACAGCCGCAGATAGGAGTCCGAATAGATCTCCGGATAACACAACGTATAGAACGACGTCGGCTCCGAGATCACCATCCCCCGGACCGGAACCACATTGTCCCCCTTCCAGGGCAGCCGCCACAACTTGTGAATCTGGTGCGTGGAGAGATCCACCCGATAAAGATCATAAAAATAGTAGCGCTCGACAACCTGCTCGCCCGACTCGTTGCCCATGCCGCCGAAAATGTAGACCTGATCGTGGCCGCGGCTGTAACCCACCGAGCAGAAATAGCGCGGACAGAGCGAATCCCCGCCAAATCCGCCCAGATCCGTCCACTCCCGCGTGTTGAGATCATAGGTATAGAAGGTCTTGTTGTAGCGCATGTTGCCGAAACCCCCGAAAAGAGTGTACTGTCCCTTTTCAGCGTCGAACCACGCTCCGTGATGATGCAGCTGCATGGGCAGACGTCCGTGGCTCTCGACACTCCAGCGACCCGTATTCAGATCCAGACTCGCCACCGAACAGTCCGTATCCGAAACGGGCTGATCCGTATAGACCTCGTAGGCATAAAGCCGACCACGGCCCGCATCGATGAAGTTCGTGCCGAGTTTCAGATTGACGGGGCACCGTTCGGGAAACAGCTGCCAACGCTGCTGCCCGCTGCGCAGATCGTAGATGAAGAGCGTATCGCGGTTGAAATAGTAAAACTCCTTGGTGCGGGGATTGTAGTTCGCGCCGGCAACACCCGATGAGGTGAACGACGTCAAGAAGCGCCAGTGATAGGCGTCGTTGATCAGCCAGATGGGACTTGCCACCGATCCGACGGCATGACCCCGCGCATCGTGAACAACACCGCCACGACTCTCCGACAGTCCGAAAAACGAGCGATGCCTGTCTCCGACCGTCAGATTCCGGATGGCGAACGACGGCACATCGATGATATGATCGCTGCGGCCGAAGACAATCTCCGGACGGCACCGGTCACTCATGGCAACGCCCGAGACGCCGAACGTGCGGTTGTTGATCATCAGTCCGATCGAATCGCGCTGAAGATCGAACGTCAGCTTCATCCGGAACCACTTCACATCGGTCAGTTCGCGCGGATCGAGCGACGCGGTGATCAGACTGCTCCGACCCTCGTCATTGAGCCGAAACAGGATCTCGGAACCCTGTCCGTCGTAAAAAAGATTGTAGATTCTCCGGTCCTGTTCGTTCTTGACCCGGAGAATATAACCGATCTTCGTCTCCGGATAGAGCGACAGGTCGAACTCCAGGTCGAAACTGCCGGTATAGGACGGAGCCCGCTTCGCAAATACCGTATACGAGGTGCGTTGATCGATCGGGGCCTCACTGTCCCGGAAACGCAAGCCTTGGGCCCGTACGAAACCCGGTCCGAGAATCGCACACAACAGAATGATATGGACAAACCTCACGGGGCTTTCTTTTTTCGGATTGAACCTCCGGAGCGATATCCCGAATCCGGGCGTCCGCTCCTTCGCGTTACAAAGATAGAAAATAAACGGGAAATTCAAAACCGCACTCCTCCAACCTCGGGTTTGAAGCTCCGATTCCAGAGGCCTTACCGGACAAAACGGAGGAATACAACGCAAGATCTTCCGACATTAGTGTCCCGTTAAAATTGGGACGAAGTTAATATTAATCAAATCATTAGCGTCCCGTTAAAATGGGACGAGTTAAACAATTAATCAAAAAGCCCCGGAATCAGGGGATCATTTAGATCTTTGACATCATTGAAATTAGTCTTGTCGAACAGGTCACGCAAGTGGGT
>CALUKK010000082.1 GCA_944321205.1 uncultured Alistipes sp.
CTTTCTCATGGCTCGAGAACTTCAGGAGACTGACCATTGACTATGAATACAGGGCCGATACGCACGAAGCCATGATGCATATCGCTGCCATAAAATTATTTTTGAATAAAATTTAAACAGCTTCTTATACGCAAATAAAAATTTAATTTTTTTACAATCCTTCGCCGGTGCGGCGGCAACCTCTTTCCGGACTCTGCTGTCGGCGGCTCTTCACAATCACACCGTACTCCATCCATGCGGCTCCGGGTTCACCATGCGGTCATCTTTTCCACGTCTCACGCCCCATGGCACAATCGGCGTTCCGTCTCCCAGACCTCCCGGCCCCTGTGTCGCTTCCAGACCGGCAGGCACGTCATCGGGGCCCTCTCTTTTTATCCGGTCCACTCTGCGCTCCCGTTATCCGGCCGGTTTGCAGGTCAGTTTTACGGCCCACTCCCTGCGCCCCGCTATCCGTCCCCGGCTATCCAGCCAGTTTCACGGCCCACTCCCTGCGCCCCGCTATCCGGCCCTCGCTACTCGGCCACCTTGCGGGCCCGTTTGGCCATGGCCGACGCAAAGACGAAATCGTTCAATTCGCGGTTGTCGGCATGGAGGATCTCCGCCTTGGTCCCCTCCCACCATTTGCGACCCTGGTGGATATACACAATTTTCTCGCCGATCTCCATCACCGAATTCATGTCGTGCGTATTGATGATCGTCGTCATGCCGTATTCGTGGGTGATTTCGTGAATCAGGGTATCGATCACGATGGAAGTCTGCGGGTCGAGGCCCGAATTGGGCTCGTCGCAGAACAGGTAGCGCGGATTCATCACGATGGCCCGGGCAATGGCCACGCGCTTGATCATGCCGCCCGACAACTCCGCCGGATAGAGGTGGTTGGCATTCTCCAACCGCACACGCCGCAGGCAGAAGTTCACACGTTCGAGTTTCTCGCGCTCACTCTGCCGCGTAAAGAGATCGAGGGGCAGCTTGACGTTCTCCTCGACAGTCGACGAATCGAGCAGGGCCCCGCCCTGGAAGATCATGCCGATATCCTTGCGGATGCTCTTGCGCTCGCGGAACCCGAGTCGGGAAAAGTTCACGTCGTCGTACCACACGTCGCCCGAATCGGGTTCGTGAAGCCCCACAAGCGTCTTCAGCAACACGGTTTTCCCCGAGCCGCTGCGTCCGATGATGAGATTCGTCTTCCCGGTCTCGAACTCCACCGAGATGTCGTCCAACACGACTCTCCCGTCGAAGGACTTGACGATATGTTCGGCGCGTATCATATCAACAGCACTTGTGTCAGAATCAGGTCGAAGAGAAGGATGACCACACAGCTCACCACTACGGCACGTGTCGACGCAGCACCGACTTCGAGCGAATTGCCCCGGGCATTGTAGCCGAAGAAGGCCGAGATCGACGTGATGATGTAGGCGAAGAAGACGGTCTTGATGAGCGTATAGGTGATCGAATAGGGGCGGAAGTCCATCAGCAGGCCGTCAACATAGTCCGCCGGGATCATGATGCCCGTGGCCGCGGCGATGAGCCAGCCGCCCAGAATGCCGATCAGGGTCGAGAGGATCGTCAGAAAGGGAAAGAAGATCATGGCAGCAATGATCTTCGGCAGAATGAGATACGAGGCCGAATTGACGCCCATGATCTCCAGGGCGTCGATCTGTTCGGTGATGCGCATCGTGCCGATCTCGGAGGCGATGCTCGACCCCACCTTGCCGGCCAGGATCAGCGCTACGACCGCCGAGGAAAACTCCAGAATCATCGTTTCACGCGTGGCATAGCCGATCAGCGACTTGGGGATGAAGGGCGAATCGAGGTTGATGGACATTTGCAGGGCGATCACCGCGCCGATGAAGATCGAGATGATGGCCGTCAGTCCGATCGAGTTGACGCCCAGGGAGTCCATCTCGAAGATGATCCTCCGACGATAGATCGAGGCCTTCTCCGGACGGGAAAAGACCTTTCCCATCAGGATGAAATAACGCCCTATAAGTCCAAAAGCCCGCAGCATGTCAGTTTTTCTCCTCTTCGAAATCGATGTAATCGCCCACGTCCTTCGAGACCCGTTTCTCGGGGGCTCCGGGCGTCTTGTGCACCCGCACCTCGCCTTCGCGTCCGGCACGGGGCTCTTCGCCTCCAAAGGCGGATCCGAAGCCGCCCTGCCGGGGGTCGAAACCCTCTCCGAACTGCTCCTCCATCTGCTTGCGGGCTCGATAGAGCCGCCAGCGGAAGGCCAGAACCAGCACCAAAATCAAAAGTATCAGTCCCATCAGAAAATAGAGTATCAAAAGGGCAATGCCTTTCAGCACCGCAGGAGCCGCAATTGCCAAGAACAGAATGATGAACGTCGTGAACGGATTGCGCCGCACGAAGCCCACCACCGAGTCGATGATCGCCATCAAGAAATTCATTTCCCTTCCGGTTTCAATGTTTCCCCGCTTCTCCCCCGCAAAGAGCGTGCAAGCCCCTCGTCGGGAAGTTTATCTTTGCAAAGGTAGCGAAAATTATGCTTATTTCAATTTATTGTCGTAAATTTGGTGCTCGAAAACAAATCTCATCCCAAATATGTTAACGCCTCTGACTGCCATCTCGCCCGTCGACGGACGCTACCGTAACAAAACGGAAAAACTTGCCGATTATTTTTCGGAACAGGCCCTGATCCGCTACCGGATCCGTGTCGAAGTGGAGTATTTCATCGCGCTGTGTGAACTGCCGCTTCCGCAGCTCTCCGGCATCGACCCGGCAAGATTCGACGACCTGCGGGCCCTCTACACCGACTTTTCGGCGGCCGACGCCGAACGCGTCAAGCAGATCGAATCGGTCACGAACCACGACGTCAAGGCCGTCGAATACATCATCAAGGAGAAGATGGAGGCACTGGGGCTCTCCGCCTACAAGGAGTTCGTACACTTCGGACTCACCTCGCAGGATATCAACAACACGGCCATTCCGCTCTCGCTCAAGGAGGCCATGAACGGCGTCTACTACCCTGCCGTCGAGGAGGTGCGTGACAAGCTGGCCTCGTTCGCCCGCGAGTGGCGCACGATCCCGATGCTGGCCCGCACGCACGGACAACCCGCCTCGCCCACCTCGCTGGGCAAGGAGTTCTCGGTCTTCGTCGAGCGCCTCGAGAAGCAGCTCGTCATGCTCCACGACATCGCCGTACCGGCCAAGTTCGGCGGCGCCACGGGCAACTTCAACGCCCACCATGCCGCCTATCCCGAGATCGACTGGGTGGCCTTCGCCAACCGCTTCGTCAACGAGAAACTGGGGCTCTGCCGCTCGCAGTACACCACACAGATCGAGCATTACGACAACCTGGCGGCCATCTTCGACAACATGAAACGCATCGACACCATTCTGATCGATCTTTCGCGCGACATGTGGACCTATATCTCGATGGAGTACTTCAAGCAGCAGATCAAGGCCGGGGAGGTCGGTTCGAGCGCCATGCCGCACAAGGTCAACCCCATCGACTTCGAGAATGCCGAGGGCAACTTCGGCATCGCCAATGCCATTTTCGAGCACCTCTCATCGAAACTTCCCGTTTCACGCCTGCAACGCGACCTTACGGATTCGACCGTTCTGCGCAACATCGGCGTACCGGTAGCCCACGCCGTCATCGCCCTGCAATCGCTGATGAAGGGCCTCAACAAGATCATCCTCAACCGCGAGGCGCTGGAGCGCGATCTGGAACAGAACTGGGCCGTCGTGGCCGAGGGCATCCAGACGATTCTGCGCCGCGAGGGCTATCCGAAACCCTACGAGGCGCTGAAGGCCCTCACGCGGACGAACACCCACATCACGCATGAAGCCATTGCCGAATTTATCGAGACGCTCAACGTCTCCGAGGAGGTGAAGAAGGAGTTGCGCGCCCTCTCGCCGATGACCTACACGGGCGTCTTCCGCTGTTAGCATCACCGGGTCATAAATGGCGATCCGATCGTTTACGGAGTCCTCTTTCTGCTCCTCATCGGAATGGGCGGATTGCTGCTCACAGGCCGCGGTACCCGGCTGATTGTCGGCTACGACACGATGCCGAAGAAGGAGCGGGAGCGTTACGACAAACGGGCTCTGTGCCGCTTCATGGGCAAGTTGATGTTCTTTTGCACCGCCTGTCTGCTCGTGATGGGCGCCGCGGAGGCCGAGCCCGGCCGTGTTTTGCTGCTCGCGGGACCTCTCTGGCTGGAGATGGGAACGAGCGGAGCGGTGATCTGGGCCAACACGGGCGACCGTTTCCGGAAGATGGAGGAGAGCCGCAAAGAGCCGGAGTCGGAGACCTCCCGACGGGAAGTCGGAGAGAACTCCTCCCGATAACGGAGCGGAAGCGGAAAGCGGAGTGTGCCGTCGGAGTCCATCCAAAGCCATTCCCGAAGATTTTCCGCACCAAATAACAACGAAAGGCCTCTTTCCGGTCAACAAGGCCGCCGACGGATTGAATTCCGTCGGCGGCCTTGTTTTGGCACGTGCTTTGCCTCTGTATGAATCAGCTGTGGGTCAGCAACCGCAGTGAGGTTTCTTCATTTATTTAAGTTTGGGTTAGTAGTTTAGGAGGGCAACCTCCGAAGGCAGCAGGCAATCGCGAGATTCCCTGCTGTTTTTATGTGTTGACCTCCCCCCGAGAACAACACTCCCGCCTTTTTCTTTCCGGCTCCGGTCCCTTTCCGGTTCCGAACCCTTTCCGGTTTCGCTCCAGCCTTCGCCGACCTGCCCGCCAACTCCTCGCGCCAACCTTCACCGACCCTTCGCCGACCCTTCGCCGATCCTCACACCACCCACCGGGTCCCGGCCCCCTGTGACCGCTGTCCTTAAAACTCGATCGTCAATCCCAGCGTCGGCAGCAGCGTACCGCTCACCTGTTCAAGAGGCTTCATCACATACCGCTGCTCATCCGCCGGAGCCTCCGGGTTTTCGATCTCCCCGGTCGACATCCAGACATCGGGCGAACGGTATTTGCTCACCGTCACGTTCTGCAGATCGATGTAGAAGCCCAGCATGAAGCGCCTGAAGTAGAAGACCTTGTCCAGCCGGATATCCAACTGGGCAAAGGCATCGAGCCGTTCGGCATTGTAACGGTCGTAATCGTAGTAGGGGCGGCCCTGGGCATCCCAGGCCGTAACGAGCGATGATTTGTCCAGATCGTAAGGCGTATAGGGAGCACCTCCCACGGCGCTCAGCTTGGCTCCGAAACTCCAGTTGCGCGGGAAATCGTAGGTCCCGCTCAGATTCACCACAAACCGGTTGTCCCAGGCCGAAGCAATCCACGGTGCCGAGCTGTTGTTCCGGTACTCCGAACGGTAGAGCGTCACCGATCCCACAACGTTGACGCGTCCGGGAATCTGCCACCGCGCCATGGCCTCCACTCCGTAGGCCCGGCCCTGGGCCGAGGAGACCAGCGCCTCGTTACCCACCGTACCGTAATCGGCCCCCTTGCACGAGAGGGGAATTCCGTCGGCCAGCGACAAAGGTACATTCCCGTAACGTTTGTAGAAGCCTTCGAGCGTCACGATCAACCGGTCCCGATGACGCCAGTCGAAGCCGGCGCTGACGGTCCCGACACGCATGTACTCCAACGAGCGATTGATCAGCGTACCCTCCTGCTTGAAGCCCAGCGCCGTATAGGGAGGCAACTGGTAGTAGAGTCCGGCACTGCCGCTCACCGACCACGCATCGCTCAAGGCATAGGAGATCGAGGCCCGGGGCGAAAGCTGCCGCCAGAAACGCGCCATGCGCCCCGAATAGTCACACCCGTCGGTCCGCAAGCCCGCCGAGGCGGTCAGACGCTTGTCCAGCGAGGCGTACTCCGCCGAAACGAAGGCTCCCCAACCGACAATCCCCAGACGGGTATTGTAGTCGGAAAGCACCGACTGATCGGCCACGTAGAGTCGTTGGAACGTGCCGTTCGTATAGTCGGAATAGGAGACCTCGACCCCTTCGCGCAGGGTCCAACGCCCGAAATAGGTGCGGTTTTCACCGCGCAACGTGCTCTTCTGCTCGACGGAACGCAGCCGCAGGGTCAGATTCTCCTCCGTGGAGGAGTCGTTGTTGCGGTATTTCAGATTGCGGTTGTTCAGGTAGTTGTGGCTCAGCGTCACGGTCTGCACGTGGCGTCCGGCATAGTGACGCCACGATGCCCCCACCGTAAAGGTCTCCTGCTGGATACGGGGCAGATAGCTCAACAGATATTGGGCATTCTCACCCTCCTCGTCGACGTTGAGTTTCATGTTGTCGATGCCCGCCAGAGCCAGCACGGTCAATTCGTCACGCTCCGTCAGACGGCTCTTGATCTTTATCTGCCCGTCGATGTAATTCGGCAGGAACGGAAGACCCAGCATCTTGAAGAGCAGTTGCAGGTAGGATTGCCGCAGCGAAAAGAGGTAAGTGGTCTTCCCGCCGATGTGGCCGCTGCCGCTCACCCCCACCTCGGAGGCGCCGAGCGTTGCCTTGAAGGTCTGCTTCTCGGGATTGCCGTCGCGCAGCTGGAAATCCAGCACGGAGCTCAACGCCCCGGCCCGATCGGCCGGAAAAGCCCCCGTATAGAAGCTGATTTCACGCACCAGATCAGCATTGACGATACTCACCGGGCCACCTGTCGCACCCTGTGTGGCGAAGTGGTTGATGTTCGGGATCTCGATGCCGTCCATGTAGAACTTGTTCTCCGAAGGACCGCCGCCACGCACGATCAGATCGTTGCGATAGCCCACGGGCGAAAACGAAACCCCCGGATAGGAACGGACGATCCGTGAAATGTCGCGGTTCGAGCCGGGGCTCTTCTCAATCTCCCGCAGCCCGATGACCTTCAGACTGACGGGGCTTTCGGCCGTCACCCGGAAAGGGGTCGGGCGAACCGTCACGGCCTCGACCTGCGTGGCGTCCTCCTCGAGCTCCACCTCGATGAAGGGGGTGGCCGCGGAGACCAGATATTCGGGGGTGGTCTGACTCTTGTAACCCACCGAGGAGACGGTCAGACGCCAGATGCCGGGCCGGACGTGTTCGAGGCGGAAGCGCCCCAGCGAGTCGGTCGAAACGCCCGTCCGCTCCTGTCCGGCCAGCACGACAGCGGCATAGGGAACCGGCTGACGGCTCAACCGGTCGATCACCCGGCCACTGACCGGATAGGAGTTCGACTGGGCCCGAGCCCCGGATCCGAACAGCGCCAGAAAAAGGAGCGCTGCCGCCGATAACAGATGTATTTTCCTGAGTGCCATGATACAAAGATAGTGCTTTTCCCCAAAGATTGTTCCGATAACGGCACAAATCGAAGAGGTCCGGGGGATGATGCGTTACGCAGCAAAATCATTGCCAAGCATGGGAAGGTTCCCAAAACAACAAAGCCACCTCGAAAGGTGGCAATCGGTGGGAGCTGAGGGATTCGAACCCCCGACCCTCTGCTTGTAAGGCAGACGCTCTGAACCAGCTGAGCTAAGCTCCCGAAAACTCTCCCTTGCGGGAAAGTGGGAAATATGTAAGCGGCCTTACGGCCGACAAAAAAGCCACCTCTCAAAATGCGGCGGCTTTGTGGGAGCTGAGGGATTCGAACCCCCGACCCTCTGCTTGTAAGGCAGACGCTCTGAACCAGCTGAGCTAAGCTCCCGTAAAAATGGCTTGGGACTGCAAAGGCTAACTCTCGACAGCCTGACGACCTCTTCCGTTCAACGAATCACGCCGCGTCGTTCCCGACAACGAGCTCTTCGGTATTCCGTTTCGAGATTGGGATCCGTGAGACCCGGCCTCATCACCGCTGTCTCCCCCCTTCTCTCTTCAGCCGCCCCTTGCAGGCGTTTTGGAAAGAACCTTTACGCAACCCTCGCGCATCTGCGCCTGAACAAGGACTTGAACCTAGGACCCCATGATTAACAGTCATGTGCTCTAACCAACTGAGCTATTCAGGCA
>CALUKK010000083.1 GCA_944321205.1 uncultured Alistipes sp.
GTCTCACTATCCGTGGGGTAGTGACATTTTGAGTTTAGTGAAAGTGTTTCGCTGATCCTTGGCAATAAAATTTGGCGATTTTACGAATACAGGGAGAGCAATACAGACACTCATCACCGTGTATAGAGACCTGTCGTTCGATGGGTGCTATTCGGTGTGGGGTATTGTTTATTTGTATTCGGGCCACGCCAAATGCCTATTGCCAGATAAACGAACGACTCCACACTTTCTTTTTATGATGGATACTGCTCGGAGTCGGCAGTACGCATTCAAAAAGATTTTATCATGTTGACATTGCATGAGGCTATTGCCGTCGTTTTACGGAAAGGGGCAAAAACGCCCCGCGAACTTGCCGATGAGATCAACCGTCGGAATCTGTATCGAAGAAAAGATGGATGTCCTCTTCCGGCAAATCAAGTCTCGGCTCGAATCAGGGCTTATGGCTATCTGTTTGAGAAAAAGGGCAAAATGATCTTCTTGAAGCGGGCTTTATGAATTGGCGGGAAATTATTACGGTTGCTGTCGGCCTGTTGGCGTGTGTTGCCTGCGACAGGTTTGAACCTCAGGAGCATGTTTCTGAAATAGAAGATATCATCCGATATAAAAATGCCATCGGCTCTTTGTGCGATCATTATTATATCGATACTCAAATATTGGGGAACCTGCTCATGCGTATCGATCAACAGACTCATTGCGAAACCTATTGGAAACGAATGGAGTACATCAGGTTGTTCAAGATAGAGGAGTATTTTCCGAAAAAATCGGAAAATCAATATCTCTCCATTTTAAATGGACTTATGGATCAATACCGGGATGCTGAAATCGTGTTGGGGCCGATTGAAAAAAATTATCAAAATGGATTGAGCTCATACTATACAGTCGAGGATCGTTTGAGCGGAATGAAATATTATATCGAGTATAGGCATTCGATATGGTGGAAATCAGGGACTTTGAACATAGTCTCCAAGAGAGACAAAATCAATGCGGTCATTACTCCCTGACAGGAGGAAGTCCTATTGTGTAGGATGATGGATATTTTTAAATCCTAATCGCTCCGCTTTCGGCCGATTATTCGTACCTTTGTGGGCTATGATCGACCGCGAAACCGTAGACCGCATCTTCGACGCCGCCAATATCGTGGATATTGTCAGCGACTACGTCACGCTCAAACGCAAGGGTGTGAACTACGCCGCCTGCTGTCCGTTCCACAACGAGAAGACGCCGTCGTTCGTCGTCTCCCCCTCGAAGGGAGTCTTCAAGTGCTTCGGTTGCGGCAAGGGCGGCAACGCCGTCACCTTCATCATGGAACAGGAGGGGGTGAGCTACCCCGAAGCGCTGAAGATCGTGGCCAAACGCTACGGTATCGAGGTCAAGGAGGAGGCCCTGACCGAAGAGGAGGCCCGGCGCAACGACGACCGCGAGTCGATGTTCGTACTCAACGGCTGGGCCGCCGAATACTTTGCCAACTACCTCTACCGCGACTCCGAAGGGATCAACGTCGGATTGTCCTACTTCCGGCAGAAACGGGGACTTACCGACGCGACCATCAAAAAGTTCGGACTCGGCTTCTGCCCCTCGAAGGGCGACCGCATGTCGAAGGATGCCCTGGCCGCGGGTTACAAGAAGGAATTTCTGCTTGCTACGGGTCTCTCGCTCGCACGCGAAAGCGACGGTTCGCTCTACGACCGTTTCCGCGACCGGGTGATCTTTCCCGTGCACAACATCTCGGGGCGGATCGTCGCCTTCGGAGGCCGCACGCTCCGCACCGACAAACAGGTCGCCAAGTACCAGAACTCCCCCGAGAGCGAGATCTACAGCAAAAAACGGGAACTCTACGGACTCTTCTTCGCCAAGAAGGCCATCCAGCAGCAGAACTTCGCCATCATGGTCGAGGGGTATCTCGACGTGATCTCGATGCACCAGGCCGGGATCGAGAATGTCGTCGCTTCGTCGGGCACGTCGCTCACCACAGAGCAGATCCGCCTGCTGGGGCGCTTCACGAAGAATATCACGGTCATTTACGACGGCGATTCGGCCGGTATCCACGCCTCGCTGCGCGGTATCGACATGATCCTCAAGGAGGGAATGAACGTCCGGGTGGTGCTGCTGCCCGAACCCGAGGATCCCGACTCGTTCGCCCGCAGCCACTCGGCCGCCGAGGTCCAGGAGTACATCCGCACCAACGAACAGGACTTTCTCGAATTCAAGGCTCGGCTGCTGCTCCGGGATGCGCAGGGTGACCCGATCCGCAAGGCGGCGCTGATCGGGGACATGGTGCAGTCCATCGCGCAGATCCCCGATCCGATCCAGCGTTCGGTCTACATCAAGGAGTGTTCGCGGATCATGGACATCGACGAACAGATCCTCATCGGCGAGGTGGCCCGCAAACGCCTCACCACATCGGGCGACCGTGAAACGGACGATTTCCTGCGCCGTCAGTCCGCCGCGCGGCAACGCGAAATGGCCCAGGCCGTGCGTCCCGACGCGGAGTATGTTCCGAAGATCGAGGCCGGGAGCAGCTTCGAGGCTCTGGAGCGTGAGATCGTCAAGTACCTGCTCAAGTACGGACATTGCATGTTCGACTTCAAGGAGGGACGCACGATGGTGGCGTGCAACGTGGCCGAGGTAATCTTCGCGGAGTTGAGCGACGATCAGATCGTCTTCCGCAATCCGGTCTACGCCAAGATCATGGCGACCTATCGCGAGCAGTGGGAACAACTCGGAACCGGCGTCGAGGTCCCGGCACACATCTTCCTGAACCATATCGACCCGGAGGTCTGCTCGGCGGCGGTGGACATCCTCACCTCGGACGACAACTACGTGGCCAGTGAATTGTGGCGGCGCAAGGAGATACATGTCGAGAGTGAGGCCGAGATGCTGGCCATCGGGGTTCCGAAGGCCGTGACGCTCTACAAGTCGAAGGTCATCGAGGCGCTCATCAAGGAGTTGCAGGGGCGTCTGGCGGACGAGAACCTCCCCGAGGAGGAGGAGAACGACATCATCCAGCGACTGAACACCTACAATCGGGTAAAAGTCACGATGGCCCGCAAACTCCAACGACTGATACTATGAAAAAAAGGGGGCGGGTTCCGGGTTGTACACGCATCACTGCGCATACCGTGTGCAAACAGAAAATAAACAGAAAGATGTGTAAAACATATCAAAGATAAAAGAATTAGTTACCTTGACCGTTACCCACCCCCACAAGGGGATTTTGCAATTTGTATGCCGATTTTGAGTATATGAACGAACAGAAGAAGATAAATATCCGGAACAAGCGAGCAACGTTCGACTATGAGATTCTCGAAGAGTACGTTGCGGGCATCGTACTGGTCGGCACCGAGATCAAGTCGATCCGTGCGGGCAAGGTGTCGATGGTGGACTCGTTCTGCTATTTCGACAAGGGCGAGCTGTGGATCCGCGGCATCAACATCGCCGAGTATGCCTGGGGCACCTGCAACAACCATGTTCCGCGCCGCGACCGCAAGTTGCTGCTCACCCGCCGCGAACTGGACAAGCTCCAGCGCGCCTCGCAGGATCGGGGTCTGACGATCGTCGGGCTGCGGCTCTTCCTGAACGAACGGGGGCTCGTAAAGGTGGTCGTCGGGCTGGCCCGCGGCCGCAAGTCGTACGACAAGCGCGAGTACCTCAAGGAGAACGACGCCCGCCGCGAGATGGACAAGGCGATGAAAAACTTCCGGCGATGATACGGGCCCTGTTTCTGGATGTCGACGGCACGCTCATCAGTTTCCGCACCCATGCCGTGCCGGCCTCGGCCATCGAGGCGTTGCGCCGGGCCCATGACCGCGACGTGCGGATCTTCATCGCAACAGGACGAGCCGTGACCGATCTGTTCCTGCTCGACGAGGTCCCCTACGACGGAGTGGTGGCTTTGAACGGTTCCGAATGCGTGATGCGCAACGGTGAGGTCGTAGTCCGGCATCGGATTCCGCGCGAGGCGTTCGAACGGGCCATGGAGCTCTCCGAGAGGTGGGATTTCCCGATGGCGCTGGAGTTGAACGACGGCATCTTCGTCAACCGCGTGACCCCCGTCGTCGAGGAGTTGGCCCGCATGATCGACCACCCGATTCCGCAGGCGGTCGACCTGCGGCAGCTGTTCGAACGCGGCGACTGCTGTCAGATGTGCTTCTACATCGATCCGGAGCTGGAAAAACGCATCATGCCTCTTTTGCCGTCGCTGGCGGCGAGCCGATGGTGTCCGATCTTCGCCGACGTGAATCTGCGCGGAATCGACAAGGCTACCGGTGTGGCGGAATTCGCCGGGCGCTTCGGATTCGATCTGACCCAGGTCATGACCTTCGGAGACGGCGGCAACGACGTGGCGATGCTGCGGGCCGCAGGAATCGGCGTGGCGATGGGCAATGCCTGCAAGGAGGCGTTGCAGGCAGCCGATTGGGTAACGGCGTCGGTCGATGACGACGGAATCCGCCGGGCTCTGGAACACTTCGGAGTGATCGACGGGCCGGACGCGGTGTAATCCGCCGGACCTGGTCGATAATGAATGGGTAAACAGTTAAAAACGATAAGAGTTATGTCTTTGATTCTCTGCATTGAAACCGGCACGGACATCTGCTCCGTAGGAATCGCCCGCGACGGTGTGCTGCTGTCGCTGCGCGAGAGCGACGAAGGACGCGACCACGCCCGCAAGGTAGGCGTCTTCGTCGATGAACTGTTGCGTGAAACGGGCATCGCTCCCGATGATCTGGATGCCGTAGCCGTCGGCAAGGGTCCCGGGTCCTACACCGGATTGCGGATCGGCGTCTCCTTTGCCAAAGGGCTGTGTTATGGTCTGCAAAAGCCGTTGTTGGCCGTCGGATCGCTCGATGCCCTGGTCGAGGTGGCCCGTGAGGATTATGAGGCCGGGATCATCTCGGTCGACAACTGGGACAAGGCCCGTCTCTGTCCGATGGTTGATGCCCGCCGCATGGAGGTCTATGCACAGCTTTTCGACACCCGGGGTGTGGCTCTGACGGAGGTCTCGGCCGAGGTGATCTCCGAGGAGAGTTTCGCCGCCTATCGCAACGAGGGAGTTCCGTTCGTGATCTTCGGGAACGGAGCCCGCAAATGCGCCGATATGCTGAAAGGGGCCACACTCGTCGAAGTGACGCCTTCGGCCCGGGGTCTGGCACGGCTGGCCCAGCAGGCGCTCGATGAAGGGCGCACGGAGGATATTGCCTACTTCGAGCCCTTCTACCTGAAGGATTTCGTCGTCACCACCTCCAAAAAGCGGCTTTTCTGAGCGAATCCCCGCCAGCGGAATGACCCGAACGGAGTTGATCGCAATTCTGGCGGAACGTCGGACGGCGCATTCCACCGATGAACTGGCCGACCGGGTCCGGCGGGATGATGCCATCGGAATGCTCTACGCGCTGGTATCGAATCCCGTACAAGGGTTATCCGGCACGGAGCGACACCGTCTCCTTTTCCAAGGCGGTTACGTGTTGGAACGGATCTATTTTACGGACCGGAGCGCCTTTCAACCCTGTATCGAAGATTTCTGCCGCCGGGGGTTTCCCGGCTGTGAGGATCCGAGTCTGCGACGTCTTTTCGGGAAGATCATGGCCGATCTTCTGGCGCGGAGCTGCCCCGAAGCAGAGGTACTGGAGCACATCGCAGAGACGGCGGCCGACTGGGCCACGGATCCACAGGCAAAAGTCGCCGTGCGGATCTGGGCCGTGGAGATTCTCAAACGCTGCCGAGGAAGAGTCGGCTGGGTGGAGGAGATCTGGGAGGATCTGGTGGAGAGCCTGGCCATCGGTGCCACCCCGGGGATCGAGAGCCGGATGCGCCGGAGCTGGCTCCGGAAGAGATAAGCAATCCCGCAACTGTCCGGTTGCGGGATTTTTTCGGCCTTGCGTCCGGCTGAGAGCCCCAGGCATTCCGACAACAACGGCTTTTCGCCCTGCCATCCGACAAGTCCTTGCAATCAACGGCATACCACCATTCCCGCCATCCAACAAGCCCTTGCAATCAACGACGTACCGACTATCCCTCCGACCCTTCAAGAAAACAAGGCGGTCACACAATTCACAGTTCCGATCCCCGGCAAAACAGCACGATCTACCCCCCTGTCCTTCAAGAAAACAGCGCAACCAAGAACTCTCGGCCCCCGGTCCCGACAAAACAGCACGATCTATCCCTCCCCGACCCTTCAGGAAAACAGGGCGGTCAGCCTTTTTCGGCGTGACGGAACGTAAAATATTTGGCTGCCAGGAAGCTGTAAACCGTAGTAAGAAGCGTCGTGAGGACCTTGGCCGGCGTAGGCCAGATGCCGCACACCTCGACAAAGAGTTTCAACCCGGCATAAGTCAACAGAATCGACCCCACAATCGACAGGAGATAGCGGAAAAGTTGTGTCCCGGCCCCTACGGGCGAACGCCGGAAGGCGACATGACGGTTGAGCCAGAATCCTACGAAAAACGTACAGGGAAAGACCAGAATCATCGACGCAATGTGCGGTGAAACGACCACAAACCCCAGATCGAAGTATCGGTATCCGACCAGAAAATTATAGAGGATCGAGTAGCAGACGGGATCGAAAATCAGATAGGTAAAGCCTCCGCAGACGGCATAGCGAAAGACCTGCCGGGGCAGAATCGCCGCTACGGGAGGAAAATAAAGGCGGTCAATGCCGCGAAGAATCAACTCCGAAAGCTGCATCAACGGGCGGTATAGGTCCACATGCCGGGAAAACGCTCGGCATGCGCACGGATGAAAAGTCGGCAAGTCTCCGGATCATCCGATTCGAAGGGCGAGACCATGTATTTCGCGCCGAAACGATAGACGCCGCAAGTGATGGCCACCTCCTTCGACGAAGCCTCCCGAGCGGCTCGCCGGGCATTCGCCTCCGAACTGAAGACCCCCATCACCACGTAACTGCGCCCGGAAACCAGCACGGCAGGTCGTGTTTCGGAGGCTGACTGCATGGCCGGCGACTCCCGGTCCGACTTCGGATCCGCCGTTCCGGATGTCACCGCCGTTCCGCTGGATGTCGTTGGACTCTCCGGGGTGGGGAGCGTTGCGGTCCCGGAGTCTGCCGGGGCTGTTGCAGCGGCCTCCACGAGCGGCTCTTTGCCGGCCGTTGAATTCCCCGTCACATTCGGTTGCGATCCGGGGGCCGTTCCGGAAACTCCCTCCGGGAGTTGCGTACGGCCCGCATCTTGCGCCGTACGGTCCGAAGCGGAGACCAGCATCTCCGCACGCTGCCGTCGTTCGCCATACCACCAGTAGGCCGTAGCCCCCAACACACAGACGATGGCAAGAATCCCGATCCACAACACGGCGTCGAAGCGACGCGGCGCCCGCACGCGCACCGCCTCATGTCCCTGCGGATTGAGCCGGCGATCGAACGCCTCGTCGAGTTTGAAGTCCTTGAAGCGCAACGTCCCGACACCGACAATGGTCAACGTCTCACCCTCGCGCACCTGCGCAAGCCAACGATCGTAAACCTTGCCTGCCTCGGGCATCGGATCTTCGGGTTTCACGCCGTTGACGCGCAAAACCCGGGCGATCTCCTCGACAAGCGACACGCCCGACTGCTGCGAGGAGAACTCCACCCTGCGGCAGGGAGGCACGACATGCCGACGGTCAATCCGCCGGGCAGGCTGCCGCTCGACACGGAGCGAACCAACGCCGGGCAGGCAGACCACGCTACCGCCGGCCAACAGATTGCCGATCAGTCTGGCCACCTGTTCGGTCATCGGATTGTCGTTCATTTTCTCTTCTTTTTAAAGGCGTGTTTGGGGGTGTGTCTGGCCGACGCGGCAGCCGATGCGACATGTTGCTTCGGGATCCGCGACACCTCCACGGCCGGGGATTTGGCGCCGCGCCAGATCATGTAGATGCCCAGCAGGATGAAGGGAATGCTCAGCCATTGACCCATGTCGAGGGCCCAGCCGATTTCGAACGACTCCTGTTCGGTTTTGATGAACTCCAGGAAGAAGCGCGTCAGGAAGACACCGATCAGACCGATTCCGAACAGCACACCCGGATGGCGACGGGCCATATCCTTTTTATAATAGAGCCAGCAGAGCACCGCAAAGGTCGCCACGTAGCAGAGCGCCTCGTAGATCTGCGTGGGATGCACGGCGGCCGGTGCATATTCGGAGACCCACTTGTGCGAACGGACAAACTCGAAGCCCCAGGGCAGGGTCGTGGCGCGGCCGAAGATCTCCGAATTGAAAAGATTGCCCATGCGGACGATGGCTCCGCCGATTCCCACGGGGATCATGATACGATCCAACGACCAGACATACGGCAGTTTGTTTTTGCGGGAGAAGAGCCACAGGCCGATCAACAGACCGATGGCGGCGCCATGACTGGCCATACCGCCGTCGCGGAACCCCGTGATGATGGTCCAGGGTTTGGAGAGATACTCCACGGGATCGTAAAAAAGGCAATGCCCGAGCCGTGCTCCGAGGATCGTGGCGATCGTGCCATAGATGAAGATCGATTCGGAGACCTTGGCCGGAAGTCCCTCCCGCTTGCAGAAGTCGTCGAAAAATTTGGCTCCGATCAGGATGGCCAGGGCCCACATCAGCCCGTAATAACGGATATCGAACGTCCCAATGCGGAAAAGCACCGGATCGAAATCCCAAACGATCGAAAGGGGTTGTATCATCAAAGGTATCTGTAACATCTATTCAAGTCTTAAGTGATGGTCGGTTCATCGGCAACAGGCCGTACTTCCATGCTTTTGTGTTTCCGAGCTGCCCTCCGGTTGAACTTCCGTGCCGCTGCTGTATTTCCGGGCTGTCGAGCTTCCGGGTTTCCGGACTTCCGTGCCGCTGTACTTCCGTGCCGCCGGGCTTCAAACGGAATTCCGCCGACACAGGCGAAGGGCCGCCACCCGGATCCGCGGACCCCGGACGCCCCGGTTTTATTTGATATCCTGGAGGTTGACCTTCTTGAGCGTGAAGGAGAAGGTACTGCCCACTCCGAGCTCACTGCGCACGGTGATCCGTTCCCCGTGGGCCTCGATGATGTGCTTGACGATGGCCAGGCCGAGACCCGTACCGCCCTGCTCGCGCGAACGGCCCTTGTCCGTCCGGTAGAAGCGTTCGAAAACCCGCGGAAGATCCTCCTTGCCGATGCCGAGGCCGTTGTCCTCAACTTCGACAAGAATCTTGTCCAACAGATCGCGGAAATGAATCCGGGTCTGACCGCCCTCCTTGCCGTAACGGATCGAATTGATGATCAGATTGACGAACACCTGTCCGATATAATGCTTGTCGGCAAGTACCCAGAAGGGCGACGGAAGATTGTCGGCACCCTTGACCGTAATCTTGATTCCCTTCTTGTCCGCCTCCATCTCCGCCTGATCGGCAATCTCCTTGGCCAGCGCCACGACATCGAACTTCTCCATGTCGAGTTTGTTCATGCTGCTTTCGAGCTTGGAGATCGTATCCAGATCATTGACGATATTGATCAACCGATCGATGCTCTTTTCGGCACGTTCGAGGTATTTGCGATTGATGAGTTCGTCCTCGAGACCCCCGTCGAGCAACGTCGAAATATAACCCTGGACATTGAAGATCGGGGTTTTCAGCTCGTGGGCCACATTGCCCAGATACTGTTTGCGGAACTGTTCGGCCTCTTTCAGACGGGCGATCTCCCGGTCGTTGGTATCGGCCCAGGCGGTCAGTTCCTCCCCGATGTTCTCGACCTTCTTGTCCTGGAGCTCGGAGAAGATCTCCTTGGTATGGACATCGCGCGCGAGAACGATCGAATAGATGGGTTTGAGCTTGTAGGCCACATACTTGCGAATGAGGAACAGCGCAACGGAGGTCACCAGCACGAAGGTTCCCAGGACGATGATGATCGCCGGAAGCCACCGGAACGGAAAACCCTGGACATGGATTCCCGCGATGACCCCTGCAACAATGGCGGACGCCAGCAAACCGATCCAGGCCGACGTCGCCTCCTTGGTTTTAATGCGTACCATGATTCTTCATCTATTTCATGTAGTTTTGCATCAGACGGGCAATGTACTTCCCGATGATGTCGAATTCGAGGTTGACGACACTCCCCACATCGATGCGGCAGAAGTTGGTATGCTCGAAGGTATAGGGGATGATGGCCACGCGGAACGAATCGGGCGTGGGGTCACAGACCGTCAGGCTCACGCCGTTGACGGCCACCGAACCCTTCTCCACGGTACAGAGTCCTCCGCCGCGGGGTTCGTAGCGGAACGTGAAATACCAGCTGCCGTCGGCATCCTCCCGGGCCGTGCAGACGGCCGTCTGGTCGACGTGCCCCTGCACGATGTGGCCATCGAGCAGCGCATCGGGTTTCATCGAGCGTTCGAGATTGACCAGATCGCCCACCTTGAGCAGTCCGAGATTGCTTCGGTCAAGCGTCTCCTTCATGGCCGTGACGGTATAGGTATCCTCGGCGATGTCCACCACCGTCAAACATACGCCGTTATGTGCTATGCTCTGGTCGATTTTGAGCTCCCGGCAAAAGTCTGCCCGGAGGGTAAAATCCTTGTTTTGACGGTCCGTACGGATCTTCACGACCTCCGCCGTTCCTTCCACAATGCCTGAAAACATACGATCAACTGTTGATTATCAATTTGCCCTTCACCTTGTAGACCGAGACTATATCACTCATATCCAGCAGGATATCGTCATAATGTTCCCGATCTCCGGCCACCAGGCGGACTTTTCCCTCCTCCTCGGCGGACCGAACTATGCGCAAAGTTACAATTTTTCGGCTGACAATCACATATTCTTCACCAGGAATAATTGCATCGGGGTCCGTTGCCTTGAGCAGGATGACCGTGCCGGGAGGCACACACTCCCCCATGGCCCGTCCGGTATAGGACATGGCCAGATCACACTCTCCGACGGGCGGCACGATCAGATTGCACTGCGCCTCGAGATGTCCGAGCTGGGCGATACCCTGTTCGACATCAACATCGTAATAGGGGATCTGAGGGCCCCGGAGCCGGCTGTCGGCGAACATCTGACCTTCGCCGGTCAGCAGCCAGAGCTTGTCGATCTGGGGGAATTTGGCCACGATACGGTCTGCCACATCGAGGGAGATACCGTTGTTGCCGCGTTTGATCTGATAGAGGTTTTCGCCCCGTGCAAGGCCGATATAACGAGCAAAATAGTTGGTCGACATATTCGCCCACTTGATCACCGCCTCAATTCTGAGCCAATTATTCTGCTTTTCTCGCATTTTTTTTCGTTAATTTAATTTTTTTTGTATCTTTGCAGTCCCGGTCCCGTAGTTCAATGGATAGAATACAAGATTCCGGTTCTTACGATATGGGTTCG
>CALUKK010000084.1 GCA_944321205.1 uncultured Alistipes sp.
CAGGTGCGGCTCGGTTCGACGGGACCTCAGGCTCCGGGTGTTCAGTTGCGTCTGGATCATGTGAATCCCGAGACGCGGCAGGGTGAAATCGTGGCTCTTACGCCGAGCATCATGTTGGGGTACTACAAGAATCCCGAGGCCACGCGTGAAGCCTTCACCGCCGACGGATGGTTCCGGACGGGGGATCTCGGGGAGTTCGACAAGGACGGCTGGCTCTATATCAAGGGGCGTTTGAAGAACATGATCGTGGGTCCGGGCGGCGAGAACATTTACCCGGAGGATATCGAAAGTGTCTTGAACTCGCACGTTTGCATTGCCGATTCGATCGTTACCGAACATGAGGGGCGTTTGATCGCCTTGGTCCATTTCAATCGGGAGGAGATTGAATCGATGATCGACAACTGGCGTGAGGAGTGGGCCACGAAGAAGGAGGCTTGGGAGGCCAAGACCGAGCAACTCAAGAAGGAGATCATGGATTTTGTGAATGCGAAGGTGAATCGTTTTTCGCGGATCTCCGAGGTGGTTGAGGAGAAGGAGGACTTCATAAAGACCCCGACACAGAAGATCAAGCGCTTCCTGTATAACAAGAACGGTTCGAAGCCCAAACCTTCCGAACATCCCACGCCGGAGAAATCGTGACGGGGCCCGGAGGGGGTTGAGGATTGCCGGGTTCGGACGGGGGCTGTGAGTTGCCGGATTCGGACAGAGTTGCAGTGACGGTTAGCTCGCTCTCTTCTGAATGCCGATTCTGTCTCCTTTCGGCTTTGGCCTTTCGGAACGGCCTTTGTTACGGTGCCCCTTAGCCCTTCCACTTATCCACCGGCCTTGTTTCGGCCTTTCAGCGTTGCTTTCGGGTTGCTGTGGCACTCCGCCTTTCCTCTTATCCGCTAGCCTTGTTTCAGTCTTTCGGAACTGCCTTTGTGTCGGGGGGGGCTTCAGTTCTTCCACTTATCCACCGGCCCTGTTTCGGCCTTTCGGCGTTGCTTTCGGATTGCTGTGGCCTCCGTCTTTCTTATCCGCCGGCCTTGTTTCAGTCTTTCGAAGCTGCTTCCGTGTTGCGGTGCCCCCTTAGTCTTTCGGCGTTGCCTTTGTGCCGCCCTTCCAGCCTTACCTTTTACCTGCCGCCCCTGCCCCCCCCCAGCCGTCTTGAAACACAAAAAACGCTCCGGAATTTCCGGAGCGTTTTTTCGAAAGAACAGACCGTCTCTATCGGGTCTCGGCCGACAGACTCCGCGTCGAATCGGCCGCTTCGGAGGTGCCGCCCACATCGATGAGATTCTCCTCCGAGACACCCAGCGACCGGTAATAGTCATTCAACTCGGCCACCACGTCGCGGCGCCCCGCATAGCTGGCCAGATAGTAGATATCACCCAGCTGGTCGAGTTTCTCGTCGATCACATCCGAAACCATGTCGGCCTGTGCCCCGTCGAAACGCAGATAGTATTCAATGTATTCGATGAGCGTGTGAGCGTACTCCCGCAGCAGGGCATCGCCCTTTTCGGCAGCCCCTTCGGCCCCCATGGCCGAAGCCGCATAGTAGGCCTCCAGGAAGGGATAGGTGTTCGAATCCGTGAAGCGGATCTGCGACGTGGGCAGTTTTTCCAATCCCAGATCGAGCAGCTCAACCGCCTCCTGAACCTTTCCTTCGCGCAGCAACTCCTTGGCCACGCGGGCAAAGGCATCCCGGGCATGCGAGGCCGAAAGGTTGTACTGAATGAAGTAATCGACGTAAACCCGTGGATCGTTGAGATTTCCGTAGCGGAAGGTCTCCTTGAGCAGAGGCACCGTATAATCCGTGTCAATGCGCCCGATCTCGTAGGGATTCTCGACCGGTGTAAGTATCGGTACAAGACGATAGGCGTAACCGTCGAATTGCAGATAGTCCATCAGTCCGAGATCCTGCAGAATGTAGACCTGCGTGAGGTAGACGGGGCGTTTCCAGTCGAAGTTGGCCAACATGTCAAGGATCATCAGCTGGTTCTTGTCCAGCGAATTGCGCTTGATGTTGATGTAAACCGTGTCGACCATTCTGTCGCGATCCTTTTCGGCGACGATTCCCGAGGCAATGGCGTTCTCCTTGTTCACGGGCAGGGCGATACGCTTGGTGGGGATGTAGTCTGCCATGGTGCCGTCCGAAAGCCGGATCTGACTGCGGGGATCGTCGCTGCGCACGAAATCGATCACCTGTCCGATTTCCACGGTACGCTCCAGCTTGTCGACTACCGGAATCAGATCGTTGTTGTAGGTGTACTTGTGTTTGGGCAGCGAGAAGGGTACGCCGGCCGCCTCGTTGGCTTTGGTTTTCATCTCGTCGATGTACCATTCGCCGCCGAGGTACGAAGTGTTCATGATTCGCACGTCGGGACGTACGCCGTAAACCTCCTGGTTGTTCCACAACGGGAAGGTGTCGTTGTCGCCGTAGTTGAGGATGATCGAGTTGGGCAGCGTCGACTGGAGGTAGTTCCATCCGATGTCACGGGCCATGGTACGGTGTGAACGGTCATGGTCGTCCCAGTTCTGGGCGGCGAGGATTCCCGGAACGCTCAGCGAAACGACGGTGGCGGCGGCTGCCGCGGCAACGCTCCGGCGTTTGGTGAGCCATTCGATCAGATCGCGGATGGCCAGCACGCCGAAGCCGATCCAGATCGAGAAGGCATAGAACGAGCCGGCATAGACATAGTCGCGTTCACGCGGTTCGCCCGGGGAGGTGTTGAAGTAGAAGACCAGCGCCACGCCCATCATGATGAAGAGCCACATGACGATCGAGAAGTTGCGCGAGTCGCGGTTCAACTGATAGATCAGACCGATCAGCCCCAGCAGGAAGGGGAGGAAATAGTAGGTGTTGCGACCTTTGTTTTCGGCGATTTCGTGAGGCAGGTTGTCCTGCGGCCCGAGGTACATGCGGTCGATCCACTTCACGCCCGAGAGCCAGTTTCCGTCGGTGATGGTCGTGCGGGTGGGTTGGATGTCGCTCTGGCGTCCGACGAAGTTCCACAGGAAGTAACGCCAGTACATGTACGAGAGCTGGTAGTTGAAGAAGAAGTTGAGATTTTCGCCGAAGGTCGGTTCCACGACGCTGTGCGTATCGCCGTATGCATCGGTATAGATGTGTTTGCGGCCGTAGTCGAGCACCTCGCCGCGGACCGGGCGTCCCGATGCATCGCGTTGGATTTCGCCGTTTTCGTCACGAAGGGTTTCGGTTTTCGTGCGGTAGGCGGCCCATTGCTTGTACTCCTTTTCGCTCTTGGCGTAGTTCCACATGCGCGGGAAAAGGGTCATGAACTCCGGGGAGTGGGTATAGCCCGTCAATACGGAGGTGCGTTTGTATTTGCCGTCTTCGTCCAGGTACCACACGTGTTTCTCCTTGACTCCCTCGGGAGGTGCCGAATACTGGGCGCCGTACAGAAGCGGACGGCTGCCGTACTGATCACGGTTGAGCACCGAAAGCAGGGCGTGGGGGTTGTTCGGGTTGTTGGAGTTCATCGGCGGATTGACCGCGGCGCGGATGGTCATCGAGGCGTAGGAGGAGAATCCGATGAGTACCATCGTGGTCGAGAGCAGGAAGAGGTTCAGAACCACGCGACCCTTTTGATGGGCTTTCCACGCGGCCCAGCCCAGTCCGAGGATCAGGGCCAGGGCGAAGACCACCATGCCGGAGTTGACGGGCAGCCCCAGCGTATTGACGAAGAACGTGTCGACCTGGGCTCCGAACCACACGGTATAGGGGATGATGATGTTGTTCAGGAAGATGATCAGGGCACAGGCCAGCAGGGTGGTTCCCACGACGCCTTTCCAGGTGACATTTTCCGTTTTGCGGAAGTAGTAGATGAAGACCAGGGCGGGGATACAGAGCAGGTTGAGGATGTGCACGCCGATCGAGAGGCCCATCAGGTAGGCGATCAGCACGATCCAGCGCGAGGCGTGAGGCTGGTCGGCCTGCTCCTCCCATTTGAGCATGAGCCAGACCACGAGCGCCGTGAACATCGACGAGAGGGCGTAGACCTCGCCTTCGATGGCCGAGAACCAGAAGGTGTCGGTGAAGGTATAGGCCAGGGCTCCGACGGCTCCCGCTCCCAGGATGGCCACGGTGGCCGAACGGGTCAGTTCAGCCCCGTTGCGGGAGGCCAGACGACGGGCCAGATGGGTGATCGTCCAGAAGAGGAAGAGGATGCAGAAGGCGCTGGCCAGCGAGTTCATGGCGTTGACGGCCGCTCCCACATGGTCGGGATTGCCGAAGGCGAAGAGGGTGGCCAGCCGTGCCAGCATCATGAACAGGGGGGCGCCGGGCGGGTGTCCGACTTCGAGTTTGTAGGAGGTGGCGATGAACTCCGAGCAGTCCCAGAGACTCGACACGGGTTCCATGGTCATCAGATAGACGATCGCCGCTATGGCGAAGACGCCCCATCCGACGAGGTTGTTCCAGCGTTTGAAGAAGTGCATATCGATAGATTCCTAAAAAGCGGTTATTTGCCGAAGGTACGCAAAAGTAATGATTTAACGCGTTTTTTCCAATCGTTCGTACGTGAAATGCGATTTTCTTCCCGAGCGTTGGGGTTGGCCGGGGGTGTCGTGCGGGCGGCCCGTTCCGTCGGGGAGGAGTGGCGGTTCCGGCGCGGGAGATGGTTCCGGTGCGCCGGGGAACCTTGCGGGGAGGCTTTCACCCGGTCGGAGGCTTGTCGGGCCGCCGGGGCCGGTTGTTTCTGCCCGGCGGTTTTCGGATCCGGGGATCTCTTTGTGGCGGAGGATCTCCGGGCCGGGACGTTGTCCTTGGGCGGTTTTACGGACGGAGTTGTCTTCGGCTCCTTCTCGGGGCTCGGAGCGGCTGTCGTCGAGCCCCCTCTTCCGGGGCGGCGGCGACGTTTCGAGGAGGCTTTCGGAGCCGGGTCCGGGGTGGAAGGGCGCGTTGCGGCCGGTGATCCGGCGGACGCTTCCGACGGCACGGGATTGTCTTGTTTCGTTGCGGCCTTCGTTGCGGCCTTGGGCGTGGTCTTCTTTGCGGGAGTTTGCGGGGTGGCGGAAGACCGCTTCACTTCTCGGAGCGGAGCGGGCGTTTCCGCTTCGGCGGCCTTCGGCGTGGTGTCGGCTGTTCTCTTTGTCTCCGCACGCTTGCTGCCGCGGCTCCGCTTTCCGGCTTGGGCCTGGCGGCGTGCGGCGGCCTCCAGCGCCTCGACGGCATAGGCCGGAGTCTCCCCTTCGACGGGAAGGATCAGCCCCGTGAGCTTCTGGATTCCGATCAGATACTCCAGCTCGGCTTCGGAGCAGAACGACCAGGCCGAGCCTTCGTGTCCGGCGCGTCCCGTGCGGCCGATGCGGTGGACGTAGGTCTCGGCCACCTCCGGCAGGTCGTAGTTGACCACCAGCGGCAGCTGGTCGATGTCGATACCGCGCGCGGCGATGTCCGTGGCGATCAGCACGCGGCACGCCCCCGACTTGAAATCGTTCATCGCCCGGACGCGGGCGTTCTGCGACTTGTTGCCGTGGATGGCCGCCGCCTGGACGCCTGCCCGGTTGAGGATCCGGGCCAGACGGTCGGCGCCGTGTTTGGTGCGGGTGAAGACCAGCACCTGCCGCGCCTCCGATTCCCGGAGCAGACGGATCAGCAGCTCGCTCTTCTCGCTCTTTTCGGCGAAGTAGACCCGTTGCGAGATGGTCTCGACGACCGAGGCCGGCGGTGTGACGGCTACCAGGACCGGATCGTGCAGGATCCGGGCCGCCAGTGCGGCGATATCCGCGGGCATCGTGGCCGAAAAGAAGAGCGTCTGCCGTTTGGCGGGCAGCAGCGGCAGGATGCGCCGGATATCGTGGATGAAGCCCATGTCGAGCATGCGGTCGGCTTCGTCGAGCACGAAGAAACGGATGGCGTCGAGCGAGATGTAGCCTTGGCCGATCAGATCGAGCAGACGTCCCGGAGTGGCGACGAGCAGGTCGACGCCCCGCTCGAGCGCCTCGACCTGCGGCCGCTGGTTGACGCCGCCGAAGATGACGCAGTGGCGGATCGGCGTGTATCGGGCATAATCGCGGCAGCACTCGTCGATCTGGATGGCCAGTTCGCGCGTGGGGGTGAGCACCAGCGCCCGGATCGGGCGTCGGCCCCGTACGGGCGGTTCTGCGGCGAGCAATTGCAGTATGGGCAGCGTAAAGGCTGCGGTCTTGCCCGTTCCGGTCTGTGCGCAACCCTGCAGGTCGCGGCCCTGGAGCACGGGCGGAATGGCTTGTTCCTGAATGGGGGTGGGGGTTTCGTATCCCTTCTCCTCGACGGCGCGAAGCAGGGGCGCCGAGAGTCCTAAATCCTGAAATTTCATAATTATCGGGGTAAAGGTACGATAAATTTTCGGGATAATGCATAAAATTCGTATCTTTACCCGTTCAAAACGTCGTTAAACCGAAAGATTATGGAATCCAAACTCGTACTTTACAATACGCTCTCCCGCCGCAAGGAGGAGTTCGAACCCCTGGTCGAAGGCCGTGTCGGCATGTATGTCTGCGGCCCCACGGTCTACGGCGATCCCCATCTGGGACACGCCCGTCCGGCGGTGACCTTCGATCTGCTGTTCCGCTACCTCAAGGCGCTGGGGTACAAGGGCCGCTACGTACGCAACATCACCGACGTCGGACACCTCGAGCACGATGCCGACGAGGGTGAGGACAAGATCGCCAAGAAGGCACGCCTCGAGCAGCTCGAACCCATGGAGGTGGCCCACTACTATACGGAGCGTTACCATCGGGCGATGGATGCCCTCAATGTCGAGACGCCCTCGATCGAACCCTACGCCTCGGGACACATCATCGAGCAGATCGAGTTCGTCAAGCGCATCCTCGATGCGGGCTACGCCTACGAGTCGAACGGTTCGATCTACTTCGACGTCGAGAAATACAACCGCAAATACCACTACGGGTGCCTCTCGGGCCGCAATCTCGAGGACATCGTCACCAACACGCGCGAACTGGACGGCCAGTCGGACAAGCACCACTCCTACGACTTCGCCCTCTGGAAGAAGGCCTCGCCCGAGCACATCATGCGCTGGCCCTCGCCCTGGAGCGACGGATTCCCCGGCTGGCACATGGAGTGCTCGGCCATGTCGACGCGTTATCTGGGGGAGCGTTTTGATATCCACGGCGGCGGCATGGATCTGATGTTCCCTCATCACGAGTGCGAGATCGCCCAGTCGACCGCCGCCCTGGGCCACGATTCGGCCCGCTACTGGGTGCACAACAACATGATCACGATCAACGGCCAGAAGATGGGCAAGTCGCTCGGCAACTTCATCACTCTCGAGGAACTCTTTACGGACAACCACCGCCTGCTGGCCCAGGCCTACTCGCCGATGACGATCCGCTTTTTCGTGCTGCAGGCCCACTACCGCTCGACGCTCGACTTCTCGAACGAGGCGCTGCAGGCCGCCGAGAAGGGACTTGACCGCCTGATGAAGGGCATCGAGACGCTGGGCAAGATCCAGCCCGCGGCCGCCTCGACCGTCACGCCTGCCGAACTCGAGGAGCGCTGCCGCACGGCCATGGACGACGATCTGAACTCACCGATGGTCATCTCGGCCCTCTTCGACTGGGTGCGGACGATCAACCAGCTGGCGGACGGTACGCAGACCATTACGGCAGAAGATCTCGAGACGCTGCGTACGACCTTCCACCGCTACGCCTTCGATATTCTCGGCCTGCGTGACGAAAAGGCCGCCGGTACGGCTTCGGGCCGTGACTACGTGACGCCGCTGGTCGAGATGCTGCTTGACATCCGCCAGGGTGCCAAGGCCTCGAAGGACTGGGCCACATCGGACCGCATCCGCGACGGACTCACCGCTGCCGGCATCCGCGTCAAGGATCGCAAGGACGGTTCGGACTGGGAGCTGGAGTAGAGTCGGCCGCCGGGGGGGGCTGGGAGGAAGCCTGGGGGGCCTGGAAATGACAGCCCGCGGGGCAGACTGGGACTGACAAACCTCGGGCAGATCCGGGGCCGGCAAACAGAGCTCCGGCTGATCTGGAAAGGTAACCCGCGGGGCACCC
>CALUKK010000085.1 GCA_944321205.1 uncultured Alistipes sp.
TGGCTCCGACGCCGGCGGCCGGTCCTGCGTTCGGGCCCGATCCGGGCAAGCGGGGTTCAGCTCGTCCTGCACCCATACGCCCCTGCACCCACACGCCCCTCCGCCGTCCCGCCCCGACGTCCGCCGCTGAATCCCGCACCTGCTGCCGATTCCTGCCGTCCCGACATCCGCACACTTTGGTACTCACATGCCCCGGCATCCGCACGCCCCCTTTGCCGGCCCTCGCCTACTGCTTTTGGAGCTTTTCGTTGTGGAGATGACGCTCCTTGTCGCGGGAGGTCTTCTTGGCAAAGTTGGTTTCAATGGCGGCAGTGAGATCTACCCCCGTCTGGTTGGCCAGACAGACCAGTACCCACAATACGTCGGCCATTTCGTCGGCCAGGTTGGCCTTCTCGCCCGCCTTGAACGACTGGTCGCCGTAGGTGCGGGCCATGACGCGGGCCAACTCCCCTACCTCCTCGGTCAGACAGGCCATGTTCGTGAGTTCCGAAAAATAGCGCACGCCGTATTGTTTGATCCAGGCGTCGACTCGCTCCTGCAGTTCCTTGATTTCCATAACCGTATATCGTTTTTTTTGTGTTTGTTCGGAAGGCTTCGGCAAGACCGGTGAGACCAATATGAGGCCAGCCATAGACTATCCTCTCCCCCCCCTTCCTTCCGGACCGACCGGCGATCAGTTGACCCGGATGAGATTCAACCCGTCGCGCAGCGGGACGATGACATTCTCCACGCGGGGATCCTCGACCACCATGCGGTTGAACTCCATGAGGGCCTGCGTGTGGCGGTCACCGTGGGCAACGGGTTCGACGACCTTCCCCGACCAGAGAATGTTGTCGGCAATGAGGATCGAGCCGCTGTGAACCAGCGCCTGTCCCCCGCTGTCACCCATCAGCATACGGTAGTAGTCGGGATATTCGCGCTTGTCGCCGTCAATGAAGACCAGATCGTAGACCTCGCCCAGCTGGGGAGCCACGTCGAGGGCCGAGCCGATGTGGAAGCGGATCTTGCGGCCGTGGGGCGAGCGGTCGAACCACGATTGGGTGAACGCTTCGAGTTCGTCGTCGACCTCGATGGTGTCCAGACGAGCCTCGTCGTCCAGCCCGGCGGCCATCGAGAGGGCCGAATAGCCCGTGAAGGTGCCGATATCGAGCACCCGCCGCGGACGGATCATCCGCACGAGCATCTCCAGCAGCCGGCCCTGGATGTGGCCCGACAACATGCGGGGGGCCACGGCCCGCAGATTGGTTTCACGGTCCAACTCGTGCAACAACTCCTCCTCGGGAGCCGAATGTTCGTGTACGTATCGTTCGAGAGCATCCATAATTATCTGTAAATCAGTCGTGATATCTCCGAGAAGAGCTCCTCGGCCACTTCGGTCAGCTGCGAGGCCGTCAGTGCGCGGATCTTGGCGTAGACCTGTTCCATGGTGTCCACCTCGTCATGGGCGAGCAGGCTTTTGCCGGCGCTGAGCATGTAGCTCTCGTTGCTTTCGCTCGAGATGGCCAGCTGGGCGATGAACTGCTTCTTGGCCATCGAGAGCTGACGGGGCGAGAGCGGCGTGGTGCGCAGCCTGAGCAGCTGCTCCTCGATGAGTTCGATGCACTGTGCGGCGTTGGCGTGCTCCGAACTGAAGTAGATGGCCACGATTCCTGTGTCGGCATAGGGCGTGTAGGAGGCTTCGATGTTGTACGATAGACCGTTACGCTCCCGGATGACCATGTTGAGCAGCGAGTTGGCGCTTGGCCCGCCCAGGATGTTGACCACCAGTGCCAGGGGGAGCCGCCGCTCGTCGTCGATCCCGTATGCACGGCAGCCGATAATGCAGTGGGTCTGGTGGGTGTGGCGGGCGACGCTCTTCTCGAAGGGGGTGCAGGGGCCCGGAGCTACCCTTTCGCTCCGGCATACGGTCTGTGCCTCTCCGCCGAAATACCGGGCTGCAACGGCCTCGGCCACCCGGGGCGAGAAATTACCGATCGACGAGAAGACCATGCGGTCGGTGGTGTGCATGCGTCGCGTGAAGGTGCGGATCGCCTCGCCGTCGTAGCGGGCCAGGGCGACCTTGCGGCCCAGGATGTTGTGCCCCAGCTGCGAGCCCTCGAACAACAGATCTTCGAAGGTGTCGTAGATCAGATCGGCAGGTGAATCCTTGTAGGTGTTGATTTCGTCGACGATCACCTCCTTTTCGCGTTCGAGTTCGCGGTCGGGAAAGGTCGAGTGGAAGGCGATGTCGGCGATCAGTTCGGCGGCCTTGGCGAAGTCGCCGCGCAGTGTTGTGGCGTGGATCGTCGTATCCTCCTTGGTGGTGAAGGCATTCAGTTCGCCGCCGAGGTTTTCGAGACGGCAGTTGACCTGCCAGGCCCGTCGGCGCTCCGTACCCTTGAAGAAGGCGTGTTCGGTGAAGTGTGCCAGCCCGTACTCCGTGGGGAGTTCGTCGCGGCTTCCGGCGCCGATGACCAGCGCACAGTGGGCCACCGATCCGTGGACCTGGCGGTGGATGCCGCGAATACCGTTGGGCAGCGTGTAGGTATGGAATTCCATCATGAAAGTTTGCTATGCATGTCATTGCAACGCGCGGCCGGCTCGGGAACTACCCTGCTTCTCCCGGCCCGAGCGTCAGTGTTCGATGTGGCGGCGGAGGAACTCGCCGGTGTGGCTTTCCGGGCAGTGGATCAACTCGCGGGGCGTTCCCTGGAAGACGACCCTGCCACCCTCATCCCCGGCTTCGGGGCCCAGATCGATGACCCAGTCGGCACATTTGATGATGTCCATGTTGTGTTCGACGATGACGATCGTGTGTCCGCGTTCGATCAGGGCGTTGAAGGCGGCCAGCAGCTTCGAGATGTCGTGGAAGTGCAGTCCGGTGGTGGGTTCGTCGAAGATGAACATCACGCCTCCCTGCGCGGCATCCTTCGTCAGGAACGAGGCCAGCTTGACGCGCTGGCTCTCGCCGCCCGAGAGGGTCGAGGATGACTGTCCGAGCTTGATGTAGCCCAGGCCGACATCCTGCAGGGGCTGCAGGCGTTCGACAATCCTCCGGCAGGTTGCACTTCGCAGGTCCTCGCCGAAGAAGGCGATGGCTTCGTCGACGGTCATCTCCAGAACGTCATAGATCGACCGGTCGCGGTACTTGACCTCGAGGATCTCGTCGCGGAAGCGCTTTCCGCCGCAGGCTTCGCAGACCAGTTCGACATCGGCCATGAATTGCATCGAGACCTTGATGACCCCTTCCCCCTGGCACTCCTCGCAGCGGCCGCCGGCGATGTTGAACGAGAAGGCCGCGGGTCCGAGACCATTGTGCTGTGCATAGGGTTGTTCGGCAAAGAGCTTGCGGATTTCGTCGTAGGCCTTGATGTAGGTGACGGGGTTCGAACGCGAGGATTTGCCGATGGGGTTCTGGTCGACCATCTCGATCGACTTGAGCAGCTGCACGTCTCCGTCCAACCCGTCGAAATCGCCGGGTTTCAACCCCGTATCGAAGAGCATGCGCCGCAGCGCCGGGTAGAGAATCCCCTTGGCCAGCGATGATTTGCCCGAACCGCTGACTCCTGTGATGCAGGTCATCACGCCGAGCGGGATTTGCACGTTGATGTTCTTGAGGTTGTTTTCGCGGGCTCCGCGGATCATGATCGAACGGCTCCAGCCGCGGACGCTGGCCGGGACGGGGATCTGGCGGCGCCCCGTGAGGTAGTCGGACGTCAGGCTGCGGTCGCACTTCAGCAGATCGGACAGCGTGCCGTTGAAGACCACCTGCCCGCCGTTGTAACCGGCACCGGGGCCGATGTCGACGATCCAGTCGGCCGCGCGGATCACCTCCTCTTCGTGTTCGACGACGATCACCGTGTTGCCCAGATCGCGCAGCTGTTTCAGTACGCCGATCAGGCGGTTCGTATCGCGGGGGTGCAGTCCGATCGAGGGTTCGTCGAGGATATACATCGAGCCGGTGAGGTTGCTGCCGAGCGAGGTTGAGAGGTTGATTCGCTGGCTCTCGCCGCCCGAGAGGGTCGATGACAGGCGGTCGAGGGTCAGATACCCGAGCCCCACGTCGGAGAGATATTGCAGACGGTTGCGGATCTCGATGAGGATCCGTGCCGCGGCTTTCGAGTCATGCTCGTCCAGCTGCAATGCGGCAAAGAAGCCGATCAACTCGTCGACGGGCATGCGCACCAGATCGGCGATCGTGCGTCCGCCGACCCGGACGTAGAGGGCCTCCTTGCGCAGGCGCGAACCGCCGCATTCGGGACAGACGGTCTTACCCGTGTACCGGGCCTTCATCACGCGGAACTGAATCTTGCGCCGCTCGGAGTCGATGTACTGGAAGAACTCGTCCAGTCCGTGGAAATATTGGTTTCCGCGCCAGAGCAGGCGTTTCTGGGCGGGGGTCAATTCGTAAAAGGGCGTATGAATCGGGAAGTCGAACTTGGCGGCATTGTCGATGAGCTGCTGTTTCCAGCGGCGCATCGTCTCGCCGCGCCAGCAGGCGATGGCATCCTCGTAGATGGTCTTGCTCTTGTCGGGGATGACCAGATCCTCGTCGATGCCGATCACCTTTCCGTACCCCTCGCAACGGGGGCAGGCTCCCAGCGGATTGTTGAAGCTGAAGAGGTGCTCGGTCGGAGGTTCGAACTCGATGCCGTCGGCCTCGAATCGCGACGAGAATTCGCGCAAACCCTCGTCGGTGATCGTTTCGCAGACCCCGTCGCCGTAGGAGAAGGCCCGGGCCACCGAATCGCGGATCCGGGTCGGGATCTCCTCGTCGTTTTTGATGCGCAGACGGTCGACGACGATGCGGATCGTCTCGGACTTTGTTTCGGGGCCGATTCCGGGCAGCACCTCCTCGATGAGTTTCACTTCGCCATCCACATAGACGCGCATGAATCCGTCGGCGAGCAGCAGCGTGAGCTTCTCGATGATCCCCTGCCCCTTGGCGAGTACCAGCGGTGCGGCGATCACCGCCCGCTGTCCCTCGTGAGCAAGGAGATACTCGGCCACGTCGTCCGTCGAGTAGCATTTCACCTCCTGTCCCGAGACGGGCGAGAAGGTGTGTCCCGCCCGGGCGAAGAGCAGCTTCAGATAGTCGTAGATTTCGGTCGTCGTGCCGACGGTCGAGCGCGGGTTGCGCGTGTTGACCTTCTGCTCGATAGCGATGGCCGGGGCGATTCCCTCGATGATGTCGACATCCGGCTTGTTGATCTTTCCGAGGAACTGCCGGGCATAGGCCGAGAGGCTCTCCACGTAGCGGCGCTGCCCTTCGGCAAAGATCGTGTCGAAGGCCAGGGTTGACTTTCCGGATCCCGACAGTCCGGTGATGACGATCAGTTTTTCGTGCGGGATCTCGAGCGAGATATTGCGCAGGTTGTGGACCCGGGCACCCTTGATGTATATGCAGTTTTCGTGTTTTTCCATATCGGTTCGGTCCGATGTTCGGTCCGTTTCAGCAATTTGTTTTATGCGTTTGGTTTCGCGGTGAGTTTGCGCTCCTCACGTTTGGCCCCCTCCGGTTCTCACACCCGGTCCCCTCCGGTTCTCACGCTTGGCTCCTGCGGTTCTCGCGCTTGGTCCCCTGTTTTCACACCCGGTCCCCTCCGGTTCTCACGCTTGGCCCCCGGTTCTCACTCCCGGCCCCCGCGGTTCTCACACTTGGCTCCTGTGGTTCTCGCGCTTGGTCCCCTGTTTTCACGCCCGGTTCCCGCGGTTCTTACGCCCGGTCCCCCGGTTCTTACGCCCGGCCCCATCGTTCTCCCCCCCCCCCCGATTCTCACGCCCGGTCGCGAAGCGATCCTCCGGCCTTCCGGAGCCGCTCTTCGAGACGGTCGGCCAGACTTTCGCGGATCGAGAGACGCATCGTGCAGAGATTGTCGAAGAGCTGCTCCTCGATGCGGGGCTGCAGCTCCTTGACGACGCGCATGATGTCGTTCATGGCCACGTAGGGAAAATCGACCGTCACCGTGCGGTCCACCGTCCGTTCGACGATCCGGGCAGCCTCAATGGCCGCGGCGGCCGATTCCCGATAGGCGGCAATCAACCCCGGCACACCGAGTTTTGTGCCGCCGAAGTAGCGGACCACTACCACCAGACAATCCGTCAGGTCGTTCGACAGCAACTGTCCGAGGATCGGTTTTCCGGCTGTTCCCGAGGGTTCGCCGTCGTCGTTGGCGCGGAACGCCTCGCCCCGGGGGCCCAGACGCCAGGCATAACAGTGGTGCGTGGCGTCGAAGAAGCGTTTGTGCAGTGCGTCGAGATGCTGGCGGATCTCCTCCTCCGAGCATACGGGAAAGATCCACGCCAGGAACTTGCTGCTCCGTTCGCGGCAGGCAGCCTCGGCAGGAGCCGCGACGGTCCGGTAGAGATCGTCGGCCTCCATCGTCTACCGGACTTTCCGGAAGAGCCGTTCCCAGCGAATGTTCGACGGGAACTTTCGGTTGGCGTCGAGCGACAGCCAGACAAACGAGGCTTTTCCGACGATGTGGTCTTCGGGTACGAAGCCCCAGAAGCGCGAGTCGGCCGAATTGTGGCGGTTGTCGCCCATCATCCAGTAGTAGTCCATGGCGAAGGTGTATTGCGAGGCGGGGGCTCCGTCGATGCGGATCACGCTGTCGCGCACTTCGAGTTCATG
>CALUKK010000086.1 GCA_944321205.1 uncultured Alistipes sp.
GAAGTCGAAACGCAGCTGGATACAGTCGGCCGAGGCTTCGGGCGTATTGCCCACCGTAAGACCGATCAGACGGACTTTGCGACCGTGGAAGTTCACCCCGGCCAGCAGCTCCTCCGCGATACGGGCCAGTTGCTCCTCGGAAGAGAGGGGTCCGAAAAGTGTTTTCGAACGTGTGATTTGTCGGAAATTGTCGAATTTGAGCTTCAGCACCACGGTCTTGCCCCGGAACTCGTAGCGTTGGAGACGGCTCCAGACCTCTTCACGAACTCCGTCCAACTCCATCTGCAGCCGCAGCCGGTCGTCTGTATCCTCGGCAAAGGTCGTCTCCGCACCCAGGGACTTGCGGATGCGGTTCGGCGTCACGGGCCGTTCGTCGATCCCCCGTGCATAGCCGTAGTACAGGTGGCCCGCCTTGCCGAAGTGGTGGACCAGCGCCGACTCCTCCCACTGTCGCAGATCGGCTCCCGTGCGAATTCCCAGGTTGTGCATCCTCTCGGCCGTGACGGCCCCGATTCCGAAGAAGCGTTCGACGGGAAGCGTGGCCACAAACTCCTCGATCTGCGCCGGAGCGATGGTGAAGAGTCCGTCGGGCTTGCGATAGTCTGAGGCGATCTTGGCCAGCATCTTGTTTACGGAGACGCCCGCCGAGGCCGTAAGGTGTGTCTGGGCGAGGATCCGCGACTTGATTTCACGGGCTACGAGGGTGGCCGAACGGACATGCGTGACATCGAGAAAGGCCTCGTCCAGCGACAGCGGTTCGACCAGATCGGTGTATTCGTGGAATATCGCCCGGATTTGCTGCGATACGGCCTTGTAGACGTCGAAACGCGCCGGAACAAAGATCAGATCGGGACACAGCCGCCGGGCCAGCGTCGAGGAGAGAGCCGAATGTACGCCGTAGGGGCGTGCCTCGTAACTTGCCGTGGAGACAACACCCCGGGGCCCGTCGTATCCCACGGCAATCGGACGACCCCGCAGGGCGGGATTGTCGCGTTGTTCGACCGAGGCGAAGAAGGCATCCATGTCGATATGTATGATCTTGCGGATGGGCATGTCGGAGAGAGGGTGGCGTGAATGGCGGGATGTGCCAGTTGGTGTGGCGGTATTCGCGATAGCGGGACCGGGCTTTGGGGCGCACCGGGCCGTGGTGCCCGGACGGAAGAAGTCATGCCCCGAGGGATCGGGGCTGTCCGGAGATCGGCCTGCACAAGGGGTCCCGCGTGTCCGGTCAACGCTCAAGCTGGCGGGCGATCCATGTCAGAAGGACGCGGACGATGTATTGTTGCTCGGCATCGGTCAAAGGGCGGCCCGTCGGGATGCCGTGCCATTTGGCAAGACATCCCCGACAGCAGCATCCCGTGGCGTGTTGGGCGATGAAGACCGGGTGGCCGCGCATCGGAGTCTGGCGGCCGTCGTTGGGCGGAAAGGCCGCCGCAAGGCGCGTGCGGACGAAATCCTCGGCATGGCGGCGAAGAACCGGCAGCCCCTTTTGTTCGATATAGCTGCGTTCGGGCCCGCGCAGTCGGAATCGGCTCCGGAAGGCCGATCCGGACAGTCGTTGAAAGAGCGGTTCCAGATCCTCGGCAAGGGTCGGAGGGTCGGAGCGGCTGGCGGAGCCTCTTGTGGAGGAGGTCCCGGCCGTCGAAGCAGACTCCGGAGCGTTTTGATGCTCCGGAGTCCTTGTCGGTTCGGAAGAAGGTCCGGGCGGGGCAGCGGTTTCAACGTCCGGGAGGTTGCATTCCGCCTGCGGGGCCGTATGGGTGGCACAAGGCGCCGATTCCGCGGCAGGTCGGGGACTCTCCGAATGGATCGAAGGTGCGTTCTCCGTCGGGAACAGCTCCGGATCCGGGATCATCCGGCTCGGAGCGGTATGGCCTTTGCGCCGGAGCATCAGTCGATGAAGCGGACCTTTGTCTCGTCACGCGGTTTGGCCTCCGGAGCCTCGTCCGGATAACCCACCGCGATGGCATAGAGCAGCGTGTAATCCTTGGAGAAGCCCAGCTTCTCGAGGTAGGGGGCGGCTTCGGGAGTATCCTTCATGAAACGGGTCGGACCGCCCAGGCAGCAGGTGCCCAAGCCAAGCGACCGGGCTGCAAGGACCATGTTCTCACCCAGCAGTCCGCAATCGAGTTGTCCGCTGCCGTTTGACGGCGAGGCGATGAAGATTACGGCCGGGGCGTTGCGGAACATGTTCCGAAAGGTCGTATCTTCGGCCACCTTCGGATTGGCCTTTACATAGAGCGTTGTCAGCGAGTCGATATAGGCCGCATTGTCCACCACGCGGACCTCCCACGGCTGTTTGTTCAGACCGCTCGGGGCGTTGATGCCGCATTTGACGATCAGCTCGAGTTTCTCGCGCTCGACGGGTTGTGTCGTGTAGCGGCGGATGCTGCGGCGTGCAAGAATCGTCTCGATTACGGCGTTCTCCGACGTCGGAGCCGTCGTTTCGGGCTGCGTCGCGCCCTGCGGAGCGCAGCTGCTCATGGCCAGCAGACCGGCACACAGCCAGCTCAGATTTCGTGTTTTCATCGTTTTGCGTTTTTGGGTCGCCTAAAAATACGCATAAATTCCGGTTTCGGGATGAGCTTCGGCACTCTTTTTTCACCTTTTCGGACAAAAAAAGGAACTGCACGATGTGGCAGTTCCTCAAAACCGGTATTTATGCGAGTGCAGAGAGCGGAGTCTCGTTTCCCTGTCCCTCTCTGTCGTCCTCTCAGCTTCTCTTCCTTTTCTCTTCTTCTCTTCCTTTTCTCTTCCTTCTCTTTTTTTCTTCTTCTCTTCTTCTCTCTTCTCTTTCTCTCCTCCCCCCCTCGCTGGATCAGGCGCGAACCGTGGCACCGCAACGCTGCTCGAACTGGCGGACCAGATTCGACATCACCCGCTCGATGGTCTTGTCGTCGAGTGTGCGGCTCTTATCCTCCAGCACGAAGCTCAAGGCGTAGGATTTCTTGCCTTCGGGGAGTTTGTCCCCCTCGTAGACGTCGAAGAGCGAGACGTTCTTCAGCAGTTTGCGTTCCGTTGAGAGGGCCACCTCGCGCAGGGCGGCAAACGTTACCTGGCGGTCGACCAGCAGGGCCAGGTCGCGTTTCACCTCGGGGTATTTCGAAAGTTCCTCGGCTGTGATCTTCAGTTTTTTGGTCGATTTGCAGAGCAGCTCGAAATTCAGCTCCATGAAATAGACCTCCTGTTTGACGTCGGTCATGCGGCGGATCTTCGGTGCTACGGTGCCGATCTCGAGCAGCCGTTTGCCGTTAAGCTCCATCACGAGTCCCTCGCCGTAGAGATCACTCTCGACAGGAGTTGTCTTCAAGGCATAGATGTCGATGCCGAAGCGGCGCAGCAGTTTCTCGGCTACGGCCCGCAACGTGAAGAACGAGGCCTTCGCGGGTTTCGTGTTCCAGGACTGGGGTTCGGCCATTCCGGTCACGGCCACCGCCAGGCGGTACTCCTCGGAGTAGGCGGCCAGGTAGTTCTCCTCCGTACGTTTGGCGTCGTCGTGGAAGTAGCAGTTGCCGAACTCGTAGAGACGCAGGTCGCCGTTCTTGTGGTTGATGTTCAGTGCGATAGCCTCCATCATGTTGAACAGCAGCGTCTGTCGCAGGACGTTCAGATCCGTGCTCAGCGGATTGAGGATCCGCACGCACCGTTCCGCCGGGCAGGAGGTCAACCCTTCGTAATAGGCTGCCTTGGTCAGCGAGTTGGACATGATCTCCGTGAAGCCGTTATCCGTCAGGAAGTCCGCTGCAAGGTTCATCAATTTCGACCGGTCGGGTTTCGGCGCGTAGGAGAGCGTCGAACGGACCCGCGAGGGGATTTCGACGTTGTTGTAACCGTAGATGCGCAGGATATCCTCCACCAGATCGGCCTCACGCTGCACGTCCACCCGGTAGGGCGGTACGGCCACCGTCAGCACGTCGCCCTTCTCGGCGAGGATCTTCACCTCGAGAGCCGCCAGAATCGTGCGGATTGTCTCCTCGGGGATCTCCTTGCCGATCAGCGCCCGGGCCCGCGAAATCGAGAAGTCAAAGACGAAATCCCGGATCGGATGCGGGTAGATGTCCGTAATGTCGCTCGAGATCGTGCCGCCGGCCAGCTCCTTCATCAGCAGCGCAGCCCGTTTGGCGGCGTAGACCTGCAGGTTGGGGTCGACGCCCCGCTCGAAACGGAACGACGAGTCGGTATTCAGTCCGAAACGCTTGGCCGTCTTGCGAACCCACACCGGATTGAAGTAGGCACTCTCGATGAAGACGTTGGTCGTCGTGTCGCTGATGCCCGAATCCAGACCGCCGAAGACGCCCGCCAGGCACATCGGACGCTCTGCCGAGCAGATCATCAGATCCTGGTCTGTCAGTTTGCGCTCCACACCGTCCAGCGTCACGAACGGTGTCCCCGCCTCGCAGGTGCGGACCACCACCTCGTGTCCCTCGATCTTGTCCGCATCGAAGGCGTGCAGCGGCTGTCCCAGTTCGAAGAGCACGAAGTTCGTGATATCGACCAGGTTGTTCTTCGGGTTGATACCCGCGGCCCGCAGGCAGTTCTGCATCCATTCGGGCGAAGGTCCGATCTTGCAACCCGTGACCGTCACTCCCGTATATCGGGGTGCCGCCACCTCGTTCTCGACGCGGATCTTCACCTCCAGATCGTGGTTGTCCACCGCAAAGGCCGAGACGTCCGGCCACTTCACCTCGGCCTTCTCGCCGCGGCTGCGGAGCCAGGCCGCCAGGTCGCGCGCCACGCCGATGTGCGAGGCGGCATCCACACGGTTGGGGGTCAGTCCGATCTGGATCAGGTAGTCGTCCTCGACGTGCAGGAACTCCTTGGCACTCATGCCTACGGGGGCGTCTGCCGGAAGTTCGATGATGCCCTCGTGCGAAGTGCCGATACCCAGTTCATCCTCGGCACACAGCATGCCCAGCGACTCCACGCCGCGGATCTTCGAACGCTTGATCTTGAACTCCTCGTCGCCGCCGTTGGGGTAGAGCACCGCGCCGATCTTCGCACAGAGCGTCTTCAGACCGGTGCGGCAGTTGGCGGCACCGCAGACGATCCGCAGCGGTTCTCCCTCGCCGACATCGACCGTCGTTACGTGCAGGTGGTCCGAGTCGGGGTGCATCTCGCACGTCAGCACCTGTCCGACGACCACGCCCGAAAGACCGCCCTTTACGGTCTCGATCTTCTCGAAGCCCTCGACCTCCAGGCCGATCTCCGTAAGTACCTCGGCGATCTTTTCGGCCGAAAGGTCCGTCGCAAGGTAGCGTTTGAGCCAGTTATACGAAATATTCATATCGTCGAATGTTGATTTGGCAGATTATCATGCAAAAATAGTAATTTTTCCCGAATCTGCATGGCTTTTTGTCGCTGTTTTCTCGTACGGACCATCGCAGTTCCTCTTCCGGAGAGGCCGGACGCCGCCCCCGCCCGGAGGCAACGACGCGCCGGTCTTTTCGTTTTATATTAGGTATGAAAAATAATTCATAAAAAATTTGCTTTTCTCGGTTCCGCGTTTTATATTTGCACAAACGAAATCTCAAAGATGCTTCGCAATTTCAACATACAGGCATGGTGGTGGCACCCGTTGACGCTCGTGAACAATGAGTGCGCATCGTCGCATGTGTGGTGAAAACCGAATAACACATCAAAGCCCGTTGTTTACGAACTGTAAGCAACGGGCTTTTTCTTACCACGAATCTCAAACCTCTAAATAATTCAATGCCATGAACACGAAAAAATTCTGCCTCTCCGAGAACCAGATGCCCACCCAATGGTACAACATCGTGGCCGACATGCCCACGAAACCCCTCCCGCCCCTGAATCCCGCGACCAAACAGCCCGTCACCAAGGAGCAGATGTCCGCCATCTTCGCCGAAGAGCTCATCGATCAGGAGATGTCCACCGAACGCTTCATCGATATTCCCGAAGAGGTTCAGGAGATCTACCGCATCTGGAGACCCACGCCGCTGGTGCGTGCTTACGCCCTCGAGAAGGCTCTCGATACCCCGGCCAAGATCTATTTCAAAAACGAAAGTGTCTCACCGGCCGGATCCCATAAACCCAATACGGCCGTTCCTCAGGCCTACTACAACCACAAACAGGGAATCAAACACCTGACCACCGAAACCGGGGCCGGACAATGGGGAGCCTCAATCGCCTTTGCCGCCAAACACTTCGGAATTGATCTGCAGGTCTTCATGGTACGCGTCAGCTATGATCAGAAACCCTATCGCCGTTTGATGATGAATACCTGGGGCGCCGAGTGCGTGGCTTCGCCCTCCACACTCACCGAGTCGGGACGTGCCGCCCTTGAGCGCGATCCCCATTGCTCGGGAAGCCTCGGACTGGCCATCTCCGAAGCCGTTGAAATGGCGCTGCGCCGACCCGAAGATACGCGTTACTGTCTGGGAAGCGTTCTGAACCACGTGCTGCTCCACCAGACCGTTATCGGGCAGGAGGCTGTCGCACAGATGGAGATGGCCGATGCCGACCCCGATATTGTGATCGGATGCTTCGGCGGCGGCAGCAACTTCGCCGGAATCTCCTTCCCCTTCCTGCGCAAGAAGTTTGTCGACGGCAAGAATCTCCGCGTTGTGGCCGTAGAGCCCGCCAGCTGTCCGAAACTGACCCGCGGAAAGTTCCAGTACGACTTCGGCGATGTGGCCGGATACACGCCGCTGCTTCCGATGTACACGCTGGGACACAACTTCCAGCCTTCGGATATTCATGCCGGCGGTTTGCGGTACCACGGTGCCGGGTCGATCGTCAGCCAGCTGCTCAAGGACGGATTTGTCGAGGCGCAGTCCATCCCGCAGAACGAAACCCTGGCCGCCGGTATCCTCTTCGCCCGCACCGAAGGAATCATCCCCGCACCGGAGTCGACCCATGCCATCGCCGCCACGATCCGCGAGGCCCTCAAGGCCAAGGAGGAGGGGACCGAAAAGACGATTCTCTTCAACCTCTCGGGCAACGGTGTCATCGACCTCTACGCCTATGAGCAGTATCTGGCCGGAGCTCTGAAGGACTACACTCCTTCGGATGAAGAAATTGCAAAGACGGTCAATCAGTTGGAGAAACTGATCTGAAGTGTCGGTTGAATCATGGAAAGGAGCGGGCTGCCGAGGCGGTCCGCTCCTTCGTCTTTGTCATCCGGCATCCATAAACGTCGCGGCAGGGGATGGGAAAGCCTTGCTCCGCGGCTCGTCTTCTACCGCGAACCCAGCCACAGGAAGACCATACCCACAAGGATAAAGGCCAGGTCGACGGCCTTCGATCGCAGATTGTGCTCGTGAAACAGCACCGCCCCGCACAGGAACGACACCACCACCGAACTCCGCCGGATCATCGAGACGATCGAAATCATGGCATTGGGATCCTGCAGGGCATAGAGGTAGGCAAAATCTGCCAGAGAGAGAAAAATCGAAATCAGCGGAATGGCCCAACTCCACCGGAACGGCGTCGTGTGTCCGCGCCGCGGCCACCACAGAATCCCCACGACGACGGTCATCATCAGAAACTGATAGAGGTTGTACCAGCTCTGCACGAAGACCGGATCGAGACGCGTCATGATATATTTGTCGTAGAGTCCGCTGACGGCACCCGTGACGGCTGCCAGTGCAATGAAGAGAATCCAGAGGTTGTGCGTGAAGTCGACCCCTTCGCGGCGGCTCGAACGGCTCAGCAGGAACAACGACACAAGGGCCAGCGCCACTCCGATCCATTGATAAAGGTTCAGACGCTCACCGAAGAACAGAAAGGCCCCCACCAGAACCATAACCGGTCGTGTGGCGTTGATCGGTCCTACAATCGTGATCGGCAGGTGCTTCATGCCGAAGTAGCCGAAGATCCACGACGTGAGGACGATCACCGATTTGAGGATGACCAGTCCGTGGGCCGTGGCCGTACCCGGCGAGGTGGCGAGCACCGTGTCGTCGAACCACCCCAGGTCGAACTCCGCAGAGAGTATCGCCGGAACAAAGATCAGCGTGGAAAACAGCGTATTGAGAAGCAGTACCGGAAGGACCGCATTATTGGTCAGTGCCTGCTTCTTGGCGGCATCGTAAAGGCCGAGCAGCGCGGCCGAGGTAAAGGCTAGGGTCAACCACATGGCAGTATATCGTTTTGTTGATGCTGAAACAGAAGAAAGGCGGCCGCCGGGCCGCCTTCGGTCGGGGAGAGGACTCCTCCGTTATTTGATC
>CALUKK010000087.1 GCA_944321205.1 uncultured Alistipes sp.
TAGATGTCGCCGGCCGAGATGGCCTCTACCGGGCATTCGCCGATGCAGGTCCCGCATGCTACGCAGGAATCAGTGATTTTGTAAGCCATTTTTTTGCGTGTTTGTGGTTAATGTGTGATGTGCAAATATAGAAACTTATTTGATAATATCAAAACCCGTGTAGGGAACCAGCACCTCCGGAATACGGATGCCTTCGGGGGTTTGGAAGTCCTCCAGCAGGGCGGCCACGATGCGCGGCAGGGCCAGCGACGAGCCGTTGAGCGTGTGGGCCAGGTGGATCTTCTTGTCGGCGTCGCGGTAGCGCAGCTTCAGCCGGTTGGCCTGGAACGACTCGAAGTTCGAGACGGACGAAACCTCCAGCCAGCGCTTCTGGGCCTCGGAATAGACCTCGAAGTCGTAGGTCAGCGCCGAGGTGAAGGACATGTCGCCGCCGCACAACCGCACGATGCGGTAGGGCAGACCCAGCGACTTGACCAGCGACTCGACATGGGCCACCATGCCGTCCAGCGCCTCATACGACACGTCGGGCAGCGACAGCTGGACGATCTCCACCTTGTCGAACTGGTGCAGACGGTTCAGCCCGCGCACATCCTTGCCGTAGGAGCCGGCCTCGCGGCGGAAGCAGGGCGTATAGGCCGTCATCTTGACCGGGAAATCCTTCTCGTCGAGGATCACGTCGCGGTAGATGTTCGTTACGGGGACTTCGGCCGTCGGCACGAGGTAGTAGTTGTCCACCGTGGCGTGGTACATCTGCCCCTCCTTGTCGGGCAGCTGGCCCGTGCCGAATCCCGAGGCCTCGTTGACCATCACCGGCGGCTCGACCTCCAGATACCCGGCGCGGGTGTTGCAGTCGAGGAAGTAGTTGATCAGCGCACGCTGCAGACGGGCACCCTTGCCCTTGTAGACGGGGAAGCCGGCTCCGGTGAGCTTGACGCCCAGGTCGAAGTCGATGATGTCGTATTTCTTGGCCAGCTCCCAGTGGGGCAGCGGATTTTCGGGCAGTTGGGTGTAGCTCTCGACGAGTTTCACGACGAGGTTGTCGGCCGCCGTCTTGCCTTCGGGGACGATGTCGGCCGGGAAGTTGGGCAGCGTGACGAGCGTGGCCTGCAGCTCCTGCTGCACGTCATTCGACTCGGCCTGCAACCGGGCCGACTTCTCCTTGAGGTCCGTGACGAAGTGTTTGCGCTCCTCGGCCTCCTCGCGGCGTCCCTGACCCATCAGGGCACCGATCTCCTTGGCGGCCTTGTTCTGGATCGCGAGCGTGTTGTCGAGCTCCTGCTGGATGGCCTTGCGACGGTCGTCGAGCGTGAGAATCTTGTCGATGACGGGAGCGGCGTCGACGCCCTTCTTGGCGAGTTTGCGGATGGCGGCGTCCCGGTCATCCCGGATTTGCTTGATCGTAAGCATGATATCGGATGTTTTGTGTGTTTTCTCTATACGAAAGGCAAAAATACAAAAAATGCGGGAAAGTGTATCTTTTTCCGCGGGAAAAACGCCCCGGGGTTGTCCGTGCGGTGAAATTTCGTATTTTTGTGCAAAATTCCACCGCTGTGAAAACCGTCGAACTGCTGGCTCCGGCCAAGGATTATGTGTCGGCTGTGACGGCCATCGAGGCCGGGGCCGATGCCGTCTATATCGGCGGGGCCCGTTTCGGAGCCCGGCAGGCTGCCGGAAACTCCGCCGCGGAGATTGCCCGTGTGGTCGAGTATGCCCACCGCTTCGGCGTGCGGGTCCACGCCACGCTCAATACGCTGCTCTGGGACAACGAACTGCAGGAGGCCGAACGTACGGCCCGCGAACTGATCGACGCCGGAATCGACGCCCTTATCGTGCAGGACATGGCCCTGCGGCGGATGAATCTTCCCGTCGAGCTGCACGCCTCGACCCAGGTCTCGAACCGTACGCCCGAAGGCGCGCGCTTCCTGGCTGAGGCGGGGTTTGCACGTGTGATCCTTGAACGGGCTCTCTCGTTGGACGAGATCCGTGCGATCTGCGCCGCTACGCCGGCTGAAGTCGAGGTCTTCGTCCACGGCGCCATCTGCGTCGGATACAGCGGCCGCTGCTTCCTCTCGCGGGCGATGTCGGGCCGCAGCGGCAACCGCGGCGCCTGCAGCCAGCCCTGCCGTCTGCCGTGGGACCTGGTGGATGGCCGCGGACGTAAGATCATCTCCGGAAAACATCTGCTCTCGGTGCGCGACATGAACCTCTCGCACCGCCTCGGCGAACTGGTCGATGCCGGCGTCACGTCGTTCAAGATCGAAGGACGGCTGAAGGATGCCGGGTATATCCGTAACGTGGTGGCCTGGTACCGCCGGGCGCTGGACGAGGTGCTGGCTGTACGTCCCGCATTGCGGCGCGCTTCGGTGGGGGAGAGCATCCCGGATTTCGAACCCGACCCGGCGAAGAGTTTCACGCGCGGCGAGTCGGAATACTTCTTTGACGGAAAGCGGGCCGGAGTGGCCTCGTTCGATACGCCGAAGGCCGTCGGCGAGCGCATCGGTCGTGTGACGCAGGTTTCGGGCGGGAACTTCCGGATCGACGTCGACGCCGATCTGGCCCCGGGCGACGGCATCTGTCTCATCACGCCGCGCGGCGTTGTCGGGACGAACATCAACGCCGTCGAGGGGCGCCGCATCACCCCCAACCGTATCGAAGGGATCACCCCCGGGGCGGAGCTCTACCGCAACTACGACCGGCGCTTCTCGCTGGCCCTCGAGCGCAGCCGCATGCGGCGGGTAATTCCGACGCGGGCCCTGGTCGAGGCTGCGGCCGACGGGGTGACACTCACCTGCACGGATTGCGAGGGGGTGGAAGCGACCGTTCGGCGTGACGGACCGCTCGAACGGGCCAAAAACCCCGAGGCCAATGCCGCCACGCTGCGCACGCAGGCCGCCAAATCGGGTGATACGATCTTCGCCGTGCGCGAGGTTGAGGTTCGGGGCGGAGAGTGGTTCGTACCGGCCTCGCTGGCGGCCGAGCTGCGGCGCGAGGTGCTGGAGGAGTTGTTGCGGCGGCGGACGGAACGACCTCTTTCGCATCGGATTCTGCCCGAAAACCCGGAGGCACGCTATCCGTCGCAACGGCTTGGAGCCGAAGATAATGTGACCAACCGTCTGGCCGAGGCCTTTTATCGAGATCACGGGGTGCGGGAGATCGAATCTCCACTGGAGTTGGCGTCTTCGCTCGAGGGGCACACGGTGATGCGCTCGGCCTATTGCATTCGTCGGGAGATCGGCGAGTGCCTGCGCGAAGGGTCGCGGCTCGGCGGCGACCTCTATCTGGAGCATGGCGGCGACCGCTTCCGGCTGATGTTCGACTGTGCGGCGTGCGAAATGGCGCTGGTCGACTGCCCGCGGCGCCGGACCGACAAGGAGAAAAAACGTTAGATAGGACCAATATGCAGCAGCAACTGACTCCCGATTTTGCGGATTACGAATTGATCGATACGGGTGATTTCGAGAAGCTCGAACGTTTCGGACGCTTCGTCACACGGCGTCCCGAACCGCAGGCCATCTGGCGGCGCTCACTCCCCGAGGCGGAGTGGCAGCGGTTGTCCGACGCCTCGTTCCGCCGTGATCCGCACAACGACGAACGCGGCGAGTGGCGTCTGGCTCCGAAGATGCCCGACCGCTGGATCGTTTCCTATGGCTACCGCAGGATGAAGCTCCGCATGCGTCTGGCCCTTACGTCGTTCAAACACGTCGGAATCTTCCCCGAACAGGCTGCCAACTGGAATTTTATTTATGATAACGTACGACGGCTCTCAGGTGCAGCCGCCGACGGGGACCGGAAGAGTCCCGGTGGCTTGCGTGCCGCGGCCGGATCCGTGGTGGATTTCGGGTGCGGATCTCCCGTTGCGGGCGATCGCTCCTGCGCGGCACCCCGTGTGCTGAACCTATTCGCCTATACGGGCGGTGCAACACTTGCCGCCCGGGCCGCCGGTGCCGAGGTGACGCACGTCGATTCGGTCAGGCCCGTGGTGACGTGGGCCCGCGAAAACATGGAACTGAGCGGCCTGGACGGTGTGCGTTGGATCGTTGAGGATGCCTTGAAGTTCGTGCGTCGCGAGGTGCGCCGCGGCAACCGCTATGCCGGCATCATCCTCGATCCCCCGGCCTACGGACGCGGTGCCAACGGTGAAAAATGGGTCCTTGAGGCAAACATCGGCGAGATGCTCGAGTGTTGTGCGCAGTTGCTCGAACCTCGCGGAGCCTTCCTGGTGCTGAATCTCTATTCGATGGGTCTTTCGTCGACGTTGGCCCGTACGGCCGTGCGTCAGGCCTTCGGCGCCCCTGCCGAGGAGCAGTGGGGGGAACTCTGTTTCACGGACCGTGCCGGTAAGGAGCTTCCGCTGGGAACCTATTACCGCTTTATCCGTTAGTGTTGTCCGGTCGGTCGGCACGCGATGCCGCCCGGCTGCCCTTGTTCGTTTGATATTTCGTATGCCATGAGTGCTTTGGTTTTGATCTTCGGACTGTTGAGCGGGTCGCTGCTCTCCGTATTGGTCGGGATTCTCGGCAGTCGGCGCCGTATCGGCTTCGGCTGGGCCTTTCTGCTGAGTCTGATCTTCACGCCTTTGGTGGGGTTGATCCTGACGCTGCTGACCGATCCGCTGCCCGACTGTGAACGACGTTGGGGGTGCATCGGTACTACCGTGGCGTTGCTTGGCATCCTCTGCCTCGTGGTCTTTCTGATGCTGCTGCTTACCGGTGGCGCCATGCTGGCCGCCGGGATTTAGTGTGGATCCCGAAGACTCCAATCGCTAATATCCGAAAACGTGGTAGATCAGAATCCCTGCCACGGCCGAGAGGACGATCAGCAGGATGGGATTCACCTTGCGCCACGATCCGATGAAGACACCGCCGAAGAGCACCCAGCTCCAGGCGTCGATGAAGTTCTGCTCGTCGGGTTCCGTGCTGTGGGGGAAGATCAGCAGCAGGGCCGCGGCCGCGATCATGCCGATCACCACCGGACGCATCCCCCGCATGGCCCCTTCGACCAGCCGGTTATCCTTCAGTTTGAGAAAGAAACGCGCCACCAGAATCATGAGTGTGAGCGACGGCAGGCAGACGGCCAGCGTCGCAATGGCCGATCCCAGGATGCCGCACCAGGCATAACCGGTCTCCAACCCTACGGTGTAACCCACGTAGGTGGCCGAATTGATGGCGATGGGCCCGGGTGTGATCTGCGAGATGGCCACGATGTCGGCGAACTGCGCGTTGGTGAGCCATTGATGCTGTACGACCACCTCGTTCTGGATGAGCGACAGCATGGCGTAGCCGCCGCCGAATCCGAAGAATCCGATCTTGAGATACGAGACGAAGAGTTGCCAGAGGAGGATCATTCCGCAGGAAGTGTTGGAAGTGTAACGTCCGTGATGACCAGTTGCCCCTTGCGCAGCAGGGCGCGGACCGGAATGACGACACAGCGGTTTTCGTACGTGGCCAGATAGGCGATGGCATACCACTGGCCCTCGACATGTTCGACCGTGATCGTCGGCAGCGACCGTTTGTTGAAATCCTGGGCCCGGATGAGCGGATCCCCGTCCGTTTCGGCGACAGCTTTTTCCACCTTCCGGCGGGTGGCCTCATCCAGGGGCAGGGCGGGCTTCGCGGACCGCTCGTTGTAGCTGGATGCGATCCAGCCGGTGTATTCCCGGTAGAAGCGTTCCAGCGCCTTGCGGACCTCTTCCGTGGAGGAGTCGGCTTCCGCGGCGGACTTTGTGGTGACGGCTGCGGTGCACCGGGCCGTGGAGGGCCCGGCAATCAGTACCGCAAGGAGCAGAAGTCCCAGAGACAGACTGTATTTCATGGTGTTTGTCGGATTCATGCTTCGGGATTCTTTTTGTGTCGGGCGATCTTCGGGGCGACGGCCAGCTCCCAAACGATGCCGCCGGCAGCCCCGGCGATAAGTACCCAGATCGGCGACCAGCCCAGCCCCCAGACGGCCAGCGCCGCCGCTGCGATGATGAAGAACATCGACCAGTGCATGCCCCGGGCCAGTGAGATCACCGGTCCGATGATCAGTGCCACGACCGCCGGACGCATCCCCTTGAAGGCGGCGTCGACAACGGGGTTGTGGCGGATGTCGGCGAAGAAGAGGGCGATGATGAGGATGATGACGAACGACGGTACGACAATCCCCAGCAGGGCCGCCGCCGCACCGCGCAGTCCGCGCATCTTGTATCCGACGAAGACCGACGTGTTGAGCGAAATGGGCCCCGGCACCGACTGGGCCAGTGTCAGCAGATCGAGAAACTCCCGGCGTTCGATCCAGCCGCGGTTGTCGATCACCTCGCGTTCGATCAGGGGAATCATGGCATAGCCCCCGCCGAAGGTGAAGAGTCCGATCTTGAAGAACGAGACGAAGATCGTGCGCAGACGTTCCATAGGCATCTCAGAGTCGTTTTTTGCGGCCCAGCAGTGTCAGCAGGCCGTCGATGTAGATCATCGGGTGGGTCGGGGCGCCGGGAAGCCAGAGGTCCGGGGTATGCGAATCGAGAAAACTCCGGTCCAGGGCGCGGCTCTCGGCAAAGAGTCCGCCCGAGCAGGCCTCCGTGCCGCACATGACCAGGATCTTCGGTTCGGCCACGGCGTCGTAGCAGATCTCCAGCGCCTCGGCCATGTTGGCTGTCAGCGGGCCCGAGACCACCACGCCGTCGGCATGGCGTGGTGAGGCCGTGAAGCCGATGCCGTAGCGGCCCAGATCGAAATTAACGTTTCCCGTGGCGTTGAGCTCCATCTCGACCGAGCCGTCACCGCCGGCCGAGACCTCGCGCAGGTGCAGCGCCTGGCGGAAGCAGCGGCGGAGTTCGGGCCGCACCCGCTCCGGATCGAACTCCACGCGGGTGTCGCCGTCATGCAGGACAAGCCCTTCGCGCGTGGGGGAGCCGATGCGGTAGTCGTTCGTGAAACGTACGTTGCGCGGCGCCACGCGGGCGCACTCCCCGCAGAAGAGACAGCGGCCCAGGTCGAGCTCCAGCGGATCGGCCTTGAAGGCCCCCGTCGGGCAGATGGCTGCGGCACGTTCCGCCTCGGTGGTATCCTCGGTAAAGGTCAGTTCGGGGCGGCCCCGGAACTCCTCGGTCAACGTGACGGCGTCGAGATCCGGGATGGCCTGCTGTCCGTGGCTGCGCAGCACCTGTATTTTCGGTAGAATCATGTTCGATGATCTTTGTGTCGGCAAAAATAGCGAAAAGCCGCGGATCCTACAAGCGCCCGGGTCTTCGAAACGTCCGGTCAGAGGTCATGTCCGCAGTAGGAGAGGTTGAAACTCTTGTTGCAGATCGGGAAGTCCGAGATCCCCTCGCCCCGCACGGCCAGCGCCAGCGCCAGCCAGTTGTGCAGACTCGGATCCTTGATGCGACACGCCTCGATCCGCCCCTCGGCATCGGTTATGAGGACGTGGCACGTCTCGCCCCGCCACCCCTCGACCAGTCCGAATGCCAGCGACGAAGGGGTCAGCGAACTGTCGTAGTCGGGCGCCTCGCACGGATTCTCCAGCGTGCCGTACTTCTGCTCGTAGATCTCCAACAGCCGGTCGATGTAGCGGGCCGACTGCAGGACTTCGCGGCTCCGCACCATGAGCCGGGCCATCACGTCGCCCGCTGTTTCGAGCCGAAGCTCGTGGTGGAGGCATTTGCCGTAGGATCCCCAGGGGTGCGAGGCCCGGATGTCGCGCTCCAGACCGCTGGCCCGGGCCGCCTGCCCGACACCTCCGATCCGCCGCATCTCCTCGCGCGGCACGATGCCGCACTGTTCGAAGCGTGCCAGCAGGGTGGGGGATGATTCGAGGTCGTGCCGCACCTCGTCGTAACGCCGGGCTATCTCGCGCACGTTCTGCCGGATCATGGCCGATTTGGCCGGTGTGAGCGGGTGGTCCGTACCGTGGGGACGTATCAACCCCTTGCCGAAGCGGTTGCCGCACCACGCCTGCGTGGTGTTGATGGTCATCGTGCGCAGGGCCTCGCAGGCCACCTGTCCCAGCTGATAGCCGGCATCCATCGACAATGCCCCGGTATCGGCGATCTGCATGGCCATACGCTCCAGTTCGAGAGCCACGGCCCGTTCCCGATCGAGTTGAGCGGGGCGTTCGCGTCCTGTGAGCTTCTCGACGGCCTCGGCAAAGGCCGTGGCATGTGCTACGGCGCTGTCTCCGGCGATCGCCTCCGCCAGGCACATCTGCCGCAGACGGTTGTCCGTGGCAAGGAGGGCGGCCTCGACGCCCCGGTGCTGGTAGCCCAGGGCGATCTCGAGGTGGAGTACCTGCTCGCCGTTGCAGATGAAGCGGAAGGCTCCCGGTTCGATGATCCCGGCGTGGATCGGACCCACGTTGACCTCGTGCAGCGAGTGCCCGGCCATCGTATAGAAGGGGTAGTTGTCGATCGTCTGCCGGCGGTCGTAGCGGTCGAAGGGGTAGCGCAGCGGCTTGGGCCACGGCTGCCCGTCGAAGCGGATGCCGTAACGCTCGGTGATGTCGCGCTCGAAGGGGTGCATCTGCGGATGCAGGTCCGTGAGCGACGGTAGGGCCGTCTCGTCGTAGTATCCTGTGGCGTGGGAGGTGACGAGGATGCGCCCCTCGGCGTCGTCCAGCACCAGGCAGTAGAAGCGCATCCGGTCGCCGGAGGGCTGGGCGAAGTAGTGTGCCACGTGGTAGCGTTCATCCGAGAGCCACGTGCGCAGCAGTTCGTAGAACGTGGCGTATGAAATCTCGGGAATATCTTCCAGCCGCAGGGCTCCCGAGGTGTTGTCCGTTACAAGGTAGTTCATAACAAGGCGATTTGATCGATCACTTCACGCAGTAAATCCGGTTGCCAGAGCCCCAGCACCATGGCGGCGACCAGCAGCGAGAGGGCCGACCACGACAGCGCCCGGTCGACCTTCGAGGGGTGGAGTTCGTCCTGGTTGGGCTGATAGCAGAGGCGGATCATGCGTGAGCAGAACGAGTAGATGACGATGCACAACAGCAGAAGAAGCCCCGCCACGAGCCACCAGCGGCCTCCGACGATCGTTTCGCGCAGGATCATCAGCTCCGAGAGGAAGAGCGGCGAGGGCGGAAAGGCCACCAGAATGACCATGCCCGTGAGCAGCCCCACGGCTCCCACGCGGTTGATATGGATGTAGTCACCGATGCGGTTGATGCGGTAGCCGTTGTAGACCTGCCGCACGACGGCCATCTGCAGGAAGAGACTGCTTTTGATGAGGGTGTGGCAGACGACGTGGAAGACTGCGGCCCAGACTCCCGCACCGCCGACACCCAGTCCGATGGCTGCGATGCCCATGTTTTCGACGGTCGAGTAGGAGAGGAAGCGTTTGTAGTTGTTCGTGCGGCGCAGGAACAGCGCCCCGATCATGAGCGACAGCACTCCGACGATCAGCAGCACCGAACGTGCCCACGCGAAGACCTCCGTCTCGGCGAGCAGGCGGTAGACACGGAAGATGGCCAGGAATCCGGCGTTGACCAGCCCCGTGGAGATCAGCGCCGAGGCCGGCGACGGTGCCGCGAAATTGGCGTCGATACCCACTGTATAGAGCGGGAAGAGCTCCATCTTGCAACTGTAGCCGCAGACGATCAGCAGGAAGGCGATCTTCAGGTAGAGGGCGTTGCCGTGGGGCGCCGCGGCGGCAACGGCCGCATAGTCGAGCGATCCGCAGTCGGTGGCGGCCGCCAGCAGCAGGATGCCCAGGTAGGCCATGGCGATACCCGTCGAGCAGACGAAGACGTATTTCCACGCCGCTTCGAGCGTCTGGGCCGTACGGCGGTGGTAGATGATGCCCGCCGAGCAGAGCGTCGTGGCTTCGAGGAAGATCCACGTCACGGCCAGATTCGAGGCGAAGTACGAACCGGCGATGGCCGTCGTGAGCAGCATCACCAGGGCCGAATAGGCGCGGGTCTGGATGAGGTCGTTGTCGCGCAGGTAGGCTTCGGAGTGGAAGTAGGCGAAGGCCGAGACCACGCACAGCAGTACGTAGAAGAGCGTCCCCGGGGCGTCAAAACGGAACCAGGCGGCCGACGTCGTGTCGTAGAGCCCGCCGAAGAGAATGGCGCAGGCAAAGGCCGCCTGCACGGCGTAGAAGAGCACGCCCGTGAGGAAGAGCTGCCGCTCGCGGCGTACGAAAAAGGCTGCGGCGGCGATCAGGATGCTGGCTGTGAGATAGACAATCATGGCGTCAGTCCTTTACGTTGGTCAGCGAATCGGCGTCGTCGGCGTGGAGCTTGTCGTCGATCTTGGTGAAGAAGATGCCCAGCATCAGCACCGAGATGAGGATGTCGAGCAGAATGGCGAAGTTGATCAGCAGGGGCATCTCCACGCCGATGGCCGTCGAGAAGAGGAACACGCCGTTCTCGATGACCAGAAAGCCGATCATGTGGGAGAAGATGCGCTGTCGCAGCACGATGAGGATCAGACCGCTCAGCAGTGAGTAGAGTGCCACGCCGAAGAAGACCAGATCGACCGTCGAGTCGGCGATGTAGTAGGTCAGCGAGGCGCTCACGGCCAGCGCCACGACCGACAGCACGAGCGATCCGGCCTGTGACGAGCCCGAGCGGCGCACGCGGTTGATGCGCGTGCGGCGGATCACGGCGAAGAGCAGCCACGGAACCAGAATACCCTTGAACAGCAGCGTCTCAAGGGAGACGAAGAGCAGTTCGGCGGGGTTGGCGGCATGCAGCCGGATGAGGGCGATGCCGAAGAGCAACCACCCCTGCAGCCCGATCAGCGAGGCGAAGTTGCGGAAACGCTCCGTAATGGAGAGATAGACGAGCGTCACGACGTAGAGAAGGAGCAGCGGCAGAATCATTGGATACCGATATTAAGATGCAGCAGGTAGCCCGTGAAGAAGATCAGGGCGGCCAGAGCCGTGATGGTGAGGATGAAGGTGGTGTTGCGGATGAGCTTGTTGCGGGCCTGCGTCGACTCCACGATCCCGACCGAAAGCCCCGTGAGCAGGACGGACAGCGGTGCCGCCACCCACCACCGCGGGCAGAGGGCCGCCGCTACGGCATCGGCCGCAAGCATCGACAGGGCTGCGCCCTTGAGCCAGGTCGAGATTTTGATGTAGGCCAGATCGACGCCGCAGTAGTCCAGGCACATCACCTCGTGAATCATCGTCAGTTCGAGGTGGGTGCGGGGGTCGTCGACCGGCAGGCGGCCGCTCTCCGTGAAGACGATCTTCGTCAGTACGTAGGCTGCCAGCAGCAGGACGATGATGAGTTTCGTGTCGTCGGCCGCTCCGGCGTCGAAGAGTGCGGCGAAGGAGGTGTGGCCCGAGAGCAGGGCCAGGGTCCCGAAGGTCAGCATCAGGGCCGGTTCGACCAGTGCGCCGTAGAGCGCCTCGCGGCTGGCGCCCATCCCCTCGAATGAACTGCCCGTGTCCATGGCGGCCAGGATCAGCGCCCCGCGACCCAGGGCCAGCAGATAGGCGAAAGCCACCACGTCGCCGTCGAACGACAGAACGGGAGGAAGATCCCCCACCGGAATGAAGAGCAGCGCCACGAACGACGTGCCGAGAAGAACCGACGGAGCCGTGCGGAACAGCACCGTGGTCGTGGTCGAATAGACGGCCCCCTTGCGCAGCAGCAGGCGTACGTCGTGGAGGTGTTGGGCGAAGCGGATGCCCTTGCGGCCCGCCAGCCGGGCCCGTGTGCGGTTGATCAGTCCCGGAATGCAGAGGGCTGTCAGCAGAAGCAGGAGTGTATTGAGCAGTGCCATGGCGTCAGATTACGTTGAGGATGGACAACAGGAAGACCAGCACGAGAAAGGCCAGGGCAAAGAGCACGTAGTGGTTGATCTTGCCCGTACGCAGGCGCATGACGCGCTGGTTGATCAGCCGCAGCAGCTCGACCCACCACGCCGAGAAGAGACGGCCGATGCGGTCGCGGTGTCCGACGTCGAAGCGGTGGGCGTCGGGGAAGATCTCGCCCTTGCCCACGGGCGACCCCTCACCGCTGTTCTGAGTGAGCGACGTGGCGATGGACTGCAACCCCTCGGAGAAGGATTCGCCCGTATACTGCATGCGGATGTTCGTTGCCGTGAAGCCGCAACCCCAGGTGGGACCTTCGACAATCCGACGTCCGCGCAGCGTGCGGTGCCGCAGCCACAGCAGGAGCGCCACGACGGCGATCAGCCCCCAGGCGATCCCTCCCGCCGCAGCGAGGGTCGGGGAGAGCAGCCAGTCGGCGGCATCCGACGGCGTGCGCAGGAAGAAGCCCGCGGCACGCGTCACGCCTGCAACGGCCATGCGCGGGAAGAATCCCACGACGAGAATACCGGTCAGCGGCAGCGCCATGGCTGCCAGACGCAGGTTGTCGACCTCCGAGGCTTCGGCGACCTCGTGCGAGCGGGGCGAGCCGAGGAAGACCGTGCCGTAGAGCTTCGTGAAGGCCAGCACGGCCAGACCTCCGATCAGCGCCAGCGAGGCCAATCCGGCTGCCGAGGCGAGGATGTCGCTTCCCGAGGCGATGCCGTCCAGCAGGCCGAGGTAGATCAAGAGCTCCGAGATGAAGCCGTTCAGCGGCGGCAGGGCGCAGATGGCGGCCGTGGCCGTGAGGAAGAGCAGCGACGTGAGGGGCATGTGTCGCGAGAGCCCGCCCAGGGCATCGAGCGACGTGGTGTGGGTTTGCGAGAGGATGTTCCCGGCGCCGAAGAAGAGCAGCGTCTTGAAGAACGAGTGGTTGAGCGTGTGGAGCAGGGCTCCGGCGATGCCGCACAACGCCACGAGCTGGTTCCCGGAGGCCTTGCCCAGGGCCGCGATGCCCAGGGCGAGGAGGATGATGCCGACGTTTTCGATCGAGGAGTAGGCCAGCAGGCGTTTCACGTCGTTCTGCATGGCGGCCAGGATTACGCCCCAGAGTCCCGTGACGATGCCCAGCACCAGAAGGATCAATCCGGCGGTGCGCAGTACGGGCAGGTCGCCCAGGGCGGCCGTCGTGCGCAGGATGCCGTAGATGCCCGTCTTGATCATCACCCCCGACATCAGGGCCGAGACGTGCGACGGAGCCGCCGGATGGGCCTCCGGCAGCCAGACGTGCAGGGGAAACATGCCGGCCTTCATGCCGAAACCGGCCAGGAAGACCACGAAGAGCGGTAGCGGAGCCTTCGTCTGGAAATAGGAGCCCAGGGCGTCGAACGTCGCACGTCCGCAGACGGCGTCGAGCCGCACGAACCCCACGACCAGCAGCACGAAGCCCACGTGCATCATGATCAGGTAGGCCAGCGCCGCACGGCTCACCTCACGGCGCTGGGCGTCGTAGAGGATTAGCAGGAACGACGCCACGGTCATCAGCTCCCAGAAGAAGAGGAATGAAATCCCTCCGTCGGAGCAGACGACGCCCAGCATGGCGTAGAACATCACCGTGAGGGCGGTGTAGTGGAGCGAGACGTGGGCCGGGGATTTCTCCCGCAGGGTGTGGGACAGGTAGCCCCGGGAGTAGAGCACCGAGGCGACCGATCCGATCGAGATCAGCACCGCGAAGAGTGCCGAGAGCGGATCCATCGACCCCGAATCCCCGCCGAAAAGCGTCTCGGGAAGATCCCACAGCTTTTCGGGGGTGGCGCCGGCCAGAACCCCTATGGCACGGATCGAGGCCCACAATGCTCCGAGGCCCGTCAGCGTGAAGGCCGTCCAGACCTTGGCACGCAGCGGCGTCGAGAAGATCGCCACGACGACGAGCACGAGAAACAGCAGGGTGTAGATGAATAGCATATTCTGCGGTAAAAGTGTTTTCGAAAGCTCTATTCCTCGGGGCCGTTGACCGTGGCCGCCATGACCGTAGCCACAATGGCGGCCGTTTCGGTGCGCAGCCGCTGCGGTCCGAGGGTGATCTCCCCGAAACCGTGCGACAGTGCCAGGTCGATCTCCTCGGGCGTGAAGTCCCCTTCGGGTCCGATGAAGATGCGCACCGCCTCGCCCGGGTGCAGCAGCCGTGGCAGGAACCGCTTCCCGGCCTCGGAGTGCGCCGCCTCGCAGTGGGCGATCAGGCTGCGACCCTCGAAGGGTTCGGCCACCGCCTCGCGGAACGACGTCAGCGGACTCAACTCCGGACGGTAGGCCTTGAGCGACTGTTTCATCGCCGCCGTGATCACCTTCTCGCCCCGCTGCGGCTTGAAGCTCCGCCGTTCGCTGTGGATCGTCTCGAGCGGGATGATCCGTGTGACACCCACCTCGGTGGCCTTCTCCAGGAACCACTCGAAGCGGTCGGGATTCTTCGTCGGCGCCACGGCCATCTCCAGCCGGTAGGGCATCCGTTCGAATTCGGACAGCGTCTCGATGACGCGCACCGTGCAGTGCCGCGGATCGGGATCGGTGATCTCGGCGCGGAAAAGATTCCCGCGGCCGTCCGTGAGATGGATCTCGTCGCCGCGGCCCAGCCGCAGCACGCGGATGCAATGTCTCGACTCCTCCTCGTCGAGCGTGTGCCGTGGCGGTTCCAGATCCGGGGCGTAAAAGAGTTGCATGGCTACGCGCGTGTTTGATTTACGGATTTTTATTGTATCTTTGTCTGGCCTGAGCCGGTCCCGGAGCCGAGGCGGTGAGGCCGTTCGGCGGCTTCTGCGCTCGGTGGCCCCGTTGTTGCGGGGTTGTCGCTCCGGAGTGTCGGGCTTGCGGCCCGCAAATGTACACAAAATAACACGATCCATGAAACGTATCATCGGTTTATTGACGCTTTTTCTGACCATGACACTCGTTTGTTGCAAATCCGAGAAGCCGGTGGGTGAAAATCCCTTCTTCTCCGACTGGGGAACCCCTTACGGAGTGCCGCCCTTCGACCGGATCGCCCCCGAACACTTCCTCCCGGCCCTGGAGCGCGGCATGTCGCTCCACGATGCCGAAATCGACGCCATTACCTCGAACAACGACGAGGCAACCTTCGAAAACGTCATCCTCGCCTACGACAACTCCGGAAAGATGCTCGCACAGGTGAGTCTGATCTTCGAAATGCTCTGCGCCGCCGAGAATTCGCCCGAACTGGAGAAACTCCAGGTTGAGGTGGCTCCCCTGCTGGCGGCCCATGCCGACAAGATCCGGTTCAACGAAAAGCTCTTCGAACGGGTCAAAGAGGTCTACGATCGCCGGGAGGCGTTGGATCTCGATCCCGAGCAGATGCGCCTTCTGGAGAAGACCTACCGCAGTTTCGTGCGCGCCGGTGCGCTGCTCGATGATGAACAGAAGGCCCGCCTGAAGGCCATCAACGAGGAGCTGTCGCTGGCGGCCGTGAAGTTCGGAAACAACATCCGCGCCGAGAACAACAACTATGTGCTGCTGCTCTCCGCCGACGAACTGGAGGGACTCCCGGGCAATGTCCGCGATCTGGCCCGCGAAAAGGCCGCTCAGCTGGGTAAAAAGGACAAATATGCCTTCACGCTCCAGAAGTCGAGCCTTATCCCCTTCCTGACCTACTCCGCCAAACGCGAACGCCGCGAGGAGATCTACCGGGCCTATCTGAACCGGTGCAACAACAACGACGAATACGACAACAAGGAGTTGATCAACGATTTCATCCGGCTGCGTACGGAAAAGGCCCATCTGCTCGGATATCCCTCCTATGCGGCCTATGTGGTCGATGACGAGATGGCCCGCACGACCGATGCCGTCTACGAACTCCTCGACGAGATCTGGACTCCGGCGCTCGAACGCGCCAGGGGAGAACTCGCCGAAATGGAGGAGCTCTTCCGCAAGGATGTTCCCGAGGGGGAATTTGCCTCGTGGGACTGGTGGTATTATGCCGAGAAGCTGCGCAAACAGAAATATGCCCTCGATGAGGAGATGCTGCGCCCCTACTTCTCGCTGGAAAATGTTCAGACCGGCATCTTCTTCCTCGCAAACCGCCTCTACGGCATCACGTTCCGTCCGGTGGTCGTGCCCCTGTACCATCCCGAGGCCGTGGCCTATGAGGTCTTCGATGCCGACGAGTCGCATCTCGGGATCCTCTATTTCGACTTCTTCCCCCGTGACGGAAAGAGTCAGGGCGCCTGGTGCGGCAATTATGTCGAACAGTCCTACGACGATCAGGGTAAGCGCGTGGCTCCCGTGGTGTCGATCGTCTGCAACTTTACCCGCCCGACGGCCAATGCCCCGGCGCTTCTGACCCTGGACGAGGCCGAAACCCTCTTCCACGAATTCGGACATGCCCTGCATTTCCTCTTCCACGACGTCCGCTATCGGGGTCTGTCGGAGGTCGAGGGGGATTTCGTGGAACTTCCCTCGCAACTCATGGAGAACTGGGCCTTCGAACCCGAAGTGCTCAAGCAGTATGCCGTCCATTACCGTACGAACGAGGTGATCCCCCAATACCTGATCGACAAACTCCGCCGGAGCCGCCTCTTCAACCAGGGATTCATGACCACGGAACTCATCGCCGCATCGCTCTCCGACATGGATATCCATTCGCTCAGCGAGTATGAACCCTTCGATCCGATGGCCTTCGAACGCGAGGCGCTGACCGAAAAACGCGGCCTGATCCCGCAGATCGAACCCCGTTATCACTATCCCTATTTCTCGCACATCTTCGATGGGGGATATTCCGCCGGATACTATTTCTATACGTGGGCCGCGGTCTTGGACAAGGATGTCTTCGAGGCCTTCCGGGAGAGCGGCGACCTCTACAACAAGAAGATTGCCGACGATTTCCGCCGCAAGGTGCTTGCCCGGGGCGGTTCGGCCGACGGCATGACCCTCTACCGCGACTTCCGCGGCAAGGAGCCCGACAAGCGTCCCATGCTCCGCAGCCGCGGCCTGTGGACCGATCCCGAACCCGCGGATTCGCTCGCCGGGACTCCCGGAACCTCCGCAGACTCCCGCCCAGGGCGTGTCGCGCAGAACTGACCGATCTCTCCGACTGAAAGAAACCGCTAACAACCCCTTTATGAAAAAAGCAATTCTCATCATGGCAATTTCCGCTCTGACGGCAGGCTGTGCCGACAATTCGGTTCCCAAGGCCCAACTGCCCGATCTGGATCTTTCAAACCCGCTGCTGGCCGCGTGGGAGACTCCACACGCCACGCCTCCCTTCTCGCAAATCGAACTCTCGGATTATGAACCGGCCTTCGATGCCGCCATCGCCTGCTCCCGGGCCGAAATCAAGGCGATCGTCGAGAATCCCAGAAAACCCACCTTCGTCAATACGATCGTCGCTCTCGAACAGAGCGGCGCGCTGCTCGACCGCATCGAGGGGCTCTTTTTCAACCTGCTGGAGGCCGATACCTCCGACGAAATGCAGCAGATCGCCCTGCGCGTACAGCCCAAACTGACCGAATTGAGTAACGATATCTCGCTCAACGAAGAGTTCTTCGCCCGGGTGAAGGCCGTCTACGAGCACCCCGGACGCCTCGGGCAGGAGGACCGGATGCTGCTCGAAAAGACCTACAAGCGTTTCGCGCGAAATGGCGCCGCACTCTCCGATACGGACAAGGAGCTCTACCGCCAGTACACCTCCGAACTCTCGGCCCTGACGTTGCAGTTCGGGCAGAATGCCCTCTCCGCAACCAATGCCTTCACGCTCCGCATCACCGATCCGAAGGTCGTGGCCGAATTGCCGGGTTTCGTGAAGGAGGCCATGGCCGCCGAGGCCGCTGCGCGCGGCGAGAAGGGCTGGACGGTGACGCTGCAGTATCCGAGCTACCTCCCCTTCATGACCTACTCGACCAATCGCGAACTGAAGGAGAAACTCTGGCGTGCGAACAGCTCGCGTGCCCTGGGCGGCGAATTCGACAATACGGAAATCGTCAGGAAGATCGTCAATACCCGGTTGAAGATCGCCAATCTGTTGGGCTACAAGTGCTATGCCGACTATGTGCTGGAGGAGCGCATGGCCGGAAGTACGGCTACCGTAATGTCGTTCCTCGACGAACTCCTCACGGCGACCAAGTCGTGGGCCGATGCCGATTACCGTACGGTCGGCGAATATGCCGCATCGCTCGGTTTGCGCGGTGAGCTGATGCCCTGGGACTGGGCCTATTACAGCGAAAAGTTCAAAAATGAAAAGTATGCGCTGAACGACGAACTGGTGAAACCCTATCTCGAACTCGAAAACGTCAAGAAAGGGGTCTTCCTGTTGGCAAACAAACTCTATGGACTGAATTTCTCGCCCGACAAGCGGATCGATGTCTATCATCCCGATGTGACGGCCTATGAGGTGACGGATCGTGACGGGCGCTTCCTGGCGGTGCTCTATCTGGACTTCTTCCCGCGGGCCTCGAAGCGCTCCGGAGCCTGGATGACCGAGTTCCGCGGCGCGAAGATCGTCGACGGCGTGGAGACCCGTCCGCTGGTCTCGCTGGTGATGAACTTCACGAAACCAACCCCCTCGAGCCCCTCGCTGCTGACCTTCGACGAGTTCGAAACCTTCCTGCATGAGTTCGGTCACGCCCTGCACGGCATGCTCGGCGTGGGCAAGTACGAATCGATGACCGGGACGAGCGTCTATCGCGACTTTGTGGAACTTCCGTCGCAGATCATGGAGAACTGGGCTACCGAAAAGGAGTATCTCGATCTGTGGGCCGTGCACTACAAGACCGGGGAGAAGATCCCTGCCGAGATCGTCGAACGGATCGTTGCGGCACAGAACTATCTGGCGGCATATGCCAACGTCCGGCAATTGTCGTTCGGAATGACCGACATGGCCTGGCACACGTTGACCGAACCTTTCGAGGGGGATGTCGAGGCGTTCGAGGTCGAGTCGATGGCTCCTACGAAGGTGTTGCCCGTGGTATCCGGGACGGCGATGGCTCCTTCGTTCGGGCATATCTTCTCCGGAGGCTATGCTGCCGGATATTACGGTTACAAGTGGGCCGAGGTGCTGGATGCCGATGCCTTTTCGCTCTTCAAGCAGAAGGGTATCTTCAATCAGGAGGTGGCGCGGTCGTTCCGCGAGAATATCCTGGAGAAGGGCGGTACGGAACATCCGATGACGCTTTATGTGCGGTTCCGCGGGCACAAGCCCGAAACCCGGGCGTTGATCGAGCGCATGGGGCTCGGAAAATAGGTCTCTGAGGTCCGGAGCGCAGCTTCGGACCTCGGACGGGTTCCGGATCCGGAACCGGGTAAAGCGGCTCGCGTCCATTGACGGGGCCGCTTTTTTGTGGCTGTGTGTGGGTCGTGGGGTGGTGGGGTGAAGAGGGTGGTTGTCGGGGAGATCCGCTTGTTTCGCGGGGGCCATTTAAACAAAAACCGCCCCGGGAATCGGTGCGGCCGTGGGTTCAGCGCTGGGGTGCCGATCGGCTTGTGACCCTCCTTCCTCAAGGGAATACTCCGGGAACCGGTGCGGCCGTGGGTTGCCATGGGTTTCAGCTCAGGGAGGTGCCCCGCCCCTTCAAACAAAGAACCGCCCCCTCTTCAAACAAAAAACCGCCCCGAAATTCGGAGCGGCCTTTGTTGAGCTACCTGGATTCGAACCAAGAATAACAGGACCAGAATCTGTTGTGTTACCATTACACCATAGCTCAATGACGTTTTGGTGATGCAAAAGTAGAACTTTATTTTTCAATTGCAAAGAATTTTCCCAAAAAAATTTCGTACTTTTGTTTTAATCTCTGCGGAGGAAACCTTATTGAAACTTGAAACATTCTGTAAATCACTCGACTATGGGAATCAAACTGCGTCTTGTCGTCATGAACTTCCTCCAGTACGCAATCTGGGGTGCATACCTTACCTCCATGGGTTCGTATCTGGTCGGGGTCGGACTGGCCTCACATATCGGCATCTTCTATGCCATGCAGGGGATCGTGTCGCTCTTCATGCCCGCCGTGATCGGTATCGTCGCCGATCGCTGGATCCCCGCTCAACGGCTGCTGGGCTTCTGCCATCTGCTGGCCGCACTCTTCATGGCGGCTGCCGGCGGTTATGCCATGACCTCGGGCAACAGCGTGAACTTCGGCACGCTCTTTACGCTCTATGCCCTGAGCGTAGCCTTCTACATGCCCACGATCGCTCTCTCGAATTCCGTGGCATACTGCGTCCTTGAAGGTGCCGGACTCGATACGGTCAAGGCATTCCCGCCGATTCGCGTCTGGGGTACCGTGGGCTTTATCTGCTCGATGCTGCTCTGTGATGCCGCGGGTTTCCAGACAACCTACATGCAGTTTATCCAGTGTGCTGTGCTGGGTCTCATCCTCGGATTCTATGCCATGACACTCCCTTCGTGCCCCGTGAGCCGCTCGGAAGAGCGAAAATCCCTGGTCGAGGCCCTCGGACTGAGAGCCTTTACCCTCTTCAAGCAAAAGCGGATGGCTCTGTTCTTCATCTTCTCGATGCTGCTTGGGGTCTCACTCCAGATCACCAACGGTTTCGCAAACCCCTTCATCACCTCGTTCCGCGATATTCCCGAATATGCCTCGACTTTCGGCGCCAACCATGCCAACGCCCTGATCTCGCTGTCGCAGGTCTCCGAAACCCTTTGTATCCTGCTGATCCCGTTCTTCCTCAAACGTTTCGGTATCAAGAATGTCATGTTGATGGCCATGTTTGCCTGGGTGCTGCGTTTCGGACTCTTCGGATTGGGAAACCCCGGCGGCGGAGTCTGGATGTTCATCCTCTCGATGATCGTCTACGGCGTGGCCTTCGACTT
>CALUKK010000088.1 GCA_944321205.1 uncultured Alistipes sp.
GTCGGGCGAAGCAGGATCCCCCGAGCTCCGAGGTTGCGGGCCAGCAGGATGTCCGTTACACGGTCACCGATGACGTAGCTGCCGGCCAGATCGTACGATCCGTCCAGATAGCGGGTGAACATGCCCGTACGGGGCTTGCGGGTCGGGGCGTTGTCGTGTTCGAAGGTCCGGTCGATCAATTGGTCGTCGAAGCGGACCCCTTCGCCGCGCAACGTCGAAAGCATCTTTTCGTGAGCGGGACGAAAGGTCTCTTCGGGAAAGGAGTCGGTACCCAGACCGTCCTGGTTCGTGGCCAGCACCAGCTCGAAATCCAGACCCGCAAGGGCCTTGAGCCCCGAGATTGCACCCGGGATGAACTCCATTTTTTCGAGACTGTCGATCTGCTCGTCGGCGGGTTCCGCGAGGATCGTGCCGTCGCGGTCGATGAAGAGGGCTTTTTTCATGGGCGGAAATTTTGTACGGTTTGCAGTGTCCGTTCGTTCTCCTCGGGACGCCCGATGGTGATGCGCAGGCACCCTTCGCACCCGGGAATACGCGAACGATTGCGGACGATGACTCCCCGGGCGATCAGGGCGTCGTAAAGCCGGTCCGGAGCCGGAGTCCGTACCAGCAGAAAGTTCGCATCGGAGGGATAGACCCGTTCGACGGCCGGGCAAGCGGCCAGCGATTCGGCCATGCGCCGACGCTCCCGACGGATCTCCTCCACGTGCGGGGTGATCTCCTCCGCCAGCCGTTCGGCAACGCTCCGTTGGGTCGGACCGTTGATGTTGTAGGGATATTTCACCCGGGCAAAGAGCTCCGCAACGGCTTCGGAGGCAAAGGCCAGTCCGAGCCGCAATCCGGCCATGCCCCACGCCTTGGAGAGCGTTTGCAGCAGAATGAGATTCGGAAATTCGTCGAGACGGCCGAGAAATCCCGGAGTCGAGGCAAAGTCGATGTAGGCTTCGTCCAGGACGACCATCCCTTCGAACGAGCGTAAGAGATGTTCGATCTCCCGGGTCGGGAAGGCATTCCCCGTGGGATTGTTCGGTGAACAGAGCCACAACAACTTCGTGTGTTCGTCCGTTGCGGCGAGCAGGGCCTCGGTCGGCAGGGCGAACTCTTCACCCAGCGGAACCTCGCGCATCTCGATGTCGTTCATGTCGGCGGCCACGCGGTACATGCCGTAGGTCGGGGCGATCGAGACGGCGTTGTCGCGCCCCGGGATGCAGAAGATCCGGAACGCAAGATCGATCGCCTCGTCGCTGCCGTTGCCGAGAAAGATCTGCCCCTCACGAACCCCCTTCCGTCGGGCGATGAGGCGTTTGAGATCCCGCTGGTGCGGATCCGGATAGCGATTCACCCCGTTGTCGTAGGGGCTTTCGTTGGCGTCGAGCCATGTGGTGATGGCTCCGCCCGCATATTCGTCGCGGGCCGTGGAGTAGGGTTGCAGGGCCCGGATGTTCGGGCGGACCAGTTCTTCAAGCGTCTTCATAGGGCTCCTTCATGCTGTATTCGCTCTCCGTTCCGTGGACCGGAGACGGTGATGTTCATATTTCCGGGGTTCATGACCGTTCCGGTTGCGGGGCGTTCAGCCGGATGCCGACCGCGGCGGCGTGGCCATCCAGCCCTTCGGCCAGGGCCATCGTCTCGATGGTCGGGCCCAGGCGTTCGAGACCCTCGCGCGTCAACTCCTGGAAGGTGATCTTCCGCAGAAACGAATCGGTGTTCACGCCGCTGTAGGAGCGGGCCCATCCGCTCGTCGGCAGCGTGTGATTCGTCCCCGACGCGTAGTCTCCGGCGCTTTCCGGCGACCATTGCCCGATGAAGACACTGCCGGCTGCCGTGATCCGTTCCGCGGCTTCCCACGGCCGGGCCATGGCCAGAATCAGGTGCTCCGGAGCATAGGCATTCGAGAAGGCGATGCGGTCGTCGCGGTCGGCCAGCACGATGATCCGGCTCTGTTGCAGGGCCTCGCGGATGATCGCGGCGCGGTGCCGTACCCGCAGCTGCTCCTTGACGGCCCGCTGCGTCGCCCGGGCGAATTCCATCGATTCGCAGACCAGCAGCGCCTGGCTGTCGCCGCCGTGTTCGGCCTGCGACAGCAGATCCGCAGCCGCAAAATCGGGTGATGCCGTGGCGTCGGCAAGCACCAGAACCTCCGAAGGTCCGGCCGGAAGGTCGATCGCCACGTCGTTGGCTCCGACCAGCTGTTTGGCCTTCGTGACGTAGCGGTTGCCCGGACCGAAGATCTTATCCACGCGCGGAATGGTTTCGGTGCCGTAGGCCATGGCGGCAATGGCCTGAGCCCCACCTACGGCAAAGATCCGGTCCACGCCGCACAGCCCGGCCGCATAGAGGATCTCCGCCGAGACGCTTCCGTCGGCGCGTGCCGGCGTGCAGAGAATCACCTCCCGGCAGCCGGCCACCCGCGCCGGAAGAGCCAGCATCAGCACCGTCGAAAAGAGCGGAGCCTTGCCTCCCGGGATGTAGAGACCCACACGGTCGATCGGCACCGCCCGCTGGAGACAGCAAACTCCCGGCATCGTTTCGGTGCGGATCCCGGTGGGAAGCTGTGCGCGGTGGAAGGCTTCGATATTCGTTCGGGCCGTGGCCAGGGCCTCCTTCAGCGTTGCGGGCAGCTGCCCGGCCGCCGCCCGAACCTCCTCGGCCGAAACCTCGAAGCGTGCGGGTGTACGTCCCTCGATGCGTTGCGTAATGCGTTGCAGGGCCCGGTCGCCGCCGGTCCGCACCTCGGAGAGTATGGCCGCAACCTGTTCGGTGATCTCCTCTTCGCGGCGCGTATAGCGCTCGCACAGGGCGCCCCATTCGTCGCGGGGCGGATTGTCGTAGATTTTCAATGTCTCCATCGTTCGTGTCGTGTCGCGGTTCAACGGATCATGTTTTCGAGATTCAGGACCAGAATCCCTTCGGCTCCGATTTCCTTCAGACGCTCGATACGCTCCCAGAGCGATTCCTGCGCAATGACGGCGTGAATCGAGCACCAGCCCTCCTGCGCCAGCGGAAGCACCGTCGGGCTCCGCATCCCCGGCAGAATCCCGATCGCCTCCTGTAGACGGTCTTTCGGAAGATTCATCAGGACGTATTTCATGCCGCGGCTCTCCAGAATCGAGTTGAACCGGAAGGTCAGCTGCTTGCATTCACGGCGCTTGTCGGCATCGAGATCCGGATTGGCGATCAGCACCGCCTCCGAGAAAAAGACCTTCTCGACCTCGACCAGCCCGTTCGAAATGAGCGTGCCGCCCGACGATACGATGTCGAAAATCGCATCCGACATCCCAACCGCCGGGGCGATCTCCACCGATCCCTCGATCCGATGGATCTCGGCCTGGATTCCCTGTTCGGCAAAGTAGCGCATCAGGATGTTCGGATAGGAGGTGGCGATGCGTTTGCCCTGGAAAAATTGCGGACCTTCATACGCCGTGCCCTTCGGTACGGCCAGCGAGATGCGGCATCCGCCGAATCCGAGGTCCATGATCTGTTCCACGCTGAAGCCCTTCTCCGCCACTTCGTTCAATCCTACGATCCCCAGATCCGCAACGCCCATCGATACGGCCTGCGGAATGTCGTCATCCCGGAGGTAGAGCACCTCCAGCGGAAAACCTTCGGCCCGGGAGATGAGTTTGCGCTTGCTTTCGGCGACCTGAATGCCTGCCTCGGCGAGCAGGCTTGTGCTCTGTTCATTCAATCGGCCCTTGGCCTGAATCGCTATTCTCAACATGTCTACGATGTGTTTGGTTGTCGTCTCCTGTTCGGAGCTCACGCCTGCGGTTCGGACTACAAAAAAAGCCCACCCGCAAGGGGTGAGCTTCATGTGTCGGTATTGTGTTGTGGTTCGGTTCGCTCTTTTTGGTTGTCGTTCCGGTTCCGTTTGTCGTTTTTCCTCCAAGCATGATCGTCTACCCCCTGGTCAAACAGCGGTGATGATGATGGTGATGGATATGGACAAACTGCATCATGGATCGATTCGTTGGGTACAAATATAGCGTTTTCTGCCGCAAAAACAAAATTTTGTCGTTGTTTTTTGCCGCACGCGGCGAAAAAGGTTGTTTTTGAGTCTTCGGAACCTTGCAGGAGGATGGTTCTCCGGGGTTTTGGGGCGGAAGTCGCGGAGTTTTGAAAATTTTTTCATATATTTACCGCCAACCGCCGCAGGTTAGGTCGGCGGTCTCATCTCTAAAACGAAACGCCATGTGTGACGATCCCATTCTGTCGATCGCAACCCGCCTGCGCGGGCTGCGCGAAGTGCTCGAACTCTCCGAACAGGAGGTGGCCGACAGCTGCCATATCTCCCTCGAAGAGTATCGGATGCTCGAAAGCGGGAAATCCGATATTTCGGTCAATCTCCTGCAGACCATCTCCCGGCATTACGGCATCAGCCTCGATGTGTTGATGTTCGGCGAAGAGCCCCGTATGAACACCTATTTCATTACCCGCGCCGGAAAGGGCGTCTCGGTCGAACGCCGCAAGGCCTACAAGTACGAGGCGCTTGCCGGAGGATTCCGCGACCGCAAGATCGATCCCTTCATCGTGACCGTCGAACCGACCCCCGACAATGCCCCGATGCACCTGAATACCCACCCCGGCCAGGAGATGAACTATGTGCTGGAGGGGCGCCTTCTGATCGAACTCAACGGCAAACAGATTGAACTCAATCCCGGTGACAGCCTCTATTTCGACTCTTCGCTGCCGCACGGAATGAAAGCTCTCGATGGTAAAACGGTCCGCTTCCTGGCCATTATATTATAAAGAGGTATGAATCTTGTAGATCGATTTCTGGCTCGGACCGATTTCTCCTCACAGGAGGATTTTCGGCAGAATCTCCGGATTCGCGTTCCCGAGCATTTCAATTTTGCGTACGATGTCGTAGATCTCTATGCCGCCGAAGCGCCCGATCAGCTGGCGCTGCTCTGGACCGACGACAAGGGACATGAGGCCCGTTTCACCTTCGCCGACATGAAGCGTCAGAGCGATCGGACGGCCTCCTATTTCCAAAGCCTCGGCATCGGCAAGGGGGATCCCGTGATGTTGATCCTCAAACGTCGTTATGAATTCTGGTTCTCGGTGCTGGCCCTGCACAAACTGGGTGCCGTGGTGATTCCCGCCACCCATCTGCTGACCAAGAAGGATGTCGTCTATCGCTGCAATATGGCTTCGATCAAGGCCATCGTCGTGGCCGGCGAGAAGGTCATCACCGATCATGTTGCGGCGGCCATGCCCGAGAGTCCTACGGTACAGGCTCTTGTCAGCGTCGGCCCCGAGGTCCCCGAAGGTTTCCTGGATTTCCACCGCGGCATCGAACAGGCCGGCCCCTTCGTGCGCCCCGAACACCCGAACGAGAATGACGACATCATGCTCATGTACTTCACGTCGGGAACCACCGGAGAACCCAAAATGGTGGCACATGATTTCACCTATCCCATCGGACATATCGTTACGGCCCGTTACTGGCACAACCTTCACGAAGGCAGTCTTCATCTGACGATTGCCGATACGGGGTGGGCCAAGGCCGCCTGGGGCAAGATCTACGGACAGTGGTTTGCCGGAGCCACCCTTTTCGTGTATGATCACGAGAAGTTTACGCCCGCGGACATCCTGCACAAGATCGGCGAATATCGCATTACGTCGCTCTGCGCACCTCCGACGATCTATCGATTCATGATTCGCGAGGATTTGTCGCGCTTCGATCTTTCGTCGCTGGAATACTGTACCACGGCCGGAGAGGCGCTCAACGGCTCGGTGTACGACACGTTCCTCGCGCAGACCGGCATCCGGCTCATGGAGGGATTCGGGCAGACCGAGACGACGCTCACGCTTGGAACCTTCCCCTGGATGGAGCCCAAACCCGGCAGTATGGGGGTTCCCAATCCCCAATACCGGATCGATCTGCTGACTCCCGACGGCCGCCCGGCCGAGGACGGCGAGCAGGGCCAGATCGTCATCCGCACCGACGGCGGAAAGCCCATCGGACTCTTCAAGGAGTATTATCTGGATGCGGAGCGCACGCACGAGACCTGGCACGATGGCGTCTATTATACGGGCGACGTGGCCTGGCGTGATGAGGACGGTTATTACTGGTTTGTGGGACGGGCCGACGATGTGATCAAGAGTTCGGGCTACCGGATCGGGCCGTTCGAGGTCGAAAGTGCGTTGATGACCCATCCGGCCGTGGTGGAGTGTGCCATTACGGGAGTTCCGGACGAGATCCGCGGTCAGGTGGTCAAGGCCACGATCGTCTTGGGGGCTGCCTGGCGTGACCGGGCCGATGCGGCGCTGGTCAAGGAGCTGCAGGACCATGTCAAGCGCATTACGGCTCCGTACAAGTATCCGCGGGTGATCGAATTCGTCGATTCGCTGCCCAAGACCATCAGCGGGAAGATTCGTCGTACGGAGATCCGTCGCGACGACGCCTCGAAAAAGGATTGATCCGGCCTGCAGGGGGCCGCATGCAAGGGGGGGCTGTAATGCAGGGGGGGGGCTGTAATGCAGGGTCCGCAATGCAGGGGCTGTAATGCAGGTGGCCGCAATGCAGGGGGCTGTAATGCAGATGGCCGCAACGCAAGGGAAACCACAACGCAGGGGCCCGTTTGCAAGAGCCTGTCCGCAGATATCCGCAATGCAGGGGGCTGCGATACAGGGGACCGCAACGCAGGGGCCGTCCCTGTGACCCGCAGCGCAAGAACCGGAGCGGGAAGAGTCTTGAATCGGAAGCCCCTCCGCCACATACCCCAAACAAAAAGGGACCGCCTTCGGAGGCGATCCCTTTTTCGGTGGGCCCAGAGGGGCATGATCCCACGACCTTCGGATTATGAGTCCGCTGCTCTGACCAACTGAGCTATGGGCCCTTTCACGCATCGGCGCCTTGCGGCGTTTTGCGTGGACAAAGATAGGAAAACAATCCGGATTCCGCAACCCCGAAATCCAGAACATTCCGAAAAAATTCACGGCCTCCTCTTGTTTGTTGTAAATAAATTCGTACCTTTGTTCCGCTTAAGCACTAATTATTAACAAAAACAACGAAATGAAAAAGGGTATTCATCCGGAAAATTATCGTTTAGTGGCGTTCAAGGACATGTCCAACGACCACGTGTTTTTGTGCCGGTCCGCCGTTTCGACAAAAGAGACCATCGAAGTGAACGGCGAAACCTATCCCGTGTATAAGA
>CALUKK010000089.1 GCA_944321205.1 uncultured Alistipes sp.
GCACGAGCTGGGCGGCAGCTACGCCCGCATTCCGGACGGTACGGGTGACTGGACCATCGTTACGCAAAGCACGCGCGACGAGGCCAACCGCGAAACGACATCCGGATCCGAACCGACTCCCGATCCCGATGCCACGGAGAAGTATGCCGGGCTGGTACTCAACGAGCTGAACGGCAACGACCCGAAGTACATCGAGCTCTACAACGGTTCGGACAACGAGATGGACATCACGGGGGTTCGCATCCGCAAGGATGACGAGGAGATCGTCTACACGGCACCCCAGGGCACGGTCATCGCCGCCCGCGGCTTCCTGAAGCTGCTGGCCGACCAGACGGATCCCGCACTCGGCTTCTCGAGCGGGCTGTCGGCCAAGAAATCGGTGATGATCGAGCTTTATGCGCCCGACGGCGTAACGCTGATCGACCTCTTCAAGAATCCGAGCCTGGAGAAGGGTGATGTCTGGGGTGAGTCCGACCCGAAATACAACGGCGACGACGAAGGTCTCGCCTACGGACGCTATCCCGACGGTGCCGAGGGCCAATGGCAGATGATGACCCCGACCGAAGGTACGACCAATGTCGAAGGGCAGGTCAAAATCTCCTGGGAATGAGACGGCTCACGGTTCTGTCACTGATTTTTCTGCTGGGTATACAGTTTCTGTATGCCCGGCAGATTCGTTTTGTCTTCGTGTCGGATCTGCACTACGGCCTCGAACGCGAGTTCCGGGGACGGGAGGCTTCGGCCGAAGAGGTCAACCGTGCCATGGCGGCAGCCGTCCGGAATCTTTCGGGGCTGACGTTTCCCGAGGACGGGGCGCTCGGAGCCGGAGAGACGATCGGGACGCTCGACTTTGTGATCTGCGGCGGAGACATTGCCAACCGCATGGAAAAGGGAATACAGAGTGCCGCCGAATCGTGGCAGGAATTCGCCCGCACGTGGCTCGCACCGGGAATGCCGCGGATCTGGCTGCTCCCGGGCAACCACGACATTTCGAATGCCATCGGTTACACCAGACCGCTCTCTCCCGCCCGGGACGCCACCTGTGCCGCCGAGATCTACAACCGCACCATGCATCCCGCGAAGACCGTCACCGCCACGACGTTCGACTATGCAACCGATCGGGTCGTCTATTCGTTCGACCTGGACGGAATCCGGTTTCTCTTCGTGGGGATCTGGCCCGATTCGCAAGCTCGCGAACGTCTCGACAGCATCCTCACCGCGGATCCCGCAACGCCCTGCGTACTTTTCACCCACATGCCGCCGGAGGCCGAGGCACAGCGTTTCACCAATCCCTACGGCCGACACACGATCAACCGTACGGACGGATTCGAAAATCTCATTTGCGACACCTGCAGCGTCGGAGCCTCGGGAACGCCGCGGAAAGAGTATCGCGATCTGGCGCTCTTCCTGAAGAGGCACACCCAAATCCGCGCCTGGTTTCACGGACATACCAACTACAACGAATACTATACCTGGAAAGGTCCCGACGGGGATCTGTCGCTGCCGGTCTTCCGGGTCGATTCCCCCATGAAGGGCGAGTATTCCGAAACGGAGGAGACAAGGCTTTCGTTCCAGGTCGTGTGTCTCAACACCCGGACCCGGGAAATGAGTGTCCGGGCCTATCGGTGGAATCGTCCGGATCGAACGTGGGGGAGTCCCGCTTCGCTTCATCTGTAAAAGGTCCTGGCGGAGCGGACTCCCCACACATCGACCGAATCCGGATCCGGTGAAGGACCCGAGGCATGGCGATGGATCACAATTCAGGCTTTCCGCCAGAGTTGCGACATCTGCTCGAGGGTCTTGCCCTTGGTTTCGGGAACCATCTTCCAGACGAAAAGTGCCGAGAGCAGCGACATCAGGGCATAGATGCAGTAGGTGCCGCCGACGCTCCAGGCACTCAGCGAGGGGAAGGTCGCTGACACCAGAAAATTCGAAATCCATTGTGCGGCCACGGCTATGGCCACGGCTTCGGAACGGATCGTATTGGGGAAGATCTCCGCGATGAGCACCCAACAGATCGGGCCCCACGACATCATGAACGAGGCCGTGTAGAGGATGATGAAGACCAGGGCGGCGATGCCGATCGTGTCGGTGAACGACAACACGGCGAGGGCTGCCATGCCGATCATCATGCCCATTGAACCGATGATCAGAAGCGGCTTGCGTCCCACACGGTCGACCGTGAAGATCGCAACAACCGTAAAGAGGATATTGACCACACCCATCACCACGGTCTGCAGCATCGAAGCGTCACCCGTAGCACCCATGTTCTCGAAGATGCGCGGTGCATAGTAGAGTACGACGTTGATGCCGATGGCCTGCTGGAAGAACGACAGCAGGATGCCGATCACAATGACCGCCACGCCGTAGGAGAGGAGTTTTTCGCGTTTTTCATGGACCGTGGACTTGATCTCCACAAGGATCGTGCGGGCTTCCGCCGTGCCGTTGATGCGCTCCAGAACCGCAAAGGCCTTCGTATCCTTGCCTTTGAGTGCCAGGAAACGCGGCGTCTCCGGAACGAGCAGAATCAACAGCAGGAACGCACCGGCGGGATAGGCCTCCGAGAGGAACATCCGTCGCCAGCCGATGGCGACCATCGCCTGTTGAATGGCTTCGGATGTCTCGCCGAGGGAGTTGCGGATCAG
>CALUKK010000090.1 GCA_944321205.1 uncultured Alistipes sp.
AGTTGACCTCGTCGATTACCTATGCGACCTGGAACAGTGAAGTTGTGAAACTCTCGGACAGTTTCACCGTTGAGGAGCCGACGCCGGCGCAGCAATGGGTCGGCCCGACGGCGCTGCCCATTGGCGGAGCGGAAACCTATGACAATTTCTGGGCATCGTCCGACGAGGGGGACTCCGAATGGGGTGAAACCTACTGGACCTACAATCTGTATGATGGGAACAAGACCGATGGCAGCAACTATTGGACTCCGGCTTCGTGGGATCGGACTGCGCCGGTCTGGTATATCGATCTCGGATCGGCCAAACAGGGTGTAACGATCGACTATTGGAACAAGGCGGGCGGAGCCGGCGGGCAAAAGATCCGCACGATGGACATTTATGTGAGCAACAACAGTGCGGATTACGGAGGCAGTGACACGGAGTGGGTAAAACTTCTCACCTTCACGTCTGATCATACGACCCCGACCGTAGATGCCGGAGTTCAGGTTTCGACCGGGAAGATAGCCTTTTCGGAGGATGGTTCAGCCTCCTATCGTTATGTAAAGTGTGTCATCACCTCGAAAGTCAGCAATACGGGTGAAACGGTGACGGATCTTCTGGACGTGAATGTCGGAGAGGTGGAGATCTCGACCTGGGAATTCAAATAGCGGGATCGGGGGGCGGGAGGAGGCTCAGTGTCTTCTCCCGGCCCGTCGGTCGCCGGACGGCGGGCCCCATTGGTATAGGATATTGCGTCTCCGGGAGTTCCCGGATGCGGTGCGGTGTACATGCGGCGAAGCGTATGCCGAGATGAAACCAAGAAAATGAAAAACAAGATGAAAAAACAGCCTATCTGGCGGAAGCGCCTGTTTCCGGAACGCTTCGCGTGGCTGCTGTTGTCGGTGTTAGTGTTGTCTCTGTTCGGGTCGTGCGATGAACGGAAGGCCAAATTCGACATGCCGGACGAGGAGGAGTTGTTGTGGCGGATCGTTCCCGTGTTGGAGCCTGGAGAGGGTGATTTTGACGGGGTGGAGCAGTATGGAGTTACGCTTTATCTTTTCAACGAACTCTCTTCGGTCTGTCACAAATTCCAGCGGGCCTCTTCCTTTGGCGATCTTACGGCTTTTGTTGTCGAGCGGGCCTCCTATTCGCTTGTGGCGTTATTGGTCGAACGGGATGTTCCGTATCTCAGCTATGAGGCTTCGATGAACGCCACGCGTAATGATGAAATCGTTGTGACCGACATGGATGCCGAGCTTCCGGATCTGGTACTTGGTACGGCAACCGTATCGCAGGAGGTCGGGACGACGTTCCCCATTACGGACCTGAAACGGCTGGTTGGAGCTTTGGATCTCCGGCTGAGCGATGTCCCGGCGGAGGTTGATCGTATTGAACTTGACGTGGAGGGACTTTACGACCAGGTGGACCTGAAGGGACAATATGGCTTCTCGACGGGGAACTCCGTCTCGAAGCGGATCGAACTCGAGCGTGACGGGACCAGTTTCTTTACACGAAGTGTGTTGATGCCGTCGGATGCGTCGCAGCAGAGTGTGCGGTTGACGTTCCGGCTTTTCCGGGGTGATGCGGAGGAGGATTTTGTCGTTCGGATTACCGGAGGTATTCCCGCGGATCGTGTTACCCGGCTGTCGGGGCGTGCGGAGGATATTCTGAAGAGTGCGGAGTTGTCGCTTGGGTGGCGTTATGCGCCCTGGGATGCCCTGCAGACGATTGAAGACGGTTTCCGAACCGAGGATGATCTGAATCGGGTCTGGACCTCGAAACCTCTTCCGATCAGTGGATCGGCCGATCCGGGTTACGACAACTTCTGGGCATCGTCGTCGTTCACCGACTGGGATAATTCCGTAAAGTACGACTCCTATCTTTATGATGGAATCCTGGATGACAGCGACGAACACAAGGATCTCTATTGGGCTCCGGATGCCGTTGCGGAATCCGAGAACGGAACGATTCCTTCGTGGTATGTTGACCTGGGAGAGCCCTGCCAGGGGTTGACGATTACCTACTGGAACAAATTCGGTGGCAAGGGGGGCCAGAAGATCCGTACGATGAATATTTATGGCAGCAACCTGCGGAGCGACTATGAGGGAGGCAACGATGACTGGCGTCTGATCACAACCTTTACCTCCGAACGGACGGCTTCCACGACGGATGCCGGGGCGGAGGTTTCGACCGGGCGTATCGAGTTCGATTCCGGGAATGCGTCGTTCCGTTATGTGAAGTGTGAGATGACCTCGCGGGTGGATGCCGATGGCAATGTAGTTGCGGATTCGGATGTGAATGTGGCCGAGGTGCGTATGACCGTATGGTCCTGTAAATAGCGTGCGGACTCCGGTTTCGGAGTCCGCTTCATTCAAAAACTTTTGGCATGAGAGAACTGTTGTTACCGGGGCGTATCGGCCCGGTGAAAGGCTTTATTGTTGTAATTTGGAGCGTGTGGGTTCTTTTGTCGGCGGGATGCTCTTCCGGGACCGATGATTTAAATCTGATTCCGCGGCCCGCGGAATTGGAACGTCGTTCGGGTTTTTTTCGGCCAGCGGTTCGGAATGCGAGTGTGGATACCCTGGCTCCGGGACTGCTGGATACGGCTTGTCTGGAGCGGCTTGGCCCCGAGGGCTATGAACTGACGGTGAATCGTTCATCCATCCGTTTGGTGGCCGCCACCGAGGCCGGACTCTTTTATGGGCGGCGTACGCTGGAACAGTTGAAATGTGAGGAGGGTTATCCCTGTGTCAGGATCGTGGATCGGCCTCGATTTGCTTATCGAGGGGTTCATATGGATGTTTCGCGCCATTTCTTTCCCAAGGATCACGTTCTGAAGATGCTGGATGAGATGGCCCGCTACAAATTCAATGTATTCCATTTTCACCTGACCGACAATGGAGGCTGGCGTCTTCAGATCGATAAATACCCTCTTCTCACCGCCCGGGGTGCATTCCGTACACAACGGGACTGGTATGCCTGGTGGGATCGGAACGACCGTCATTACCTGCCCGAGGGGACTCCGGAAGCCTATGGGGGCTATTACAGCAAGTCGGAGATCCGGGAGATTGTAGCTTATGCCGCGGCCCGTCATATTACGGTGATCCCGGAGATTGAATTTCCGGCACATTCGGATGCGGTATTTATCGGGTATCCGGAGTTGTGTTGTACGGGGAAGCCCTATACGACCGGGGAGTTCTGTGTCGGCAACGAACAGGTTTACACCTTCATGGAGGATGTCTTGAATGAGGTTATGGAGCTTTTCCCCTCGAAATATATCCATATCGGAGGAGATGAGGCCCGGAAAGTAGCCTGGGCCACCTGCCCGAAGTGTCAGGCATTGATTCGTCGGGAACATCTCGGGGGGATCCAGGATTTGCAGCCCTATATGATTTCGCGGATCCAGGATTTCCTCGCTTCGAAGGGCCGTGCGATGATCGGTTGGGATGAGATTCTGCATAACGAGTTGCGACCCGAAACGATCGTGATGTCCTATCGGGGGCAGAAAGGGGCGATCGAAGCCGCCAATCGGGGGAATCTTGCGGTAATGACTCCCGGCGAGGTGCTCTATTTCGACTGGTATCAGGCCGATCCTTCGACACAGCCGCGTGCCATGTACGGTTATTCACCGATCAAGAAGATGTATTCGTTCGAGCCGGTTCCGACGGATCGGGCCTCTGCGGTGCGGAACGAGGAGTTGATTCAGGGTCATTGTGTCTCGGTGGACAGTGTGATGACGATCCTCCCGGAGCGGGCTGATCGTATTCTTGGCGTGCAAGGGTGTACCTGGGCCGAGTACATTGAGGATGAGCGGCAACAGGAGCAGATGCTTTTCCCCCGGTTGCTTGCCGTTTCGGAGCTTGCCTGGACTCCGCGAGAACGGCGGGACTGGTTGGACTTCAAACGGCGGATGAATGCCCAGATTCCCGAGCTGCAACGGCGAGGAATCAACACCTACACGTTGAGTGATGAGGTTGAGATTGCCGCGCGACCTGTCGATTCCGAGCGGGTTGAGGTGACGCTTGATTGTGAAAAATATCCCGTTGAGATCCGCTATACGCTTGACGGAACGCTACCGACTCCGGAATCCCGGCTTTATGAAGGGCCGTTCGAGGTTGCGGATTCGGTTGTGATTCGGGCTGCCGTGTGTCGGAGCGGGGAGATGCGAGATCCGGTATTGACGCAGCGGGTTACTTCGGATCGAGAGATCCGGAATTGCTATCCGTTCCGGATGCCGGAGCTCTGGCGTGAGTATTTTCGTTAAAAGAGCAGGATGCGGGCCCCTGGGATCCGCATCCTGCTCTTTCCGGAGATGTAAGCCTTTACTTCAGAGCCTCGATGACGCGATCGATCATCGTGGGGATCGTGTGTTCCTGCTGGGCGGTGAAGTAGTTGCCGTCGATTTCCGATGGCGCGTCCGTGGCTATGGGTCCTTTTACGGCAGCCTTGGCCATGGGATGTACGGCTACCCGTTTTCCGGTCGCAATGCCTGCAAACCCGAACATCAAACCGGCGGCACAATGGCCGATCATCAGTTTGTCCTTCTGGCCGAAACTCTTCAGAACGGCCATCAGATCCTGATTCCAGGGTTCGGCGGCGTGCTGGGCGAAGACCGGAACGGCATCTCCACAGGCGAAGACCAGCGCATCGTATTCATCTTCGTGCCCCTTCAGATCGGCAATTACCCCGTCGACGGTCAATGCGATTCCCGAATTGGTGCGGATTTTCGGAGTGTCGGCTACGGCAAAGACCTTGAAGGGAATTTTGTTTTCGTAAAATGCTTCCAGATACTGGAACAGTCCCATCCCGTTTACGGGATTCACGGCGACAACGGCAACTTTCTTACTCATGGTTTTTTGATTTAACAACGGTTATTTTTCGTAAGTTTCTTACCTTTGCATACAAAGGTAGGGCCGCGTTTCTGAAAAAACAAGAACGCACCTGCCTGTTAGCAGGTTACACGGATGTAACCCTTGTTGAAACAGAGTCGGATGGAGACGCAGAAAAAATTGGAAAAATTTCCTCCCACGGGAGATTGCCCGGTTCGTGACGTTCTGAGTCGAATCGGGGACAAGTGGTCGATGCTGGTCCTGTTGACGCTTCATGCCAATGGAACCATGCGATTCAACGAGATACACCGTTCGCTGGAGGATATTTCGCACCGGATGTTGACCGTCACGTTGCGGATGCTCGAGACCGATGGCCTGATTTCGCGCGAGGTCTTTGCCGAGGTTCCGCCTCGTGTCGAGTATCGGCTTACGGCTCGGGGTTTCAGCCTGCTTCCGCACATCTTCGGACTGGTCGAGTGGGCCCAGGCGAACAAGCATTCGATTCTCGAGGATCGGGCTGTTGCTGAAGGGTCCATGGTTGAAGAAGTTTCCCAATAAAGCGTCCGTTGCAGGGGCTTCCCGGGGCGTATCCCGTCACAAGAGCCGCAGTCGTTGGGGTGTATCCCGCCGCATGAGCCGCTACCGTTGGGGCGTACCTGTCTCATGAGCCGCCACCGTTGGGGTGTATCCCGCCGTGATACGGGCAAAAAAAAGAGCCCGCCATTGGCGAGCTCCTTTTCGTTCGAAGGGTTTGATCCTCTTCCTCTTCCTCTTCTATGCCTTCTTGGCATTTTTGGCGGCCAGCGCCTTGTCCAACTCGATGATGAAGTCCGACAGGACGTTCATGTAGTTGATGAAGGCGTCGTAAGCCGAGTCATAGGGGTTGAAGTAGGAGTGCACGTCACCGTCCGAAAGCCATTTCGTGGCCATGTAGTAGAAGTGGTCGGAGTTCTGCATGAAACTCCATACATAGTCGAAATCGGGATTCTTCAACGCCTTGATCTTCTCCTTCTGTGCATAGAGTTTCGAGAAGGCCTCGTTCTGGAGCTCATTACCTAACCAGGCCGTAACATCGCGTTCCTCATCGGCCCACGACATGACGTGGGGACAGTGCAGAACGGCAACAGGCTGGTGTTTTTTTGCTGTTTCGGTCACGGTAGCGAATTCCAGCCCGTTCTTCTTGGCGAGAACGGTCTTCGGCAGGGCGCGCATGAACTCGAAGATGCCGGAGTCGGCGGTCTGGTGTTCCCCGAAGGTCTCGTAATCCATGAAGAGGTTGATCACCTCGCCGGGGGTATCCTCCGAGGCGAGCCACTGTACGTACTTGTCGGCGGTCAGCGGCCACTGGTCCCAGCTGCGGTTCGAGAAGCGGAAGGCGATGTCGTCCGAGAGTTTGTAGTTGCGCAACAGCAGGCGCAGCTTCTGGTCGATGGCATTGGCATAGACGTAGTTGGGCGACTTCCATCCCAGAACGTGCTTGGCACCTTCGGCCAGCATCGTGCGGAATCCCATGCCGGCGACCATGGCACCGATCTCGTCCGAGTAGATCAGCTCCGTGTTGCGGAAGGCGGTGGGCTTCACGCCGAACTCCTTCTTGATGAGGTTGACGTGGAGCTTCACCTGTTCTTCGAAATCCTCCTTCGAGGCGAGCGAGGCGAGCGAGTGGGAGTAGGTTTCGGCCAGGAACTCCACGCATCCCGTAGTTGCGAGCTCCTTGAATGAATCGAGCACCTCGGGAGCAAAGGCCTTCATCTGCTCGATGGCACTTCCCGTGATGGAGAACGAGCAGCGGAACTTGCCCTTGTTCTCCTTGATGAGCTTCAGCAGCAGGGCGTTCATCGGCAGATAGCACTGCCGGGCGACCTTCTGCATGATGGAGCGGTTTTGCAGGTCATCGAGGTAGTTATGGTCCTTGCCCATGTTGAAAAAGCGGTACTTCTTCAGACGCCAGGGCTGATGTACCTGAAAGTAGAGGCAAACGGTTTTCATGATGATGGATATTGTCTATTTTGATTGATTCCTGTTTTCTGCGATCACGTCTTCGTAGACCTTTTTGATTTTCGCCGCTGCGTCGTTCCACTTGAGGTTGGTCACCTCTTCAAGGCCTTTCGATGCAAACATCTTGGCCAGAGCCGGGTATTCGATCAGGCCGTAGATGGCATCGGCCAGGGCATCGACATCCCAGTAGTCGACCTTGACGGCATAATCGAGCACCTCGGCCACGCCGCTCTGTTTGGAAATGATCACCGGGACGTTCGACCGCATGGCCTCCAGGGGCGAAATGCCGAACGGCTCCGATACCGACGGCATGACGTAGACGTCCGACAACTGGAACATCTTGTGTACATCCTCACCGCGGAGGAATCCCGTGAAGTGGAATCGGTCGGCGATTCCGAGGCGGGCGACGCGGCGGACGATGTGGTTCATCATGTCGCCCGAACCGGCCATCACGAAGCGCACGTTGGGCACCCGTTTGAGCACCTTGGCCGCAGCTTCGACGAAATAGTCGGGACCTTTCTGGTAGGTGATACGGCCCAGGAAGGTGACGATCTTGTCCGAGACACCCCGTTCGGGGGCCGCCGTTTCGTGTTCGGCGAAGCGTACGGCGTTGTGCACGGTCACGACCTTGTCGGCGGGGATTCCGTAACGGTTGATGACGATGTTGCGCGTAAGATTCGAAACGGCGATCACACGGTCGGCGGCCTCCATGCCCGCTTTTTCAATGGCATATACCTGCGTGTTGATGTGTTCGCCGCTGCGGTCGTATTCCGTGGCGTGCATGTGTACGACCAGAGGTTTCCCGGAGATTCTTTTTGCCGCGATTCCGGCGTAGTAGGTCAGCCAGTCGTGTGCGTGGATGACGTCGAACTGACCTTCGAGGTCGCGGGCCACCTGAGCTGCAACGACGGCATAACGGGCCACCTCTTCCATGAGGTTTGCACCATACTTTCCCGAGAAGGTGTAACGCTGTTTCCAGGCATCGGTCGTTGACCAGGTCCGTTGTCCGGATTTTACATACTGCTCGTGGTAGGATTGATACTCTTCGGGGGAGATGTAGGGAACCATATTGGAGTCGATATGGATAAACGACATCTTTTCGAGAATGTCGTCGGCTCCACTGCCGGTAGAGCCATAGAGCGCCTCGACTTCGCTGGCATTCAGGACATGTGTGAACCGTTGGTCTTCATCGCCGTAGGCGTGGGGGACTACGAAGGTCACATCCACACCGTTCCGGGCCAGACCGCGGGTCATGCCGTAGCAGGCCGTTCCCAAACCGCCCGCAATATGGGGCGGGAACTCCCATCCGAACATTAATACTTTCATATCTTCTTAATTTTGTCTTTGTATCGTGCGTATTTTCGCTGTTGTCCGGCTTTTGCCTTGATTCTTCTGGCACTCGGAGTTCCTTTCGTAACCGGGATCGGAGATCGGCTGCTGTCCCTCTCTCCCCGGTCCGAGGATTCCTGTCATCTCTCCCTGCATCGCACCCTCGGGAGTCGCAACCGACTCTCGGGGATACTCAGGCTTGTGTCCGGGGCCCGTGCCGATACGTTTGCACGGGAAGAGGCATGGGCCTCTCTTTGCCCGGATCGTCGGGCTGCGGTCGGCTATTTGTCGGCCGCTTTTTTGGTTGTGACCTTTCGGGTCGTTGTCTTCCGGGCAGGCTTGGCTTCGGCGGTTTCAACCCCTTTGGCGACGGTTTTGGCCGTGGTCTTGGCGGCGGTTTTGCGTGTCGTCGGGGCCTTCGCCGTCTTCACCTCTGCCTTTTCATCTTTCTTCGCGGTCTTGGTGGATGTTTTCCGGGTTGTCTTTTTTTCGGACTCCTCGACCTTGGCCTTGCGGCTCTGGATCATGGCGTAAATGTCCACGACGGATCCGACACTCCACGCCTGCGAAATGGCTCCGCGAGGTGCATAGGGAGGATCCGCATCGAAGAGTTCACCGATGGATCCGATGCCGTAGGTCTGAATGTCCTCGTTGAAGTTTGCGAGAATCTCCTCGGCCTGGGGCAGGAATGCATCTCCATGGATATCGAAGCAGGCCTGGACATAGAACTCCAGCAGCCAGGGCCATACGGATCCGTTCTTTGCGGCGAAGTCCCTCTCCTCGGGCGTTCCTTCCTGGGATCCCCTGTACAGGGGATTGCGGGGAGACAGCGTCCGCAGTCCCTTCGGGGTGAGGAGGTGCTGCCGTACGGTCTGGATGACTTCAAGCTGAGTCTGTTCGTCAAGCATCTTGTAGGGGAGTCCACAGGCTATGATCATGTTGGGGCGGATCTCCTTGGCCGGGCCTTCGAAACCGACATGGTCGGCCAGATAGCCTTCGGGCAGGCGGAAGAGTTCGTTGAAGGAGGCTTTCGTCTTTTCGGGGAGTTTCTCCCAGGCCTTGACGAATTTTTTGTCGGCGTTTTCGGCTGCCAGCTTCAGCGTATAGCATACGGCGTTGTACCATAGGGCGTTGACTTCGACCTGATAGCCGTTGCGCGGGGTAACGGGCTTCCCGTCGATCATGGAGTTCATCCACGTCAGAGGGATGTTCTCGGCGGAGGCCCAGACGAGTCCGTTGTCGTTCAGAATGACGCGTCCGGCGACTCCCACCCTGTAGGCTTCGAGCAGTTGCTTCATGGCCTCTCCATAACGTTCCCAGAGGGCTTTGGCACCGATCTGCGGTTCGAGCTGCTGGAGGGTCCAGAAGAACCACAGCGGGGCGTCGGCGGCCACGGCTGCGGAGAAATCCCCGCAGAACATGCCGTTGCAGAGGTTGCGGACCTGCGTGTCGAGTGCATCCATGCAGTCCTCCTTGTGGTTTTGGCGCAGGGTGATGCCGGGCAGGGAGATGAAGGTCTGACGTCCCGACACGCCGTGCCACGGGTATCCGGAGATGACCTCGGTCCGCTGGCCCGGACGGCGGATCAGGAATTGACGCGCCGAGTGTTCGAGGCAGCTGATGAAGTCGATCTTGTGGGTCCGGCGGGCGATCGAACCGGCGAAGAGTTCGTCGATGGTCTTCGTCGAGCCCATTTCGTCGAGCGAGGCGGAGAAGATGATGCTTTCGCCCTTTTTGAGTTCGGTTTCGAAGTAGCCGGTCGTCATCAGATCCTCGTGGCCTTCATATCCGCGGGCGATGTCCTGCAGATACTCGAAGTTGTAGTACCAGTCGGGCGCCGGGACGAACTCCGTATCGGGTTTGTCGGTCTGGAGATAGAGCCACGGGAACGAGGCGTAGAGGCGGCATTTGACGCCGTTGACGGCGGGATATGAATGTCCGTCGGCCTCCATGTTGGCATGTGTCAGGGCGTGCTTGTCGCGGAAGGCGAGGAAGGGCCGCAGCCGGAGTCTCGTTTCGGAATGGGCGTCCACGAGGGTGTAGCGGATCATGAGCTGGGTCCGTTTGTGGATCCAGAGCATCTCCTTTTTGAGAATCACGCCGCCGACCCGATAGGTAATCGTAGGGGTCGGGGTGTATTCGAAATCGGTGATGTACTTGTGGCCGCGTGGCTCGTAGGTACCCTTGTAGCGGTGGAGAGCCAGATTGAAGGACTGGTCATGCTGGATGATCGTTTCGTCGAGCGCCGACAGCAGGACGTAGGTCCGGTCGCTGCTGTCGATCGGCGCCACCATCAGACCGTGATAGCGGCGCGTGTTGCAGCAGACGATCGTGGTGCTCATGTATCCGCCGATGCGGTCCGTTGCAAGCATTTCACGCTGGAGGGAGTACTCCAGGTTCCCGAGTTCGCTTTTGTCGAAGGTTAATGCTGACATATGCTTAAAAAATGCTGTTCGTCGATTAAAGATATTGAAAATTTCGAAAATTCGCAATACAATTGCTGAAAATCGACATTTTCCGTGCCGTTTATCCTATCGGAATTGCCTCTCAGGCCCACTTTACGAGCGCGAAGTCCATTCTGTGGGGGAGATTGGGATTCGAAGGATAGATTCTCAGAGCCACGTCGAAGGTTCCGGCCTCATCGGGCGTGTAGTCCAGTGCGTAAGTTACGAGGCTGCCGTCGATCTTGGTCTGTTCGAGCGGGATCGTGCGGGTGACGTTGACGCTCTGTCCGCCGACGATCTGACGGGCCAGCACCATCTCGACTCCGATGTCTTCGGGGCGGAGGTTGGCGATGTCGACCGTCACGGAGAAGTGATACTTCTCCCCGACATATACGGCCTCCTTGTCGATCTTCACCCGTTGCACATCCACGGCATGAACCTTGTCCCAGGCGGCGGAAACCTTGCGTTTCCAGGCGGCGATTTCGCGGGCCATGCGGTAGGAATCGGCACTCATTTCATGCTTGCGGGCTGCCAGCTTGTTGTAGAAACGCTCCTCGTAGTCGATCAGCATGCGGTTGGTCGTGAAGTTCGAGGCGATGTCGGCGACGCACTTCTTGATGGCGGTGATCCATTCGTGGGGGATGTTGTCCGTACCGCGGGCGTAATACTTGGGAGCGATCTGCTCTTCGATGGTGTTGTAGATCATCTCGGCGTCGAGTTCGTCCTGGAAATGCTGGTCGGTGAAGGTCCGTTCCATGGGGAGAGCCCATCCGGCCCCCTCCTAGTATCCTTCGACCCACCATCCATCGAGAACCGAGAACTGAAGCACGCCGTTCATGACGCACTTTTCACCCGACGTACCCGATGCCTCGAGCGGACGGGTCGGGGTGTTGAGCCATACGTCCAGGCCTTGCACCATGCGGCGGGCCAGCTCCATGTCGTAATTTTGCAGGAAGAGGATCTTGCCGACGAATTGCGGCATGGCGGCCACCTCGACGATCCGTTTGATCAGATCCTGACCCGGTTTGTCATTGGGGTGAGCCTTTCCGGCGAAGATGAACTGGACGGGACGCTGCTTGTTGTTGACGATGGCGGCCAGGCGGTCGAGATTCGTGAAGAGCAGGTAGGCGCGCTTGTAGGTGGCGAAGCGTCGTGCAAAACCGATGGTCAGCACGTCGGGACGGATCCCCTCGAGTACCTGCAGCATCTGGCGAGGCGATTCGAGCCGAACCTGTTTGGGATCGCTGTAACGCTTGCGGATGTGCTTGATGAGCTTGTCCTTGAGCTTCATGCGCTCCTCCCACAGTTCGACGTCGGGAATGTCGTGGACCTTCTGCCAGGCGGGGATATTATAGGTATGTCCCTCGAATCCCTCGGCGAAATAGCGGGCATAGAGCCGACGCAGCGACGTGGCGATCCAGGTCGGGAAGTGTACGCCGTTGGTGACATATCCGATGTGGAGTTCGTTCTTGAAGTATCCGGGCCACATGTTGCCCAGAATATCCTTCGAGACTTCGCCGTGGAGCCACGACACGCCGTTTACCTCCTGGGAGAGGTTGCAGGCCAGCACCGACATCGAGAATTTCTCGTTCGGGTCGTTGGGATTCGTCTTCCCGAGGTTGATGTACTGCTCCCAGGTGATCCCCAGCACGTCGGGATAGTGTGACATGTACTGACGGATCATCGATTCGGGGAATGCGTCGTGACCGGCCGGAACGGGGGTGTGGGTCGTGAAGAGCGACGACGAACGGACGACCTCCAGGGCCTCCGAGAAGGAGAGCTTGCGGTGGTTGACCAGGTCGCGGATGCGTTCGATGCCGATAAAGGCGGCGTGACCCTCGTTGCAGTGGTACACGTCATGCTTGATGCCGAGTTTGCGCAGGGCGCGGATACCTCCGATGCCCAGCAGGATCTCCTGTTTGAGCCGGTTCTCCCAGTCGCCGCCATAGAGATAGTGGGTGACCTGGCGATCCTCTTCGAGGTTGTCCTCGATGTCGGCGTCGAGCAGGTAGAGATCCGTACGTCCGACCTGACACTTCCAGATCCGGGCCAGCAGCGTGCGTCCGGGGAATGCGATCGAGACGGTCATCCAGTTTCCGGCCTCGTCACGTACGGGCGAAATAGGCAGTTTGTAGAAGTTCTGAGCCTCGTAGGTGGCCTCCTGGGCGCCCTGGGCCGAGAGCCGCTGGGTGAAGTAGCCGTACCGGTAGAGCAGTCCTACGGCCACCATCGGAACATTGCGGTCCGAAGCCTCCTTGAGGTAGTCACCGGCCAGAATGCCCAGACCTCCGGAGTAGATCTTCAGCGAGGAGTGCAGACCGTACTCCATCGAGAAGTAGGAGATCGAGGTGGCCTTCGGGTCGGGCTTTTCGTTCATGTAGTCGCGGAACTGGGTGTGCACGGCATCGAGCAGGGCCAGGAAGTTCGAGTCCTTTTCGAGTTCGTGCATGCGCTCGACGCTGAGTTTGTCGAGCAGGGCGATCGGGTTGCGTTCGCATTCGGCCCAGAGCGTCGGGTCGATGCTTTCGAACAGGTCGCGGGCGCCGGGGTTCCAGCACCACCAGAGGTTCCGCGAGAGCTCTTCGAGGGCATGGAGCCGTTTGGGAAGGGTCTTGTCGACCATCATGCGGCTCCAGTTGGGTTTTTCGACGAAGAGCTGTTGGCGGACGAAGTTGATCTGTTCGTTCTTGGCGCCTCCGTCATCGAGCATGGCGCGGTTGGTGCGGACGATCGAGCTTTCGACAGCCTCGGAATAGGCCTGTTCGTAGGCGGAAAAGAGGTGTTCCCAGAGTGCGGTCATGGAGATTTCGTAGGCCGAGGTGCGCATTTCGTTGACATGCTTTTCGTCGAGCTGGCAGAAGCGCAGCAGGGCGTCGGCGATCTTCGCTTCGACCTCGTGGTCGTTGTAGTCGTCGCGGCGGATGACCTCCACACCGATGTGTTCACGCTGTTTGTCGACCCAGAGTCCGAATCCGGCGAGTGTCGTGGTGATAGTCGGCACGGAGAAGGCCACCGACTCCAGCGGAGTGTATCCCCAGGGTTCGTAGTAGGAGGGATATACCGTAAGATCCATACCTACGAGGAGTTCGTAGTAGTCCTTGTTGAAGATGCCGTCGGCGTGGTTCAGATAGGTCGGCACGAAGATGACCTTGACCTTCGATCCGGGTTTTGTCAGCGGGCTGTCCTTCAGGGCATTCACGATGGGATCCCAGGTCGGATCCTCGAGGTAGTGGGTCGAATATTTGTATTGCGAGGCGTCGATGGGTTTCGACGGATCGGCCAGATGGGCCTGGAGGTCGACTCTCGGGCCGCGGTTGCCGGCCGGGACGGTGATATAGGCGAGGATTTCGCGTTGGAGTTTGTCCGACTGCGCGAGGATCTTCAGCGATTCGATGAAGACATCGATTCCCTTGTTGCGGAATTCGTAGCGGCCGCTGGTCCCGATGATGAGCGGATCGCCGGCAAAGGTCTCGCCGAGGCAGGCCTCGGCCACCCGGATCATGGATTTGCGGGCTTCGTCGCGTTTGGCGTAGTATTCGTCACCGGACCAGACGAAGTCGTTCTCGAAGCCGTTGGGGGTTATGCCGTCAGGTTCGCGGCCGAGCAGGTATTTGCACTCGTTGGCGGTGATGTCGCTCACGGTGAGGAAGGCGTCGTGATACGTGGCGGCCATCTTTTCGATGGAGTGCTTGGCCACGACGTTGAAGCGGCGGGCCAGTTCGTCGGCGTTGAACTTCGTGAGTGAATTGTAGAGGGGCAGGCGGTTTCCGGCGATGCAGCGGCCCATGACGGTGGCGTGGGTGGTGAAGACCGTGGCCACATAGGGCGAGTGGTTGCGCAGGTAGAGTCCGCCGGCGGCGGTCTGCCATTCGTGGAAGTGTGCGACGATGCGGTCGGTCGGCGAGCCGAAACTCTTGACGTAGGAGGCGATCACCACGCCGGCGGCCCAGCCGAAGAGGACGGGTTCGATGTAGTCCCACTGTCCGGAGATGGAATCCACGTGATAGGATTCCCAGAGGCTTTTGAGGATTTCGTCCTTGCGGGGAATCAGCGACGAGAAGTCGACCAGGAGAACCGTGGGTTCGCCCTTTATTTTCCAGTGTCCGGCGCGGACACGGATCCCCTCATTGTAAAGGCCCTGTCTCCAGGCCTTGAGCAGATTCGGATCCTCCTCGAATTCGGAATTGACGCCTTCGTGCGAAAGATCGGGTCCGAGCAGAAGGTAATGGTCCCCGAATTTGCGGGTGACGGTCTGTGCTTTGGTCGAGATGACGGTGTGGATTCCGCCTACCTTGTTGCAGACCTCCCAACTGACCTCGAACAGAAAGTCGGGAGTGTGTTTAGCGTTGCTCATATTTTTATCGTTTGTTTTCATGACGAACGGATTGGCATCCGGCCGCAAAGGTAATACTTATATTTAGATAAAGCAATTGGAAAATCAATTACTAAAAAAATTTAATAATAACTTAACATTTCTGTTTCACTTGGTTGCGGAGGCAGCTTACGTTTCGAAGAGCTCTTCGATCACGGCGTCGGAGAGGAGCATCCGTTCGGGCGGAATGCACATTCGCGCCCCGTCGCAGCGGAGTACGCCGGCCAGAATCCATCTGTCGGCATTCTGACGCATGCGGGCCGTCCGCTCGGGCCCGAAACGGGCCGAGGCCTCCGCCATATCAATCCCTTCGGCCGTACGCAGCCGGGTCATCACATACTCGTTGAAGCGGTCGCGGTCGGTGAGGATCTCCGCCTCGGGGGCTTCGCCGGCGATGTAACGGTCGACGGACGAGACGTTCCAGTGTCGTTCTTGTCCGTCGAACGAGTGTGCGGCAGGGCCGATTCCGAGGTACTTCACGCTGTGCCAGTAGGCGGCGTTGTGACGGGCCCGGAAGCCCGGGCGGGCAAAATTCGAAACCTCGTAATGTTCATATCCGGCCCGGGTGAGGGTTTCGTGGACAAGGACGTACTCCGCTTCACTGACCGCTTCGTCGACCGGAGCGAACTCTCCGCGCTCCATCCGGCGGCCGAAGGCCGTGCCGGGTTCGATGGTGAGGTGGTAGGCCGAGATGTGCTCGACATCCAGCTCCAGAGCCCGGGCGAGTGAACGGCGGAGCGAGTCGCCGCCGAATCCCGGCACGCCGAAGATCAGATCGACGGTGATGTTTTCGAACCCGGCCTTGCGGGCGTTCCGGACGGCCTCTGTGGCCTGGGCGGCCGTGTGCCGGCGGTTCATCAACCGCAGACAGTCGTCGTCGAACGACTGGATGCCGATCGATAGCCGGTCGATTCCCGCATGGCGGATGGCCTCGAGATAGGCGGGCGAGAGGTCGTCGGGGTTGGCTTCGAGCGTGGTCTCCACGACCTGCGAGCAGTCGAAGAGCCGTGCGGCATGCTCCAGCAGCCCTTTCAACCGTTCGGGCGGGCAGAGTGAAGGGGTTCCGCCTCCGAAATAGCGGGTGCGGACCGCTTCGCCGCCGAGGTAGTCGCGACGGGACTCCATTTCGCGGTGCATGGCCTCGACGAGCGGTTCAAGGCGCAACGTGCCGACCTCCTTGAAGAAGTCGCAGTAGGCGCAGACGCGCTTGCAAAAGGGGATGTGGAGATAGAGTCCGGCCATAGTATACCAAAGTTATAAAAATAATCGGGATGAGGAACGTTTTTCGGAACGAAATTATTTTCTTCGGGAATGCCTTCGTTTCGAAATCCGGCGAAACGTTTCGCCGGCGTCGGATCCGGCCTCTCCCTGGGGTTGTGTTGTGCGGCGGGAGTCGGTTTCATGCTGAAATATCCGGGGCGGACACCCTCCGGATACCTGTTCGGGGCGGCGGCCGGAACAGGCGCTGACTTCGGGACGGTTTCCGGTGTTTGCCGTCGGGGCGGATTGCGGCTCGATTTTCGCACGTTGATTCGTGTCCCGACGGCTTCGCGGCGTCATGGACTCGATGCCTTTCGGGTTCGATGGCGGCTTCCCGGACCACGCCTGCGGGTCGTTGGGCGGGGATAGTAAAAATTTTTCGGAATTTAGACTGTTATTTTTTTCACAATTCTGAAAAAAGTTTTTACCTTTGTGCCGTCCGAAGCGGCAATTTCCAAAGCCGGTCGGACGTTGGGTTAAGGATTTGGTGTTTAATTAAAATAAACAAGTTATGGACAAAATGGATCTGAAGAAGTACGGGATCACGGGCGTGACCGAGATCGTGTACAATCCCTCCTACGACGAACTGTTCCGTGAGGAGACCAAGAAAGGCCTGCGTGGGTATGAGAAGGGTCAGTTGACCGAGACGGGAGCCGTCAACGTAATGACGGGTGTCTATACGGGCCGTTCGCCCAAGGACAAGTTCTTCGTGATGGACGAAACCACGAAGGATACGATCTGGTGGACCTCCGACGAGTACAAGAACGATAACAAGCCCGTGACGA
>CALUKK010000091.1 GCA_944321205.1 uncultured Alistipes sp.
CTGATCGGCGCCTGTCTGGATGCCATGCGCAACGAACAGCAGCAACGGATCGTCGCCTGTCGCAAACGCCGCAGCGGTAATCCCCTGCAAAAGGCCATGCGGCTGATGAACGAATACATCGACAATCTCTATCGGGTGGACCACAGTTTTCTGTCGGATCTGCGTCGCAAGGTGGTCTTTGCCGAGCATTACGACGAACATCGCGAATTCTGGCACAAGGAGCTGGCCCTGCTGCTCGAATCCTGCCGCAAACAGGAGTTGCTGCTGCCGGAGATCGACGCCTCGGCCTTTGCCGATCAATGGATGGGCACGCTGCTCGACCTGCGGCTGAACGGCACCTCGCGCGAAGAGTTGAGCCTCTTCAACCGCACGATCCTGCGCGGTGCGGCGACACGCCAGGGGATCGAGTTGATCGACCGTCGGGTGTGAACCGCAGACGCCGAAACGAAAGTTCCATATCCTGTATGAGGAAAGCTCCGCATCGTGATGCGGAGCTTTCCTCATTTTTCCGTGCAAGATTGCATTTATTGATTTTTTTTCATATATTTGCCCTCACAAGCACGAAAACCTCGAAACGACTCACGAAAAGTCTCACGCAAAATGGCAATACGGCACACATATCGGAACCCTGTCGACGGAATCTCCTGCGAGATGTCGATGATGATGGTCATGTGCATGTGCAGCCGAATTTGCCGGGTGTAGTTTTTTCGTGTGCAGAGACGAGACAATACGATCCGGCTTCCCGAGAAGTCGGATTTTTTTGTGAAACATACAACACTTGCATAAAATGGATACGCGAAAGTTCCGATTCGAGACCCGGCAGATCCACGCCGGACTCAACCCCGACGAACCGACCGGTTCGCGCGGAATAGCCATCTGGCCCACGGCGGCCTACCGTTTCCGCAGCTGCGACCACGCGGCCCGGCTCTTCGAGCTGAGCGAAGCCGGCAACATCTACACCCGGCTTCAAAACCCCACCACCTCGGCCTTCGAGGAGCGCATTGCCGCCCTGTACGGTGCCGTGGGGGCGTTGGCCGTATCATCGGGCATGTCGGCGATTCTGGTCACGATGCTCTCTCTGGCCCAGCAGGGGGACAATATCGTCGCTTCGCCCTTCCTCTACGGCGGGACCTTCACGCAGTTCCGGATCTCGCTCCGCAAACTGGGTATTGACTGCCGCATTGCGCAGGATGAGACTCCGGAGGCGTTCGAGGCGCTGATCGACGATCGTACGAAGGCGCTCTATGTCGAGAGCATGGGAAACCCGACGTGTGCCGTGGCGGATCTGGAGGCTCTGGGTGAGGTGGCCCGGCGACGCGACGTGCCGCTGGTGGTCGACAACACGTTCGGAGCCGCGGGGTATCTGTGCAATCCCTTCGAGTGGGGGGCCCATATCGTCGTCGACTCCGCGACGAAGTGGATCAACGGCCACGGTACGGCCATGGGCGGAGTCATCGTCGACGGAGGCAACTACAACTGGGCCAACGGCAAGTTTCCGCAGATCGACGGTCCTTCGGAGGGATACCACGGGCTGAATTTTCACAAGGCATTCGGCGCCGCGGCCTTCATCGTGAAGTGCCGGGTCGACGGGTTGCGCGACATGGGCTGCTGTCCCTCGCCGTTCGACTCCTATCTGATGCTCATCGGGCTGGAGACGCTCTCGCTGCGCGTCCGCCAGGAGGTGGAGTCGACACGCCGGCTGGCCGAATACTGCCGGCTCCATCCGAAGGTCAAGAGTGTCAGCTACGTCGGCTTCGACACCCATCCGAGCCACGACAATGCCCGGAAATACTATCGTTTCGGCTCCTCGGCGGTCTTCACCATCGAACTGAAGGGAACGCTGGAGAGTACCGTCCGCTTTGTGGAGTCGCTGCGTCTGGCGACCAACATGACGATGATCGGAGATTCGATCACCGTGGTGACCCATCCGGCCTCGACCACCCACAAACAGTTGAGCGAAGCCGATCTTGCCGCGGCAGGCGTCACGCCAACGATGCTGCGCATCTCGGTGGGTCTGGAGAATGTCGAGGATCTGATCGAGGATTTCGAACAGGCCTTCACGCACATCGAATAATCATCCGTCACACCGCACAGCATGGAACCGCAGATCTACCGGGCCCCGGGGCCTTTCGAACTGGAGACGGGCGATACACTCCCGGAGTTGCGCATCGCCTACCACACGTACGGCACGATGAATGCCGCACGCGACAATGTGATATGGGTTTGCCATGCCCTGACGGCCAATTCGGACGTTGCCGACTGGTGGCCGCATACGGTGGAGCGCGGGCGGTTTCTCGATCCCGAGCGTCACTTCGTGGTCTGCGCCAACATCCTCGGTTCGCACTACGGAACAACAGGGCCCCTGCACGTGAATCCCGCAACGGGACGTCCGTGGTACGGGACGTTTCCGCGCTTCACGATCCGCGACATGGTACGGGCGCATCGACTCCTGGCCGAGGCGCTGGGGGTGGAGCGTATTTCGCTGCTGGTGGGGAGTTCGGTCGGGGGGTTCCAGGCCGTGGAGTGGGCCGTCATGGAGCCGGAGCGGATCGAACGGCTCGTGCTGATCGCCACCGATGCCAAGGCCTCGCCCTGGAACATCGCCATCAACGAAACACAGCGCATGGCCCTCGAGGCCGATGCGACCTACGGTGAGGAGCGTGACGATGCCGGCATGAAGGGGCTGGCCACGGCCCGGGCCCTGGGGTTGCTGAGTTATCGCGGGCCGGAGGGCTACAACCTCACGCAGCAGGACCGGGAAGAGAATCCTCCGATACATCGGGCCTGCACCTACCAGCAATACCAGGGCGAGAAGCTCTGCCGGCGTTATAACGCCTATTCGTATCATGTGATTCTCGACGCCTTCGACACGCATGACGTCGGACGCGGACGGGGCGGGGTAGAGGCAGCCCTCGCTCGGATCCGGGCCCGGACGCTGGTCGTAGGGATCACCACCGACATCATCTTCACGCCGCAGGAGATGCGGCGCCTGCACCGGCAGATACCCGGAAGCCTCTACCGTGAAATAGATTCGCCGTTCGGCCACGACGGTTTCCTTGTGGAGTACGAACAGCTCAATGCCTTGCTGCTGCCGTTCCTGGCGGAGAGGTGACACCTTGAGACAACAAACAACAAACACATACGGCTATGACGAAAATCAAAATCGGACTGTTCGGATTCGGCGTTGTCGGACAGGGCATCTACGAAGTGGTGCGCAAATCGAAGAACGCCCACGCCGAGATCGTGAAGATCTGTGTACACGACCCGCACAAACCCCGCAAGATCGAGGTTGATCCGTCGTTGTTCACCACCTCGGTGGATGATATTCTCGACAACCAGAACGTGAATCTGGTCGTCGAGGTGATCAACGATGCCGAGGCGGCCTACAGCATTGTCAAACGGGCGCTGCTACGGGGCATTCCCGTCGTATCGGGCAGCAAGACGATGCTGGCCCAACACCTTCCGGAGTTGATCGAGATCCAGAAGACCCGGGGTGTGGCACTGCTCTACGACGCCTCGTCATGCGGATCGATCCCCGTAATCCGCAATCTCGAAGAGTATTACGACAACGATCTGCTGCTCGAGGTGAAGGGTATTCTGAACGGCTCGTCAAACTACATTCTTTCGCGGGTTTTCGACCACAAGGACTCCTATGCCCATGCGCTGGCCCAGGCCCAGGCCCTGGGATTCGCCGAGCGTGACCCGTCGTTCGACATCGAAGGCTACGATTCGCTCTTCAAACTGGTCATCATCACGGTCCATGCTCTCGGTACGTACGTGGCCCCGGAGCGGATCTTCACCTACGGCATCTCGACGATCCACGATTCGGATATCCGTTACGCCCGGGAGAAGAACGTGAAGATCAAGTTGGTGGCACAGGTTGTGAAGGTCAGCGACGAACACTTCACGATGTTCGTCATGCCGGAGTTCGTCACGCCGTCGAAATACATTTACAGCGTTGACGACGAGTACAACGGCGTGGTGATCCGCGGCGAGTGCTACGACCGTCAGTTCATGTTCGGCAAGGGGGCCGGGAGTCTTCCGACGGCCTCGTCGATCCTGAGCGACATCATGGCCCGGCTGAACAACTACCGCTACGAATACAAGAAGATGAACTACATCGAAAAGCCCGAATACACGACCGATATCCAGTTGAAGATCTACGCCCGCTATCGCGAAACCGACGTTCAGCAGATTCTCCACTTCACGAAGATTCACGAGCAGTTCATCAGCGAGGAGAGCAACTACGTCATCGGCGATATTCTGCTGAGCGAGTTGATCGCCAAGCGTGCACAGCTCTCGGGCAAGGATGTCTTCCTGGCCAACATTCCGATCTTCTTCCTCGACCGCGACTGACCCTTTCGGGGCCGGTCGAGGAGAGGGGAGGGGCAGGAGTGAGACGCCCCAAGTGCGAGACGCCCCGGAAGCGAGGCCGACAGAGACCGGCCCGCAGAGGAGAGGAGGAGAGGAAGCGTGAAGGAGTCAGTCGCGATAATACTCTTCGCCCAGTCCGAGGGTGAAATCCGTACGTCGGAGCCACGTCACGACGGCCATAACAAGCGTCAGCACGGCATTGAACAGGAAGGGGAAATGCTCGCCGTGCGTATGGAAAAGATCCCGGAAGAGATCCACGACAAAGGGGCAGACCATCACCGCCAGATAGTTCATCGCCATGACACACGAAAGGGCCAACGTCGCCGAACGGGGCGGAGCGATCGTGGCGGCCTTGTCGTAGATGACCGGCTGCATGATGCCGTACCCGTATCCGGTGAGCAAGGCTCCGACGACAAGCATCACCTCGTTGCGGAAGATAGCGAAACAGAGCAACCCTGCGGCCACCGAAAGCAACGAAATGAAGTTGACCCGGGATTTCAGCCGTCGGATGATCCTGTCGACAAAGAGCCCCGGGAGCATGATGGCCAGGAAGAAGAGCGAGATCAGCACCCCGGAGAAGGAGCTGCGGATCCGATAGTCGTCGACCAGGAACGCGGCGTAATAGACAATGGCCAGGACGGCATAGGTGATGAAAAAATAGAAAAGCATCAATCCGAGGAGTTTTCGCGTATCGATGCGTTTGTTCCGCAGTTGAATGCTCTGGGCGGGTTCCGGTTCGGGTTTCTGGCGTCGCAGGAAGAACGACAGCACAAGAGCCACACCCGGAAGGGTATAGACCAGGAAGGGCAGATGCCAGTCGACATCGGCCAGATACCCCGTCAGCATGGTAGCCAGGACAAGCGTCAGATTATTGATCGCCGAACTGTAACCCAACTGGCGAACGCGGAAGTCTCCCGTGAAATACTCGACGACGAGTCCCGTGGAGAGGGGGATGACCATGCCGGCTCCGATCCCGAGAATACAGCTGACGACGATCAGTCCGACGATGCTGCGGATAAAGAGGCACGCCACGCCGCTGAGAAAGAAGATCAAAAGTCCGACGACAAGGATCGAGAGTTTGTCGCGACCTTCGGAGAGTTTTCCCGACAACAGCACGAAGGGGATGATCAGCAGCGACGGCAGCGAGGTGAGCATCTGAATTTCGAGATCCGTGACCTTGGGGAACACCTTGTTCAGATCACCCAGAATCGGCGAGATGGCCAGTCCGGGCAGCGAGGCGATGGCCGATACGGACCAGATGGCAAGCAATACGACAAGGGGAATGGCTCCTTTTCCTGTTTTTATTTTCATGTTCGAAGGTTTTCGAGGATCCTTGCAAGTGTCATACCGAAATCCGCATCCGGAGCCATTGACCGGCAATCGGGAGGCCAACGGTTCCGGTACGGGGTGACCAGGTATGCCACCAGGCCGTGGCATGCCATCTGTCGGCGGGCCGGACGCCAACCACGCGGGAACCGGCACATGAAAGACATCTGTCGACAGACCGGACACCATCCCCGCCGTAACCGACGCATGAAAAAAGACCGATCCTGAGAGGATCGGCCCTGTCTTGTTCCGCCGTTTCGGGAAGCAACGCTCCGGAGGATCAGCTTCTACTCCGCCTCCTTCACACAACGCACCGGAAGACCACCCGCACGCCGCAGCGCATAGGTTGCCTCAACGGCCTCGGCACTGCCGTAGTGGAAATAGACGGCCGAGGAGAGGTTGTCTTCCGACTCCGCATCGGCCGTCCAGTAGAGGCCGATCCAGGGCTGTGCCTCATCAACCCGCGTACTCTTCGGGCCGGGCTGATCGGTGAAATAGAGGTTCTGGAACTTGCCGTCGAGATAGGTGCGGCGTCCGGCCCCCATGAAGAGCGACGAGACACCCTCCTTGACCAGCGTTACGCTGTATTTCGTATTGACCCACTCCAGACTGGCGGCATCGGGCGTCAGACCTTCGAATGCGGCCGCAGGCGCCACCCGCCATCCTTCCGGACAAGGATCATAAAGACTCTTGGCCGTACCGGGAGCCGTCCACAAGGCGGCATCGTGGCTCCACAGCCAGTCGTAGGAGGACTCCGCAACTCCCGT
>CALUKK010000092.1 GCA_944321205.1 uncultured Alistipes sp.
TTATCAGTCAGGTTGGTTGGGTACTTATGCATAACTTTAATGTCTTGATAACCATAAAGTTACAAAAAATATCCCAATTAACCTACTGATTTACAACTAATTATAAATAAATTTAAACAGCTTCTAACCGTAGCGTGGTTGGTGCCGGTTTCGATGATCGCCACACCGACGAGTCCCTGTCCGTTTTTGTCGTTGACCTTCCCGGAAACGATCCGTTCCTGGGCTTGCAACTCGACGGTCAGGCCATGGACCAGCGCGAGGATGAATATGAATAGGTATTTTTTCATCGTTGCAGATTTACAAATTAGACAAAGGATTCAGATTACCAACCCGGGTTGATCACCAACGCGCTGTTTTTGTCCAGTTCGGACTGGGGAATCGGATAATAGTACATTCTCATGGGGAATGAGCGCTCCTCGACAGCGAACTTTTCGCCGTAAACGACGGTACCGTTTTCGAGCGTTACCTTGATGCCGTGAACGGGTCTGTTGAGGACGGTTTCCGCTTCGCGCCAACGTTTCAAGTCATAAAGACGATGCTCTTCGAATGCGAGTTCCACGGTTCGTTCACGGTGGATCAATTCACGCATTTCGCCTTTGGTGAGGTTGCTGACCGGGGGTAATCCGGCACGTTGACGCACTTCGTTGACGCAATCGTAGATTCGGTCTTCGGAGCACAGATCCTCATCACTGTTCCCGAGGTATTCATTCATGGCCTCGGCGTAGATGAGCAGCACTTCGGCGTAACGGAGAATCTGGTGGTTGTGCAGGGTGAGTTTCGAGGGGACGACGCTGGCCTGGGGATCTATCTGTTTGAAGAGGCTGAATCCGGTTTCGCAGCCGCGTTGTCCGACGGAGGCGGGATAATCGCGACCACCTTCGTAAAGCTCAACTTCCCGTCCCCAAAGCGCGACTCCGGAGTAGAGGACGCTGGCATAGAATCGATCGTCCCGGTTTTCATAGGGCTTCTGGGGATCGTAATCGGGGTCATCGGCCGGGAGCAGCCCGCTTTTGAGTTCGTACATGTCGATCAGCTCCGTTGTGATGCTGGTGCAGGCCCGGCAATTTTGATAGCCGGCGGGGCCGTTGGCCACCTCTACGTCGTTGGTGTAATTACGGCATTTGACGATGATGGACTCCGTGTTCCCGAAGTTGGTGAAGAAGAGCCGTTGATACGAAGGGTAGAGTTCGTGGGCTTTGGTTCCGTCGGGGTTTTTCAGTTCGATGACTTGCAGGGCGGCATCCGCAGCTCTTTTCCAACGGTTGTGATCGGGCGAAGCGTAGCGATGTATCTCATTCGAACCCTCGATCGGATTTTCGTTGAAGAGGGGGCTTGCCGCCATGAGCAGGATTTTGGCCTTCAGACCGTATGCGGCACCGCGGGTCAGCCGGCCGTAATCATTGTCGGGATACTTGGTCGGAAGCAGCGGAGCGGCCTGGTCGCAGAGACGGACGATGTATTCGACACAGTCGTTGAAGGTCGAACGAGGGATATTGATGTCCCCCGAAAGATCGAGGAGGTCATCCATGATCGGGATACCGCCATAACGTTTGACCAGTTCATAGTGCATCAGGGCCTTGTTGAGGATGGTCTCTCCGAGGTATTGGTTTTTCTTGCTTTGCGAGAGATTCTCCGTCAGGTCGATATTCCGCATGATGACGTTTGCCTTCCGGATTCCGGTATAGGTTTCGGCCCAGCGGGAGTCGGGGTTACCGCCCGCTGCGGCATTCATGGTGGCCCGGGTGAATGCGTTGACTCCGGAGCTGGTTCCGAGGGGACTGTATACGGCCAGATCCGAGACACAATCATACATGGCCCCGCCGACCCGATTGAACTGTACGCCCGTATTGAGGTAGACGTAGAGGTCGTTGACGAATTTTTCCAGTTTCAGGCTGTCCTTGAAGGCCTCCTCTGCGGACATCTGTTCGAGCGGGATATAATTCAGGTCGCAGGAGCAGAGCGCCGTGAGGGGTATTATGGCAGATAAAAAGAACTTTTTCATAGTTTTAGAAATGAATGTTAATGCCGATGCTCGAAGATCTTTGAATGGGGTATCCGTTTCCGCTGGCGGCATCTTCGGGATCGATCGTTCGCATGTCGGACCATGTCAGGAGGTTATACCCGCTGTAATAGATGCGCAGTTTCGACATTCTCAGTTTTTTGGAGATCCGGGTCGGAAGCGTGTATCCGATCACGACATTCTTCAGACGCAGGAACGAGGCGTCGTCGATCCAGAAATTGGAAGTTTGCTTGTAGTTGTGGTCGCGGTCCGTGAGCGAGAGTCTGGGATATTTTGCCGTGGTCCAGGTCGAGGGATCTTCGGGGACATAGCGGTTGTCCCAGTGGTACTTTCTCAGGTTTCCGGCCATTTCGCTGCCCGAGCCCGAGATATTCGTAAAGGCCTGGATGGCAACTCCCGAGAGGTAAACGTCCCGATTGGCGGATCCGGAGAAAATGACCTGGAGGTCGAAGCCCTTGTAACGGGCATTGGCGAAGAAGGCGTAGTTGATTTCGCCCAGATTCGTGTATCCGATCCGATGTTGATCCTGGTTGTCGACCACTCCGTCGCCATTGAGATCCCGGTATTTGATGTCGCCGGCATAGGAAGTTCCGAAGGTGGTCTTGGGGCTGTTGTATTTGTCCTGTTCGCTGATGTATAGTCCGTTTGCCTGGAATCCGAATTGGGTATTGATGGGATATCCGACGGCGCTTCGGTAACTGTATTGGAAGGGTTGCTCGTCGTTGTATCGGATTTCATTGTGCGCATAGGAGGCGTATCCTCCGAGGGTCCAGAAGAAGTCCTTGATACGTCCGGAGTATGCGGCCTCGACCTCGAATCCGCTGTTGAATGTTTTTCCGACGTTGCCGAGCGGGCCTCCGGTTGTACCGTATCCGATCAGCGTGGAGACCGTATTTCGAGGGGTGAGGATCTGGCTGGTGAATTCGCGGAAGAAATCGGCCGTGATGCTCAGACGGTTCTTGAACAGCCGCATGTCCACACCGATGTTCGTCTTTTCGATTTTCTCCCAGATGACATTCGGCAGATACTGGTGACGAACGTCCTCCACCCAGCTGCTGACATTCTGGGGTTCGGCCCCGAAGGTATAGCGGTTGCTGGCCTGGACGAAGGAGGGCAGGTAGAAGTAATAGGGGATTCCGCCGTCATTTCCGGTAATGCCCCAGGATCCGCGGATCTTGAAGTGGCTCAGCACATTTCCGATGGAACGTTTGATGAAGGGCTCTTCGGAGAGGACCCAACCGGCCGAGACGGCCGGGAAGAACCCGTAACGTCTTTCGGGCGGCATCTGTTCCGTTCCCTGGTAAGCGAAGGAGAATTCGGCGATGTAGCGCGAATCGTAGGCATAGGTCATTCTTCCGACCAGCCCCTGATGCGTATTGGGCAGGTTCTGGGTGTCGTCGGATTGCTGGCTTCGTTGGAACAGGAGGGTTCCGGCCAACAGGTGCTTGTTGAATGCCCGATTATAGTCCAGTCCGGCCTCGACGTCGAAGATTCGGGTTTTGGCCGATCCGTAGGAGTTCGAGTTGTTCTGTTTCTGTTGCTGTCCCCAGGTTTCGAAGATCGGTTCACCTTGATCGTCATCGCCCTTGTATTCGTAGACGATGTAGTTTTTGCTGCGGTTGATGTTGTCCTCGAAGAAGAAGTCGAAGGCGAGCGAACCCTTTACGCGCAGGCCGGGAGTGATGAAGTCGAGCTTTTGGGAGAGTTCGGCCTGAGCCTCCATGGTGCTGTGGATGTAGCGGGTGTACCCGCTGTGGTTCAGGATGCCGTAGGGGTTGTTTCTCATGTCGTTGGTTCCGGCCACCTGATCCTTGGCGTAGTGCATGGGGAAGATGTTTGACGGCAGGGAGTAGATTGCGCTGAACGGACTTCCGGCTCCGGGGTTGGAGATCTGACGTTGCAGGCCGAAGATGTTGACGGACAGATCCATGCTCTTCGTCAACGCAATGTCGACGTTGGAGCGCAGCGAATAGATTTTGGCGCTGGCATTGGTCTTGTAGGTATTGATGTCCTTGTCCGTCTTGTAGATACCTTCATCGGTCCGGTAGGAGAGGTTGACGAAATACTTGGCTACGGAGCTTCCGCCTTCGATACTGAGGTTGTATTTTTGACCGATCGTGAACTTTTTGAGGGTTTGACCGACCCAATCGACATTGGGGTGTCCCCAGGGGTCCTCGCCGGAGCGATACAGGGCTAGATCTTCAGCCGTATAGCGTTGTTCGTTGGCCCGTCCGTCGTTACGCATGGCCTCGTTGTGCAGGATGGCGAAGTCGTGGGAGTCGAGGAATTCGGGGAGCTTGATAGGCTGTTGGAAGGTGACCTGGGAGTTGAACTTCAGAACGGGCCGTCCCTCCTTTCCCCGGCGCGTGGTGGCCATGATGACGCCGTTTGATCCTCGCAGACCGAAGATGGCGAGAGCTCCGGCATCCTTGAATACCGAGATCTGGTCGATTTCGTTGGGGTCGAGGACGGAGAAGTCCCGGACGTGGCCGTCCAGCATGATTACGGGGGTGCTGTTTCTCCAGGACCTCAGGCCGCGGACATAGAGCCACGAATAGTCACTGCCGGGAGCTCCGCTGTTTTGGGAGGTTACGACTCCGGGGATCATGCCCGAGAGCGCCGTATTGACGTAGTTTGTGGGCAGGTCGGTCAGTTTCGAGCCCTCGATGGTTGAGACGGCCGAGGTGATGAGGGATCTTTTCTGTTTGCCGTACAGCAATGTGATTTCGGGATCCTCCTCCGACTGTCTTTCCAGCATCAGGACCTTGAAGTCCCGGTTTTTTCCGATGGTGGATTCGACGGTCTGATACCCCTCGAGGGTGAAGATGAGAGCGGCCTGGTCATTGGGGAGATTCAGGGTGAAACTTCCGTCCCGATCGGTGAGTGTGAACATGCGGGACTCTTTGTGCTCGACCAGCACGCCTTCGAGAGGATTCCCTTGTGCATCGGAGACGACTCCGCGTACGGAGATGTCCTTTTTCTGTTGAGCGGAGGAGTGGCCTGCGCAGAAGCACAGACACAATAAAAGCGTCCATAACGCTTTCGGCATTATAGCATTGCCCATCTGTTTGAAGTTTTAACGTTTGGAGACCCCGAAGAACAGGGTGTTGTAGCGAGGAGCGATTTCGTACCTGGAGACGGACAGGATGCGCAGGGGCAGGATATATTTTTTGTCCGCATCGAGTTGAGAGGTATGGAACGTGACCGAAAGGTCGCCGCGTTCGGTACCCTTGCGAATGACGCAGGTCATGTCTTCGGGCGTGACGGAGTAGGCGTTGTCGGGCAGCAGTTCATAGTTGAGCAGTTCCGGGATCGTAGCCTGGGCTTTGGCCAGGGAGTCGGCGGCGAGTTCCACGACGACCTGAATGTCCCCTTCGGGCAGGATACTGCCGGCGCAATAGGCTCCGACGATGTAGGTGGTGTCCCTTGAGAAGTCAAATTCGGTTTGGAAGATACCGTCGCTGTCGGCCCAGGTGGCCAGCGGGAAGTAGATGGAGGCGTATTTCATCTCCTCGTCGTCCTGACAGGCCGTGAACGCGATGGACACCAATAAGAATAAAGGTAGCAGTTTCCTCATATTGGTAGAAAGTTTAGGTTGTTTTTGAGGGAGTGATCACTCAATGCAAAATTGGCGGTAATACGGAGCGAATACAAATAGGAAATTCGCGATCCCTTGTATTTTATTTGCAAAAATGGCAATTTGTGAATAGTCGGGATGTCGGGTTGTTTCAGATTCCGGACGGGGTGTTCGGATTCCGTTTGAACTCTTCGACATATTCGGAAGGGGTGAAGCTGGTTATTTTTTTGAATTGCCGGTTGAAGTTGGAGATGTTGTTGTACCCGCATTCGTAACAGATCTGAGTGACGGACAACTCTCCCGTAAGGAGCAGCTTGCAGGCATATCCTATTCGGAGTTCACTGATGTACTGGAAGGTTGATTTTCCGGTTTTCTCCTTGAAATAACGGCAGAAGGCGCTGGTGTTCATGCCGGCCGTTTGAGCGATGTCGTCGAGGTTGATCTCCCGGACATATTCCCGATTGAGTTTTCCCAGCACCTTGTATATACGGGATTCCCCGTGTGAAGGGAGTTTGAGATCGATGCTGTCGTCATTGAGTTTTCGTTTGTGGGAGGTCCGGCTCATCATCGAGAGGATGTGGATGCAGGAGAGCAAACGGTCGAGACCTTTTTTCTGGGGGAGTTGTTCAATGTGTTGGCGGATAGGGATGTTCGGGGTTGCCCCGAAGCTGATTCCGTATCGGGACATGTCGAGCAATTCTCTGATCTTTACGAACTCGGGATAGTTCAGGATGGCGTGATTGAAGAAGTCCTTGGAGAACTGGATGGTGATGGCCTGGACGCGCAGATCGGGATTGTCCTGATAATAGGAGTCGTCGTTTCGATACATGTGGGGGAGCAGGCTGCCGAAGAGGACCAGATCACCGTCGGAGAAGTGTTCGATATTGTTCCCGGTGAAACGGGTTCCGGAACTTTTGATGATGTAGACGATCTCGTATTCATCATGGAAATGCCAGGGATATTTGAAGTAGTTGTAGTCGCACCGTTTGACCTTGATGGGCGACCCGTTGGTGAGCCCCAGCTGTTCATACATGATGTTTATCTTGTCTTTCATGGGAAGGATTTAAGGTCTATGCAAATTTATCAATAGAGAATGCAAAAAAAGCACTTGTTTTGGAGCCAATAGTTTTGAAACTTTGACTATTCATTATAAAATTTGATTTTATGGCATTGGAAAAGACCTGGAGGTGGTTCGGTCCGGGCGATTCTGTGACGTTGCAGGAGTTGCGACAGATCGGTGTCGAGGGGGTTGTGACGGCCCTGCATGATGTCCCGACCGGAGAGGAGTGGACCGAGTCGGAGATTGCACGGATGCGGGATTACATTCATGCCGCGGGACTTCGGTGGAGTGTGGTCGAGAGCCTTCCGGTATCGGAGGCGATCAAGCTGCGCTCGAAAGAGTGCAGACGTCATCTTGAGAATTACAAGCGCTCGTTGCGGAATCTGGCGGCATGCGGCATACGTACGGTCTGTTACAATTTCATGCCGGTGTTGGACTGGGCGCGGACCGATCTTCACTATGTGGATGCCAACGGTGCGGAGTCGATGCGTTTCGACTATGCGCTTTTTGCGGCTTTCGACATTTACGTTCTGGAACGTCCCGGAGCCGGTTCGGACTATTCTCCGGAGATCTGTGAACGGGCCCGGGAGCTGGCCTCGAAGATGAGCCGGGCCGAGCAGGAGGAGTTGGCGCACAATATCATCGTGGTGACGCAACGCTTTATTCACGGTACGGTTGGAGATACGGCGGATTACAAGCGCCTGTTCCTGGAGTATCTGTCGCGTTACGACGGCATCGGACCCGATCGGTTGCGGGAGCATCTGTCGGCCTTTTTACAGGAGGTGTGTCCGGTTGCCGAGGAGGTAGGGGTCAATCTGTGCATTCATCCGGATGATCCACCGTTTCCGCTGTTGGGTCTGCCGCGCATAGCCAGCACGCTGGACGATTTTCGCTGGATTCTTTCCCAGTACGATTCGACGGTCAACGGTGTGACCTTCTGTACGGGGTCACTTTCGGCCCGTCCGGACAATGATTTGCCGGCCATGGCCCGGGAGTTGGCCCCGCGGATTCACTTTGTCCATTTGCGCAATACCCGGAGGTTGGGCGACCGGAGTTTCTATGAGTCGGGACATCTCAGCGGGTCGGTGGATATGTATGCGGTAGTGAGGGAGCTGCTGAAGGAGCAGCGACGTCGTCGGGCCGAGGGGCGTTTGGATGTTGCGATGCCGTTCCGCCCGGATCACGGCTTGCGGATTCTCGATGATTTTCACAGAACGGCGAATCCGGGCTATCCGCTGGTGGGCCGGTTGAAGGGTTTTGCCGAGATCTGCGGGCTGGAGATGGGCATCGAACGTTCTCTTTGAGAGGATAGTAAAGAATTCTACAGGTATGAAAAAACGTATTGTCACATTATTGATTCTGGCAGGCGGTCTGTTTGGGGGTTTTGGGCTCATCTCGTGCGGGTCCACTCCCGAAGCGGCCCGGTATGATGTTGCGGCTTTCGTGTGGCCGGCCTATCATGACGATCCCCGCTATGCGGAGATCGGGATCTTCCCGGAGGGGAAGGGCGAATGGGAGGCCGTATACAAGGCCCGCCCCAAATTCGAGGGACATCTCCAGCCCCGGGTTCCGTTGTGGGGATATCTGGATGAGACGGATCCCCGGGTGCAGGAGAAGAAGATCCGCACGGCTCTCGAATACGGGGTCAATACCTTTATTTTCGACTGGTACTGGTATGATGACCGTCCGTTTCTGGAGGATGTCTTGCAGAAGGGCTTTCTCAAGGCCCGGAACAATGGCCGGATGAAGTTCTACCTGATGTGGGCCAACCATGTGATGACTTCGTACCTGGACGCCTTCAATCCGGACAAGAGTGTGGTTTATTGGCCGGAACCGGTGACTCCGACGGTCTTCGAACACATCACCGATCACTTGATCGAACACTATTTTCGTCTGCCGAACTATTACAAACTGGACGGGAAGCCGGTTTTTGCGATCTACGAGATTACGACCTTCATTCGGGAGATGGGGGGCGAGGAGCAGGCTCTTGCGGCCCTCGACCGCTTCCGGCAGAAATGCGTGGCGGCCGGGCTCCCGGGGGTTCACATCCAGCCGATTCTTTGGTTTCAGCTGCCGGCGACGGCTTCAGGACGTGCGGACGATCCGACGGTTTCGCAGCAGAATACGGTGGATCGTTTCGGTTTTGAGAGTCTGACCAATTATCAGTGGTGCCATCTTGTGCCGGCCGATCGGGACTATCAGAGCTGGGGGGAGGCTGCGGTTGCCTGTTATGAGCAATTCGACCGGGAGTTTAGCGTTCCCTATTTTCCGCACGTGTCGATCGGTTGGGATCCCAATCCTCGCTATCCGGAAGGGGTTCAACCGTGTGTTACCGGTTCGACTCCGGCACTTTTCGAGAAGTTCCTACGTCGGGCCAAAGCCTACGTCGACGCACATCCCGACCAGGCTCCGCTGATAACGATCAATGCCTGGAACGAGTGGGCGGAGGGAAGTTGCCTTGAGCCCGATACGTTGAACGGATACGGGTATCTGGAGACTGTCAAACGGGTTTTCAAAACGCCGGAGCCATGAAAAAAAGAGGATTTGGACTTGTGCTTGTCTGCAGTTTCGCAATGCTGACAATGGGATGCCGGGAACGGGTCTCTCCGCGGGTTGCACCCGTGATTCCCGATCGGGCGACCTTCTTTCCGTTGGATGAGGTGACGTTGTTGCCGGGCCCCCTGTATGATCTTCAGCAACGGGGTAAATCCTATCTGTTGTGGCTGGAGCCGGATTCGCTGCTTCATTTTTTCCGGGTAGAGGCGGGCTTGCCTCCGAAGGCTGCGCCTTATGCAGGCTGGGAGTCCGAGGATGTCTGGGGTGCAGGGCCGTTGCGGGGCGGTTTCATGGGTTACTATCTGTCGGGTCTGTCGTTGATGTATCGGGCTACGGGGGACAAGGCTTTGCTCCACCGCCTGGAGTATACGCTTTCGGAGCTCGAACGGTGTCGGGAGGCCGGCGGAGATGGCTATATTCTGGCCATCGACCACGGCCGGGAGCTTTTCAAGCGGGTGGCTTCGGGAGAGATCCGTACGGACAATCCGACCGTAAATGGTTCGTGGGCGCCGCTTTATCTGATCGACAAGATGCTACGGGGTCTGAGGCTGGCCTGTGTGGAAGCGGGTCAACGGCAGGCGTTGTCGTTGATGACGGGTCTTGCCGACTGGTTCGGATTTGAGGTTCTGGACAAGTTGACCGACGAACAGATTCAGCGGTTGCTTGTCTGTGAACACGGATCGATCAACGAATCGTTCCTGGAGGTGTATGTGTTGACCGGAGAGCCGCGTTATCTGGCGTGGGCCGGACGACTCAATGACCGGAGCATGTGGGAGCCGCTCTCCGAGGGCCGGGATATCTTGAACGGCTGGCATGCCAATACCCAGATCCCCAAGTTTATCGGTTTTGAGAAATATGCCGCCTATACGGGGGATCGTCGTTTTGACCGGGCCGCCTGGAACTTTTGGAATATCGTTACGGGCCGACATAGCTGGGTGATCGGGGGCAACAGTACCGGGGAGTATTTCTTCCCGGAATCGGATTTCGAGCGGAAGGTTCTGGAACAGGGAGGTCCCGAGACCTGCAATTCGGTGAACATGCTGCGACTTTCGGAGGTTCTTTTTGCGCGGGAGCCGCACTCCCGGATCGTCAGCTATTACGAGCGTGTTCTGTTGAATCATATTCTTGCGGCCTATGATCCCTGTCAGGGAATGTGTTCCTACTTTACGCCGTTGCGCCCGGCCCATTATCGGGTCTACGGATCTCGGGACCGGTCGTTCTGGTGTTGCAACCAGTCGGGACTGGAGACTCCGGCCCGTTTGGGGCGGATGATCTTTGCCCGACAGGATCGCGATCTGTTGGTCAATCTGTTTGTTCCGGCCGCTGTCCGGTGGCGGGATCGGGGGATTTCGTTGGAACAGTACACCTCGCTTCCGGATTCTTCTTCGGTGATGTTGGTGTTGCATACGGGGCGTGACCGGGATCTTTCGCTGCGGATCCGTCATCCGGAATGGTCGCATCAGACACGGCTGCGACTGAATGGCCGGGCTCTCTCTCCCGAACTGGATTCCGCCGGCTATTGGGTGATTCGGGCTTCGTGGCGGGGCGTGGATACCCTGACGCTCGATTTTACCCCGGCGCTTTCAACCGAATGTCTGCCGGGCTCCGATCGTTATACGGCCTTGCTTTATGGACCGTATGTACTGGCGGGACGCATGGGGCGGGACTCTCTGCCCGCCTCTTTCTGGCGCGGCATTGACAACGGAGCAAACCGGGTGATTCCGATTCCGGATCGGACCCGTGTTCCGTGGCACGGGGAAGAGTTGGCATCCCATGTGGTGAAGCTTCGGGATGAGCCCCTGACGTTCGGATTCGACGGGGCGGAGGGTTCGGATACCACGATTCGTCTGGAACCGTTTTATCGGATCCATTTCGAGCGCTATACGATCTATTGGCCGCTTTGCGATTGAGCCGGCTCCTCGATGTCGGGCGAGCTCAGTTCATTTTGCGGAAGCAGCCGGCTCCCTTGTGTGAAATCCCGGTATTGAGAGGGTGTGGATCCGACCTTTTTTTTGAAGACGATATTGAAATACGAAGGGGTCTCGAATCCGACGATATAGGCGATCTGCTGACAGTTCAGATCGGAGTTCGTCAGCAGTTCTTTGGCTTTTGAGATTTTAAGTTCCTGCATGTACTGATTGGGGGAGAATCCCGTATACTCTTTGAAGATCCGGCGGAACCAGGAGTATCCCATGCCGATTTGCTGGGCGACGGCCTTTCCGGAGAGGTTCTGTTCGATGCTCTCCTGCATCAGGATTTTGGCTTTGGAGATCTGGCTGTCGATGTGTTTGTCGCGGAACGAGACCTGGCGGTCCTCACCGTAGGCGAATCCCAGCAGGAGGTTGGCGATTCCGGCCAGCATCTGCTGGTGTCCGGCCGCCTGCTGTTGGGCGATGGTCGTAGCCCAATGATAGAGGTTGTAGATCTGTTCGTGAATACCGACGTTGAAGACGGCCTTTTCGCGGGAGAAGAAACGGGCTGCGACGCGTTTCTCGATATCGGGTCCGGTGAATCCGATCCAGGATTCGTACCAGCCGGTTTGCGGAGAAGGGCGGTAGTTGTGCCACTCTCCGGGGAAGAGCAGAAACATGTCGCCCTCTTTGATTTCACACTCTTTCTGGTGCGCCGAGACGAATTGTCCGCGACCGCGGGTGATGTATACCAGCTGGTACTCGTTCAGAACCCGACCTCTTTCCGTGGAGAAGAGATATCGGGTCGGATGGTTGCGGGAAGGATATTCGCTGCGGGGCGGGATGTTCTGGTGTCCTGCGGTCGTGACGACCATTCCCCAGAGCAAGTCTTGTTCGTTGGATATCAGGTATTTTACGTGGCTCTCTTCCATTGTGAAACTTGATAGCGTCAGAATTTGTAATTTTTTGGGCAATATATAAATAAAAAGTATCTCTGGATTCGAATATTTGATAGAAATTTATGCCAAAAAATATAATTATTCTATCAATGAGCGAAAAGGCCGTTATTGATGATTTTATAGTTTTGCACAAACAATTTATTGAATATGGAGAAGCGAACGACACGGGTCCGGATTGGACTTTTTGCCACCGGCCTCAATACATACTGGCATCAGTTTGAAGGGTTGCGGGATCATCTGGATTCCTATCGCCGGGAGATCGCCTCGGGGATCGGCCGCATGGAGGGTGTTGAGATCCTCGATGTCGGCATGGTGGATTCTCCCGAGCAGGCCTCCGTTGCCGCCTCGTCCCTGGTCCGCGGGGAGGTTGATCTGGTATTTCTGTATGTGGCGACATATTGCCTCTCTTCGACGATTCTTCCCGTGGCACAACGGATCGGCTGTCCGATTATTGTTTTGAATCTTCAGCCTGCGCCGGCGATCGACTATCGGAAGATCAATGCACTGAAGGATCGGGGCGCGATGACCGGTATGTGGCTGGAGAGTTGTCAGGCCTGTTCTCTTCCCGAAATCGGGAATGTCTTCAACCGGAGCGGGTTGCGCTATGAGATCGTTACGGGATATCTGCAGGATCCCGAGGCGTGGCGTCAGATCGGCGAATGGGTTGAGGCCGCGAAGGTGGTTCGCGGGATGCGCACGAACCGGTTGGGGATTCTGGGTCATTACTATGGCGGGATGTTGGATGTCTATACGGATGTCACGCGGCAGTCAGCGGTTTTCGGGACGCATGTCGAGATGTTGGAGATGTGCGACGTGAAGCGGCATCGGGATCGGGTCACATCCGAGGATCTGAATCGGAAACTGGCGGAGTTTGAACGTTGTTTCGAGGTGAGTGGGGATTGTGAGACGGCGGAGTTGCATCGGGCTGCCGCCACGTCCGTAGCCTTGGACCGGTTGGTCGAACAATATGATCTGGGATCGATGGCCTATTATTACGAGGGGGAGGGCGTTTATGAGGATATTGCCACCTCGGTGATAGCGGGCAATACGTTGCTTACGGGTCGTGGCATACCGGTTGCCGGGGAGTGTGAGGTGAAGAATGCACAGGCGATGAAGATTCTCTCCTTGCTGGGTGCCGGCGGATCCTTCTCGGAGTTTTACGCGCTGGATTTCGATGACGACGTGGTGATGCTGGGGCACGACGGCCCGGCCCATTTCGAGATTGCGGAGGGACGTGTGGGTCTGGTCCCGCTGCCGGTTTATCATGGCAAACCGGGAAAGGGCTTGTCCATTCAGATGTCGGTTCGGCAAGGTCCCGTTACCTTGCTGTCGGTCTGTGAGGGTCGGGATGGCGTCTATCTGCTGGCTGCGGAGGGCGAGTCGGTTGCGGGTCCGACCTTGCAGATCGGAAATACCAACAGCCGTTATCGGTTTGCCTGCGGGGTTCGGCGATTCATGGATAGCTGGAGCAAGGCGGGGCCATCGCATCATTGTGCGATCGGCGTGGGCCATCATCTGGCCACATTGCGGAAGGTGGCCTTTCTGTTCGACATACCGATCATTGAAGTCTCTTGATTCCGAGCGGCGTCGGGACTGTTGATAAAATATCGAAAACTTTGGCCTCAGGGTTGCATATCGAGTGGAGAAAGCGGTTAAATTTGCAAAAACCAATTATCCGAACGGTATGGCAGAGATGAAACAATTCGGAATCGACCTTGAGTTGGACGATTCGGTGGCTCAGGGCAACTATTCGAACCTTGCGATCATATCGCACTCCACCTCGGAGTTCATCATCGATTTTGCGACGGTGCTGCCCGGGGTCGCGAAGGCGCGGGTCAAGAGCCGGATCATCCTCACGCCGGAACATGCCAAACGGTTGCTTCGATCGTTGCAGGACAACATCGTCCGTTACGAAAGCAACGTGGGCAAGATCGAAATTCCGACGCCGACTCCGGTTCCGGATACGGGACCCAAGATGGGACAGGCCTGATTGAAAGCGGGCCGGGTTTATGCTGAAGTACCAGGAAGTCCGGGACCTTGCGGGTCCCGGACTTCCTGTATTTGCTCCGTTTTACAACTGTCAGAGCGCTTCGGCCACAATGTAGGTGCTTCCACCAATGAAGATCATGTCTTCGGCGGACGCCAGTTCACGGGCCCGCTTGACGGCCTCGGACACCTGTTCCACGGTCTCCCCCTGCAAACCGTAGATGGCGGCCTTGGCGGTCAACTCGGCGGCCGGCAGGGCCCGTTCGGATTGAGCCTGCGTGAAGATATAGTGGGCGTCATGGGGGAGCAGGGGCAGAATATGGGCCAGATCCTTGTCGCGGACGAATCCGAGTACACAGTAAAGTTCCTTGTGGGGTGTTGCCTTGAGTTGTTCGGCCACCCAGGTGATTCCGTGGGCGTTGTGTCCCGTATCGCAGATTGTCAACGGAGCCTCACCGAGTTTCTGCCAGCGGCCCATCAGCGAGGTGTTGGCCGCAGCATTCCGCATGCCTTCGAGATAGGCCCGACGCGAGATGGTGAGGGGTGTCTCCTCGTGGAGGAAATCCACGGCCGCGGAGGCCGTCACGATATTCCGGCACTGATAGTCGCCCTGAAGATCCAGTTCGACATCGAACGATCTCTCGTCCCGGGTTCTGCGGAGGCGGAAGTGCTGATATTCACCCTCCGTGTGATGCTCCTCGCAGACAAACTCCTTTTCGGCATAGATCACGCGGGATTTGTTGGCTGCGGCAACCTGTTCGAAGACGTCGTTGTAACGGGGATCCGCCTCTCCGATGATGACGGGAATACTCTTCTTGATAATCCCGGCCTTTTCACGGGCGATCTTCGGAAGGGTATCGCCGAGCAGAGCGGTGTGTTCGAGTCCGATGTTGGTGATGACGCTGAGGATCGGAACGATGATGTTCGTGGCGTCGAGGCGGCCGCCGAGCCCGGTTTCGATGACGGCGACCTCGACATCGTTCTGCGCGAAATAATCGAAAGCCATGGCGGCCGTCATTTCGAAGAACGAGAGCCCGAGTTCGACCATCTTGTCATGATGCTTGTCGACGAAGTTGACGACCTTCTGTTTGGGGATCATGTCGCCGTCAACGCGGATTCGCTCGCGGAAGTCGACCAGATGGGGCGACGTGAAGAGTCCGGTCCGGTATCCGGCCTGCTGCAGCACGGAGGCGATGATATGGGCGACGGAACCCTTTCCGTTTGTTCCGGCCACATGAATCGTGAAGAAGTTCCGTTGCGGATTTCCGATGAGACGGCAGAATGCAGTGATCCGCTCCAATCCCGGCTTGTATCCCGATTCGCCCTGGGTTTCGAAGGCAGGCAGCGACTGGAAGAGGAATTCGAGAGTCTGGTTATAGTTCATGACAGCAAAATGAGATTATTTCACAAGATGGTTTCGTCGTTTGACGCGATAGGCCACGAAGTAGAGGATGCAGAGCAGCAGCACATACTCCGAGATGCGGGCCACGTAGTCGCCGTAGCGGGTGTAGAAGGTTTCGTGCGAGTTGAGCGGCACCTCTGCCGAGAGGATTCCGCGCTCTTCCCAGCCGAGCGTCTCGCCGACCTCGCCGAGGGGGGATATGAATCCGGATTTTCCGGTGTTAGCCGATCGGGCGATGGCCCGGCGGTGCTCGATGGCCCGCAGTCGCGAGATTGAGAAGAGGTGTTTGTACCCGGGGGTGTCGCCCCACCACCCGTCATTCGAGATGATGGCCATGAATTGTGCGCCGCGCCGGACGAAATCGCCATAGAAATCACCGTAGAGGCCTTCGTAGCAGATTGCCGGTCCGACATTCACGCCGTTGTGCTCGAAAGCGGAGCCGTGAAGCCCCTTTCCGATCTGCCCGACGACGCCTCCGAGGTCGATGACCAGAAAGCGCATCACGTCGAAGACCCACGTGGGGGTATTCTCCACGCCGATGACCAGCCGTCCCTTGTGATGCAGTTGCGGCCGGCCTGCGGAATCCAGCCCCACGGCCGTGTTGAAGACATCGTAGTATCCGTTCGAGAAGCGGTCGCGGCGGGCTGTTTCGGTTTGCGTGCCGGGGGCGTATCGGCGAATCGTGTTGGCTCCGGTGAGGAGCAGGGCGTTCGGATGGTTTTTGCGCAGCGAATCGGTCAGTTGCAGCCAGAAGATCCCCGTTTCGTCATTTCCCCAGGGGAAGTCGCCGAGTGCGGGCTCGACATAATAGCCCGGAACGGCGGTTTCGGGCAGCAGTATGAACTGTGCGTCACGGGGCACCTCTCCGAGCAGATCGAGGATGTTCTGCTCCTGCCGCTCGGTGTCGCCGTGGAACTTGTCGTAACAGTCGACGTTGGGCTGGATGATGCTGACGCGGGCCGTTCCCTCGTCGGGCTGCTTCCAGTAGGAGCCGACCGCCAGCGACACGCCCATCGGCAGGATCAGAGCGGCAGCGGAGGTGCCCCATTTGCGGAGGTTGCGGCGCTCCTTCCAGGCCTCAAAGAGGAGGATGTTGACCACCAGGACCCAGAGCGAGCCGCCGAAGACCCCGGTGTATTCGTACCATTGCACCATCCAGACCTCATGCGAGAAACCGTTTCCGAGGATAAGCCAGGGCCAGGAGAAGTCGCCGACCGTGTACCAGTATTCGGTGGTGATCCAGGCCGTGACGAGCGTAACGTAGGCCAGGGCCTTGTGGGCTCGCTTCGAGACGGTATGGAAGAGCATGAACGCAATCAGATTGAGGAACGTGGAGGCGACGGTCGCGGCCACGGGACCGACGGGTGTGGCATACCAGATCCACCAGACGGTCAGGGCGTTCCACAGGACGAAGGCGAGCGCGGCCCACCCCATCATCCGCCACCAGTCGCGCCGGGACCCACCGAGGGAGTCGCTGATCCAGAGCAGGGGTATGAATCCCGCGAAGAGCGTGAAGCCCGTAACGCCGAGCCACCCGGGAGCAAGGAGGATGGCCGAAAGGATTACCGCTGCAAATCTGCGCAACATGAAGGGGTGATTTTATGCCGCAAAAGTAGTCAAATGCGGGCATATTTCAAAATATTTTCCGATTTTGCCGTCGGGTCGGTTTCGAGGGACGGAGCTCAGGTTCAATGTGTCCGTCAAGAGCTCGGAGGTTTGCGTGGGGGCTATCCCAGCCAGTATTTGCTCTTGGGCAGCAGGGAGAGGAGCCGCACCGCGGCGTATACGGTCAGAAAACTGCAGACGGCGATCAGCGGAACGGCTATGAGCGTGTTGTCGAACAGGGGGTTGAGGAGTTGGTAGAAGAGGTTCAGTACCATGATGTGTGCCAGATACATGCCGTAACTTCTCACCGAGATGTCCCGGATTCGGCGGCCGATCCGGCTCTGCCCGTCGGCGTGCAGATGCATGAAGAGGGAGAAGATTCCATAGGACATCATGGCGATATTGGCGGTGGCGAATCCCCAGCTGAGTTCCAGTTGCGGTATGGTTTCGGAGGTTCCGATTCTCAGGATGAAGATTCCGGCCGTCAGGGCGTACCCCACAAGCGTCATGGCCGCGGCTTGCGGGATGGACAGCGCGCCGAATTTCCGGATGTAGCATCCCAGAATCAGATAGCCGGCAAACCCGGAGAAATAATAGAATGCCGGGGTCGGATTCCAGAAGCATTCGCCCCACACCTGCGGGAAGACGAGGTGTATGTAGGGGAGGAGTGTCGTGAGGCCCCAGAGGAGGAGGTATCCCTGCATGACTCTCCGTGAGCAATCGGCCACCCAGGGCGAGAGTACGGGAATAAGCAGATAGAGTCCGACAAGCATGTATACATACCAGAGGTGCCCGACCTCCACGCCGAAATTCACGGGGATATGAAGGATGTTCGTGAAGGCCTGTCCCCAGGAGTCCCCGCGAGTGACCATGAAGTAGAGGGCATAGAGGATGCACCAGACAATGAACGGGATGAGGATCCGGGAGAAGCGTTTTTTGAAGAATCCGGAGATGCCCGTACGCATCGGGAGCAGCAGATATCCGGAGATCATGACAAAAAGCGGGACGGAGATGCGTGCGATGCTGGTGATGATTCCGATGCGGGAGGTGTTATCTCCGGTTACGACGCTGTTTTGGGGTCCGATGTAGAAGAATTCGCTGGCGTGTTGCTGAATGACGAGGTAGCAGGCCAGGACGCGCAGCAGATCGATCCGGAAGTCTCTGGCGGGTTTGTTTGAGGCGGTGTTCTTCAAGGTATGCGGTTGTTTGGGGGTTGATCAGGGCTCAAAGATACGAAACGGACGGGTTTGATACAATGTTTCGGAGCCGGAATTTGGGCTCCGTGGTTCAGATAGGTAAGACAGGTCTTGCGAACCGAATCCCTGTTCCGTTTTTCGCAGAGTCTCACCTGCTGTTCCATGTCTGCCCCGTCCAATGGCCGTGATCCGTCATTCAGAAAAACGGTGGTCAGCCCGAAGTCTTTTTTCCGAATTTGATCTTCCACGTGATGTGGGCGGCATGGGGAGCGAATATCGTAACCGCTTGTCCGGTACGCTTTTGGGAAGGGCGGCATTCGGAGTGTTGTTCCCGGACTTTCGCATCCGCGCCACTGTGTGGACTCTCACCTCTCTTTGTAAGTTGTCGGCGAGCATCCGACGGCCTTCTTGAAGTAGACGCCAAAAAAGGACTGGTTGGCGAAATGCAGCATGTCGGAGACCTGCTGGACCGTGTACAGTCCGCTCTTCAGCAGCGCCTTGGCCTCCAGAATCACATAGTCGCGGATCCAATCTCCGGCATGGCGCCCGCTGACGGCGTGGATCATCTGCGAGAGGTATTTCGGGGTCAGACACAGCCGGTCGGCATAGAACTGTACACTGCGTTGCGTTGCGTAGTGTTGGCGCAGCTCCTCGATGAAACGGTCGAAAATCAGCTTCTTGCGCGAGCTCTGCCGGGCATCCTGCGCCTCGACCAGAGGAGCCATCAGCTGGCAGATCTCGCCGTAAAGCACCTGCAGATACCCCCTCAGAATATCGTGCTTGAAGCGGAAGTCGGGCCTCCGGAGTTTGTCGCGCAGGGTGCGGAAGATGGCGAGAATCTCGGCCGTTTGGGCCTCGGTAAGCTCCACCAGCGACTGACGGGAGAGGAACTTGCGGACGATAAGCGCTCCTTCAGCGTTGTCCTCCGTAATGATGTAGTCGTTTGCGAGGGCCATGAAGGCGATCCGGCAGTCGGGCGAAATTTCGAGACATTGGCCGATCGAACCGGGCATGACAATCAACAGTGAATTGCGATGCAGTTCGTATTCATTGAGATTCAGCCTGACGCGCATCCTGCCGCCCAGACAAAGATGCATCATGGCGAACTGGATCTTGAAGGGGTAAGGCGACGTGAGGAAGCGGCGCATCGTCGGATCGGAGGTCAGATCGCGCTGCGGCGTTCCATTGTCGAGGTTGCCGGACAGAAAGAAGCGTCCGTCGAGGATGCAGGCCTGATCGTCGAAGGGGAGCGTCGCCAGATTGAGCGCGTTGAAATTCTGATTTTCAGCCATGGCTATTCACTTTTTCGTCGGCAAATATACTGATTCAAACAATAAATTGCGGTGATTAACCGTCAAAAAGCTCTTTTTGCCATCCTATTGAACAATCTCTCCCCAACATGCGACAAAACCTATCCGGGGAAAAGCCGCAACTTTGCCGACGGAAAAAATCACAAAATCCCAATAAGCAATGAGGAGAATCGGAAGAAAAAGAATCGGAGGGCTGCTCGCAATGGTTTTGCTGTGCAGCTGTACGGGTCGGACGACAACCGAGCCGTTCGTCCAGCGTGTGAGTTTGACGCAACCCGTGGCCCTGGACGGAGAGACGACACGCACCTATTCGGGCATTGTCCGGGCAGCCCATGAGGTGAGTCTGGGATTCAAGACCGCCGGGCAGATCGCCCGTATTCACGTGAAGGAAGGCGACTACGTGCGGCGCGGGCAGCTGCTGGCCGAACTCGACGATGCCGACTACCGGCTTGCGGTCGAGGCGCTGCAGATTCAGTATGACCAACTCCGCGACGAGGTGGCGCGTACCCGGCAGCTCTTCGAACAGCAGAGCGTTTCGGCCAACGATTATGAAAAGGCCTGCGCCGGACTGCGGCAACTGGGCGTACAGTTGCAGGTCAACCGCAACAAACTCAATTATACGAAACTCCATGCCCCGACCGACGGTTATGTGCAGGCGGTGAACTTCTCGCCGGCGGAGATGGTCGATGCCGGGACGGCCTTTGCGACGCTGCTCGATGTTTCGTGTATGGAGGTCGAGGTCGATATTCCGGCCGTAGAATACCTCCGGCGTGACCGTTTTACGCATTTTGCCTGCCGGGCGGCGGGAATTGCCGACGAGATACCGTTGCGGCTTTCGGGCCTTCCGCCCAAGGCCGACGGCAACCAGCTTTACCACCTGACGCTGGACTTCGCCGCACAACCCGACCGGCAGCTGACGGCCGGCATGAACGTCGAGGTGCGGATTACCGAGAGCGACACGACCCGCCGGCGGGGCTTTGCCCTTCCGCTCGGGGCCATCTTCCTCGAGGGTGACACGCCCAGTGTATGGGTCTTCGGGGCCGATTCGACCGTGCGGCGCCGGGCCGTCGTGCTGGACAACACCGATGCCGAAGGCCGAGCCGTCGTCCGCGAGGGGCTCGACGGCAGCGAGCAGATCGTACGGGCCGGCGTCTCGGCCCTGGAGGAGGGTGAGAAGGTTCGTGTGGTAGAGGTTCCGAGTCAAACCAACGTGGGAGGACTGCTGTGATGAAGATGAAGCTGACGGAATTTTTCATGCGCCGGCCGGTGTTGTTCTGGTCGCTCATGGGGGCCATCCTCATTGCGGGAGTCCTGTCGTTCCTCTACATGCCCAAACTGGAGGATCCGGCCGTGGCGGTCAAGCAGGCGATGGTTGTGATTCCCTATCCCGGAGCCAGTGCCCACGAGGTGGAGTTGAAGGCGGCCCAGCTGATGGAGGACGAGCTGCGGGCGCTGCCCAATGTCAAGAAGGTGAAGAGCGAATGCCGCAACGGCTCGGCCATGCTGACCGTGGAGTTTCAGATGACGGTCTTGAACCGTGATCTGGAGCAGCATTTCGATCTGCTGCGGCGCAAGGTGAGCGATGCGGCACAGCGGCTGCCGCAGGATTGTTACGATCCGGTGGTCATTGACGACATGATGGATGTCTACGGCATCTTCTACGCCCTGACGGCCGACGGATATGACTATCCGGAGATGTACCGTTACGCCAAATTCCTGCGTCGCGAACTGCTCGACGTGAAGGGCGTCAAGCGGATCAACATCGCGGGCAACCGCGACGAGGTGATCAACATCATCCTCTCGAAGGAGCAGATCGCCCGCAACGGCGTGATTCCGACACAGATCATGTCGGCGCTGCAGCAGGCCGGCAAGACGGTCAATGCCGGACAGTACCGGAGCGGAGACGAACGCATTGCGCTCTATGTCGATTCGGCGGTCGACGATGTGGAGGAGATCCGCAATCTGGAGATCCGCACGATGGACGGCCGCCAGCTGCGCATCGGCGACGTGGCCCGCGTCGAGCGGGGTTATGCCACACCGCAGCGCAACGGCTTCTTCGTCGACGGACGTCCGGCGCTGGCCCTGTGCATCGCCATGGAGTCGTCGGCCATCGTGCCGGACGTGGGCAAGGCGGTCGATGCACGGCTCGAGGAGGCCATGCGACAACTTCCGGCCGGATTCCATACCGAGAAGATCTTCTTCCAGCCCGACAAGGTCTCGCAGGCCATCTCGTCGTTCATGTGGAATCTCGTCGAATCGGTCTTGATCGTCATTCTGGTGCTGATCTTCACCATGGGACTGCGCAGCGGACTGATCATCGGTTTCGGACTGGTGCTGACGGTGGCCGTCTCGTTCCCGATCCTGCTGACATGCGGCACGACGCTGCAACGCATTTCCCTCGGGGCCTTCATCGTGGCCATGGGCATGTTGGTCGACAATGCCGTGGTGATCATGGACGGCATTCTGATCGACAAGAAACGGGGCCTCAGCCCGAAAACCTACCTCTACCGCATCGGCCGCAACACGGCCCTGCCGCTGCTCGGGGCGACCATCATCGCCGCCTCGACCTTTCTGGGCATCTATCTCTCTCCCGATTCGGCGGGCGAGTATGCCGGTGACCTCTTTCTGGTGCTGTGCGTGAGTCTGCTGGCCAGCTGGGTGCTGGCGCTGGTCCAGGTGCCGATCTGTGCCAAGTCGTGGCTCCCGGTCCGCGAAAAGGAGCAGCCCGGAGGGCAGAAGACGGTGGTGATGAATTCACCGGTCCACCGCTTCGTGCGTCGCACGATTGCCTTTCTGATCGGTTACAAGCGGGCGACAATCGTCGTGGCCTTCGCCGTGCTGGCCCTCTCCGTTTTCGGCATGACGCGCGTCAAGAACCTCTTCTTCCCCGATTTCGACTACAAGCAGTTTGTCGTCGAGTGCTTCTTCCCCTCGGCCACGGATGCCGACCGGGTGCGTGACCGCCTGCTCGAGATGAGCGACAGCGTGCGGCTCCATCCGGGCATCGAACGCGTGGCCGTCAGCCAGGGCAGCGCCCCGGCCCACTACTGCCTGGTGCGTCCGATGACCTCGGGGGGTGACTGTTACGGGGAACTGATCGTCGACTGCCCCGACTACAAGACCGTACTCGAGGTGATCCCCTCGATCCGGCGTCAGCTGCGCGAGGAGTTCCCCGAGGCCTACGTCCGCATCCGCAAATATAACTTCTCGATCTCGACGTCGCACACCGTCGAGGTGGAGTTCGCGGGGCCCGACCCGGCCGTGTTGCGTGAATTGAGCGCACAGGCCGAGGCCGTCATGCGCCGCTGTCCCTATGTCGATGCCTATTCCGTGGAGAACAACTGGAAGCCGAAGGGCAAGGCGCTGGTGGCTGAATTCAACCAGCAGGATGCCCTGCGCGCGGGAATCGGCCGCGGGGATGTGGCCAACGCCCTGCTGGCCGCCACGGACGGCATGCCGGTCGGCGTGCTGAACGACCAGGAGCGCCTGGTGACGCTGAACCTCCAGGTGCGCAACGACGACGGGAGCCGCATCCGCAACCTCGACGAGATTCCCGTCTGGAGCATGATGAACCTGCGCATGACCGACGAGGAGCTGCAGGGGGCGCTGGCCGGCGGCCGGGGAATGAGCGAGCTGCAGGACCACATGTTCCGCGCCATGCCGCTCGGGAATGCCGTGCGTGACATCCGTCTCGACTGGGACGAGGATGTCGTGCTGCGGATGAACGGCCGGCGGGTGATCGAGGCCGAATGCGATCCCAATCCCGACTGCCGGGAGGCGACGCCGGCCAAGGTCGTGGCGTCGATCCGCCCCGAGATCGAGGCCATTCCGCTGCCCGACGGCTACACGATGCGCTGGGTCGGCGAGGGCGAGTTGCAGGGCGAGGCCATCGGCAACCTGATGAAGTACCTGCCGCTGACGATCTTCCTGATTCTGGCCATCCTGCTGCTGCTGTTCAACAGCTGGCGCAAGGTACTGCTCATTCTGCTGTGCTTCCCGTTCGTCTTTTGCGGCATCACCCCCTCGCTGCTTCTGACGGGACAGCCGATGACCTTCATGGCCATCATCGGCATGATGGGGCTGATCGGCATGATGGTCAAGAACGCCATCGTGCTGGTCGACGAGATCAACCGCCTGCAGACCGAGGAGCACCGCTCGCCCTATACGTCCGTTATCGAGGCGACCGTCTCGCGCGTGCGACCCGTGTTGATGGCCTCGCTGACGACCATCGTCGGGATGATCCCGCTGGTCGGTGACCCGATGTACGGATCGATGGCCCTGACGATCATGGGCGGTCTGACCGTCGGTACGATCATCACGCTCATTCTGCTGCCGCTCTTCTACGCGGCGCTGTTCCGGATTCGCAAACCTCAAAACGCATAAATCATGAAAATCAAGGATATTTGTACGGTATTCGGCGCCGTTCTGCTGTCGTCCACAGCCGTCCGGGCCCAGCAGCCGCTGCCGCTTACGCTGGCCGAGTGCCGCGAGCGGGCGCTGGCCCACAGCGAGGAGCTGCAGCAGGCCGACAACCGCCTCGAACAGGCACGCCTCGACCGCCGGATCGCCTCGACGGCCGCACTTCCCAAGATCGAAGGTTCGGCAACGGGGGCCTACGTGCTGCCCGATATCGACATGATGGGGATGGAGATGCGCATGCGCGGCACCTATATGGCCGGCTTGACCCTTACGCAGCCGATCTATGCCGGGGGCAAGATCTCGGCGGCACGCCGCATGGCCCGCATCGGCGAGGAGGTGGCCGGCGAACAGCAGCGTATGACCCGCATGGATGTGCTGGTCGAGGCCGACAATGCCTATTGGACGCTGGTGGCCGTCGACCGCAAAGTGCGCATGCTCGAGAGCTATGCCGCACAGATGGATACGCTCTACACCCAGACCTCGGCGGCCTTTAAGGCGGGCATGGCTATCGAAAACGACCGCCTGCGCGTGGAGGCCAAGCGCAGCGAGATCCACTATCAGTTGCAGAAGGCTCGCAACGGAGCCGATCTGTGCCGCATGTCGTTGTGCCGGGTAATCGGTGTGGGCAGCGACGTGCACCCTGTGCCGACGGATACGCTCTTCCGGCTGTCGGCACCCGGTGAACTCTCCTCGGAGCTCGAAACTCGCCCCGAATTGAGGATGCTCGAACGGCAGGTTGCCGTCAGTGAGCAGCAGATCCGTGACGCCCGTTCGGCGATGCTCCCCACGGCGGGACTTTCGCTGGGATACACCTACTACGGAAATATCAAGCTCCAGAGCATGGTCGATGCTGGAGGGGGCAACTACATTCCCTACACACAGGAGTTCCGCGACGGACTGGGACTGGCGATGGTAGCCGTGAAGGTGCCGATCTTCCACTGGGGCGAGAGTCGCAAGAAGCTCCGCAAGGCGCGTTATGAGTTGCAGAATGCCCAGCTCGATCTTCAGAAAAACAGGCGTTTGATGTCGCTTGAAGTCGAGCAGGCGATCCGCAACGTGGAGGACGGCTATCGGATGATCCAGACGGCAGAACTGGCGCTGCAACAGGCCGAGGAGAATCTGCGCGTGATGCGCAACCGCTACGCGGCGCAGATGGCTCCGCTGACCGATCTGCTGGATGCCCAGTCACAATGGCAGCAGGCCGCCAGCAACCGGATCGAGGCTCAGACCCAATATCGGATCTATGAGACCGAATATCTCAGAAGTACCGGCACATTGGAGTGATTGCAGGAAGTGAAGGCATCTGTGTTGCAGCAGTGCGGCTCAACGGAGAAGCCGAGCGAGACGAGTTTGCGGGCTCGTTGGTGGGTGAAGCGGATCGCCAAAGGGGATTTGCCGTTTTTGTAAATGATCTCGCCGTGGAATATTGCTCTGATTTTCATTCGTTTGCGTATTATGCAAACAACACGGGGCGCTGAATTTTATGTGTAACATTATGTGTAACAATTGCGCTGGGAAGCTCTTTTTTGCCCCTTTTTCACTCCCGAAACGACACAAAAAAAGAGGCTGCCTGCATTGTAGTCTCCTGATTCTGAAAGTCGAATCCGAGATTTGACTTCGCTATGCTTGTCTTCTCTCTGCTGCTTGCCACAGGGGCGCTTCCGAAAGTCCGTCTCGCAGGGCGAGTTACGATCCGCAACGAAAAAACCGCCTGCAAATCACTTTGCGGCGGTTTTTCTTTAGCGTCTCGGGTCTGCGACCTTGGACTTTCGAGCCGAATCCGAGATTTGAACTCGGGACCCCTTCATTACGAGTGAAGTGCTCTACCGCTGAGCTAATTCGGCCTTCGATCTGCCCTCAGAGCCTCCTTGCGTTCGGAAGATCCTGTTGCTTATCCCGATCTTCCTCCGTTCCGTTCTCTTTGGGACTGCAAATATCTGAAAAAAAATTTTTTCTCGCAACAATTTTGTGAAAAATCTCGCAATTCTTGTTATATTCGCAGAAAAACTGACCCGCCGACGCGTTATGATAACCTTTTTGATCTGCCTGGCGCTCCTCATTGGCGCCTATTTTACCTATGGACGCTACCTGGAGCGTACCGTCAAGATTGACCCCAAGGCCGAAACTCCCTGCCATCGACTTTACGACGGGGTGGATTATGTCCCTCTGCCGCGATGGCGGATTTTCCTGATCCAGCTGCTCAACATCGCCGGAACGGGACCCATTTTCGGGGCGATTCTCGGAGCCTGTTTCGGGCCTGTGGCCTTTATCTGGATTACGCTGGGCGGGATTCTGCTCGGGGCGATGCACGACTTTCTGTCGGGCGTCATGCTTGTACGGAATGATGGTCTGAGTATTCCGGAGGTGGTCGGACGTTATCTGGGAGGGGGCATGCGGCAGTTCATGCGTCTCTTCTCGGTGTTGTTGCTGGTGCTTGTCGGAGCGGTTTTCGTGCTGAGTCCGGCCCAGTTGCTGAAC
>CALUKK010000093.1 GCA_944321205.1 uncultured Alistipes sp.
CCTCGGTACGGCGGAAGAGGCGGCCGTATTGCCGTTGCTGCGTACGTTGCGCGGCGAGGGAATCTCGGCCGAAATCTACCCCGAGGCCGGAAAGATGAAAAAACAGATGGAGTACGCCAACCGTCGCGGAATCCCCTATGTGGTGATCGTCGGCTCGCAGGAGATCGAGGCCGGAGCCGCCACCGTCAAGGAGATGCGCTCGGGGGAACAACGTCAGGTTCCCTTTGCCGAACTGGCGCAAGCGCTGATCTGACAGCTTGATCCGGGGCTCCGCGTGCGGGGCCCCTTCCTGTTGAAGGTCCATTACCCTTATAGTTATAGATCGTCATGCGAAAATATCTGATCATACTTCTGCTGCTTCTCGGCACGGCATTCCTCCTGCCGCGGAAGGCGGTTCGTGCCCAGAATCTGGAGGATGTCCAACAACTCCAGAAACTGGTCCAGGTATACCGCTATCTGACCGGGCTCTATGTCGACGACGTGGAGATGAAACCCGTTGTCGAAGGGGCCATCCGGGGCATGCTCGAAGAACTCGACCCCCATTCGGCCTATATCGATGCCGAAGAGATGCGGGGCGTCCAGGAGAGCTTTGAAGGCGAATTCAGCGGTATAGGCGTGGAATTCAACGTCTTGCGCGATACGGTGATCGTCGTGAACACCATCGTCGGAGGTCCTGCCGAACAGGTCGGCGTGAGGGCCAACGACCGCATCGTGCGGATCGATACCCTTTCGGCCGTGGGGATGAGCCGCTCGGACGTCCCGAAGTACCTGCGCGGCAAAACCGGAACGAAGGTCGAGATCGATGTCGTACGGCAGGGTACCCCCGGATGGCTGCATTTCGTAATCGTGCGGGACAAGATTCCGCTCAACACCGTGGATGCCGCCTACCGCATCGGCAACGACATCGGATACATCAAGGTCAACCGCTTCGGTCAGACCACCATGGAGGAGTTCACGAAAAGTTACCGAAAGCTGAATCGTCCCGAAAAGCTGATTCTCGATCTGCGCGGAAACGGCGGCGGTCTGCTCGAACAGGCCATCGAGATGGCGGGCTTCTTCCGGCCGCGCGGCGCCACGATCGTCTCCACCGAGGGCCGCGCCGTCCCGGCCTCTTCGTTCCGGGCCCCGGTCAATGGCGAGGATCTCAAGGGGCAGCTGGTCGTACTGATCGACGAAGCCTCGGCCTCGGCCTCGGAGATCGTCTCCGGAGCCATGCAGGACTGGGATCGCGCCGTCATCGTCGGACGTCCGAGTTTCGGAAAGGGACTCGTACAACGCCAGATCGCCCTGTCCGACGGATCCGCCGTACGAATTACCGTAGCCCGCTACCATACCCCCTCGGGCCGCGTCATCCAACGCCCCTACGAAAACGGCAAGCGCCGGGAGTATTACCTCGACCATCTGCGACGATATGACGATGCCGTACGCGATTCGCTCGATGCCGATGCCCCGACCTTCCGCACGCTTCGAAGCGGTCGCACCGTGCTTGGCGGCGGAGGAATCCGCCCCGACATTCTCGTCGAGGCCGATACCACCGGATACTCGGATTATTATGCCGAACTCGTCCGTCGCGGAATCGTGGCCGAATTCGTCAACGACTGGCTCGATCGTGCGCGGAACTCCCTGTCCCAGAGCTACCCTACCTTCGAATCCTTTGATGCCGGATTCGAAATCTCCGACGAACTGCTCGACAGACTCGCAACCCTGGCCGACGAACGGGGTGTCAAACGCGACGACAAGGGGCTGGACATCTCCCGGGATCTGTTGCAAATCCAGCTCAAGGCCCTTGCGGCCCAACGGCTGTTCGGAACCGAAGGCTACTACCGCGTGGTCAATCCCCGGCTGAGTCCCTCCTATCGCCGGGCCGTCGAGCTCCTCGAAAATTGGGATACGGAGGGAAAACCAATCCTCGAACCGAAAAAAGAGGCCCCGATGTTTGGTGCTTTGTAAACTTTTCCGTATATTCGTATATACAAATCCGACAGGTGATGACCGTCGGTATTAACTTAAACACAAGTCCCATGTTAACCCCAACCCAACCGCGACGCGAAAATGAGGATTATGGAGATCAGATCCTCTCCAAAGCCGTAAAGGCGGGCCGTCGCACCTATTTTTTCGATGTCAGGGCTACACGCGGCGACGACTGGTTCCTGACCATTACCGAAAGCCGTAAAATTACGGCTCCCGACGGCTCGGCCTCTTACGACCGCCACAAAATCTTCCTCTACAAGGAGGATTTCACCAAATTCTCGGAAGGTCTCGGAGAAGTCGTCGAGTTCATTCGCCGTAGCAAAGGTATCCCCGAGCCGGCGAAGTGAAGCCCGTGACCTCACGGAACAGAAAGGTCTTTCGACATAACGGCCGAGGACCTTTTTTTTGCGGATCGGTCGGATATTCTCTCCGTTTCGGAATGATCCGGCAAACTTTGGATCCGGATGTCCGAAGCCTCTTTTTGTATTGACCGTATTTTTCTTATCTTTGCGTCTTGATGAAACCGTTCGGTATGCCTTGAGCGTTCGGAATCCGTTTCCGATACACTTTTACGACATGCCCCGGAGCGTCAACAAACCCCGTTGATCAACGAACCATGAACTTTTCCCGTTATCTTATTCTGGCACTGAAAGGCTGCGCCATGGGAATGGCCGACGTCGTTCCCGGCGTCTCGGGAGGCACGATCGCCTTCATCTCGGGCATCTACGAAGAGCTCCTCGACTCGATCCGCAGTGTCAACGTCACGGCCGTGAAACTCCTGCTCAAGGGTCGTTTCGGCGAATTCTGGAGACATGTCAACGGTCGCTTCCTGCTGCCTGTTCTGGCGGGAATCGCCGTCGCCATCTTCTCGCTGGCTCGGCTGATGACCTACCTGCTTGATCACCACCCCATCGCCATCTGGTCATTCTTCTTCGGATTGATCATCGCTTCGGCATTGCTCGTGGCCCAGCAGATCGGCCGCTGGAACTGGCGTATCGTCGTGGCGTTTCTCGTCGGAGCCGCGGTGGCCTGGTGGATCACCGTCGCCTCACCTACCCAAACCCCCGACGACTGGTGGTTCATAATGCTCTCGGGGGCCATTGCCATCTGTGCCATGATCCTTCCGGGAATCTCCGGAGCCTTCATCCTGTTGCTGCTGGGCAAGTACAAATTCATCATGGAGGCCGTCGGGAATCTGGACATTCCCGTTATCGTAATCTTCGTCATCGGAGCTCTGGCGGGAATCATCTCCTTCTCACACCTGCTCTCGTGGCTGCTCAAACACTGGCACGATCTGACGGTCTCCGTGTTGATGGGCTTCATGGTCGGATCGCTCAACAAGGTCTGGCCCTGGAAAGAGGTGGTCGAAACCTACGTCGACAGCCACGGCAAGATCCAACCCCTGCTCGAAAGCAACATCTCGCCGGGAACGTTCGAGGCACTCTATGACAAACCTGCTCTGCTTCCCGAAGCCATTCTCCTCGGAATCGTGGGCTTTCTGACCATCTACGGCATCGAAATTCTGGCCCGTATCATCGCTAAGAAAAAGGAAAATAATACGCTATGAAACGTTTCGGACTGATCGGTCGCCCGTTGGTTCATTCGGCCTCCGCAACATACTTCAATGAAAAGTTCAGGAAGGATGGAATAACAGATTGCAGGTATGATCTTTACGAACTGTCAGACATTACAGAGTTTCCGGCATTGCTGGAGCGTTGTCCGGAGCTCTGCGGAGTGAATGTCACGATCCCATACAAGCGGGAGGTGATCCGCTATCTGGATACCGTCTCGCCCGAAGCGCAGGCTATCGGAGCGGTAAACTGCATCCGCCGCACGGTGGCAACCGGACTCGAAGGATTCAATACGGATATTATCGGGCTGCGCGAGTCGTTGAGTGAACTGCTGGGATTTGCCGAACCCCGCCACGCGCTCATTCTGGGGACCGGAGGAGCCTCCCAGGCCGTACAATATGCGCTTGCCGAGCGAGGGATTCCCTTTGCACTGGTGTCACGCGATCCGGCCAAAGGCAACTACACGTATGATAATCTGCCGTGTGAGGTCGTAGAGCAGAGTCATTTGATTATCAATGCTTCACCCGTAGGGACCTATCCCAATGTCGGAGAGGCGCCGCGCATTCCCTATGCCTACATAACTCCGGAACATTTTCTGATGGATCTGGTCTACAACCCCGAAGTGACGCAGTTCCTCGAATACGGGCGTCAACGCGGGGCCCGTACGCTGAACGGCCGTACGATGTTCGTCGAACAGGCCGAAGCTTCGTGGCGCATCTGGAACGGAGAAGAGCTACGCTGAAACCCCGTGGCATCCGGCTTCGGTATTGGTTCGGTGCAAGGAAGGCGGGGGGAGGTAAGACGGAGCGAAACGCCGGGCAACAATAGCGTCTAACAGCCGGCGGCAGCGGAGGTAAATGCCCGGCAGCGGCATCTAACCGTCGGTGACAGTGGAAGCCCCCGGCAGCTGGGTCCGACCGTCGGCGGCAGCGGAGGCAAACATCCGAAATGCATAAGGCTTCACCCTCTCCAAGGGTGAAGCCTCGTTCTGTCTCAACCGCTCTCCTCTATCGGTGTTGCAACAACGTCCGGGCACTCTCCAGATCCTCCTTCCGGACGACGACCTGTGCGGGCATGGTTCCTATCGGGTAGATGGCCGACATGTATTCGTTGCGGATTGTCGACCAGATTCCGGCGCTGTCAAGCATCGACTTGGCGATCTCTGCTTCGGTAACGGTGTTGTACTCCGCCAATACAACCAACGAGTCGTCTTGCATAAGCTTTCGTTTTTGGTTCGATAGTTAAAGTTAAGAATTTTGTTGATAAAATACAAGAACCCCGCCGGGAATTCTCTATAAATATCGCTATCTTTACAACGCAAAATTTTCCGCAAAATGCCCCAATTCGTACACCTTCACGTACATACGCAATATTCGATCCTCGACGGCCAGGCCAGCATCCCGAAACTTGTCGACAAGGCCATTGCCGACGGGCAACCCGGCATTGCCGTGACTGACCATGGCAACATGTTCGGAATCAAGGAGTTCTACAACTACGTCAAGAAGATCAAGGGCAAATTCAAGGATCAGCTCGCCGACTGCGAGAAACGCCTCGCGGCTCTGCGCGACGGATCCGAGACGGCGGATGATTCCGAGGCCGAGATCGCCCGCTGCGAACGCCAGCGCGAGGAGCTGCAACGCAAACTGGCCTTCAAGCCCATCATCGGCTGTGAGGTCTACGTCGCCCGCCGCTCGCTCCATGACAAGGAGGGAAAGCCCGATCAAAGCGGTTACCACCTCATTCTGCTGGCCAAAAACCTCAAGGGCTACCACAACCTGATCAAGATCGTCTCCAAGGCCTGGACCGAAGGCTTCTACATGCGCCCCCGTACGGACCGCACCGAGATCGAAAAGTATCACGAAGGGTTGATCTGCTGCACGGCCTGTCTGGCCGGCGAGGTGCCGCGCGCCATTACGGCCAATGACCTCGAAAAGGCCGAAGAGGCCATCCGCTGGTACAAGAACCTCTTCGGCGAGGACTACTACCTCGAACTGCAGCTGCACAAAGCCACCGTCGAACGGGCCAATCACGAGGCCTACCCCATGCAGCTCAACGTCAACAAGCATCTGCGCGAACTGGCCGCCAAATACAACGTCCGCATGGTCTGCACCAACGACGTGCACTTCGTCGACGAGGACAATGCCGAGGCTCACGACCGGCTGATCTGCCTCTCGACGGGCAAGGACCTCGACGACCCGAAGCGCATGCTCTACTCCAAACAGGAGTGGCTGAAGACAACGGCCGAAATGGCCGCAATCTTCGGCGAATCGGATCCCGAGGCGATGGCCACGACCGTCGATATCTGCAACCAGGTCGAGACCTACTCGATCGACCATGCGCCGATCATGCCCAACTTCCAGATCCCGGCCGAATTCGGCACCGAAGAGGAGTACCGCAAACGCTTCACGGAGCAGGACCTCTACGACGAATTCACGCGTGACGAAAACGGCAAGGTCGTCATGTCAGAGGAGGAGGGGCGCAAGAAGATCGAGAAACTGGGCGGATATGACAAATTGTACCGCATCAAGTTCGAGGCCGACTACCTGACGAAACTCACCATGGAGGGTGCACACCGCCGCTACGGCGAACACCTGACCGAGGAACAGGAGGAGCGGCTGCGCTTCGAACTGCACGTCATGAAGACGATGGGATTCCCGGGATACTTCCTCATCGTGCAGGACTTCATCCGCGCCGCCCGCGAGGAGCTGGATGTCTCGGTGGGGCCGGGCCGTGGCTCGGCCGCCGGGTCCGCCGTGGCCTACTGTCTGGGCATCACCCAGATCGACCCCATTGCCTATGACCTGCTGTTCGAGCGTTTCCTGAACCCCGACCGTATCTCGCTGCCCGATATCGACGTCGATTTCGATGACGACGGCCGCGGCCGCGTGTTGAACTGGGTCACCCAGAAGTACGGCAAGGAGAAGGTGGCTCACATCATCACCTATGGAACGATGGCCACCAAACTCTCGATCAAGGATGTGGCCCGTGTGCAGAAACTCGTCCTCTCGGAATCCGACCGTCTCTGCAAGCTCGTTCCCGACAAAACCCCCGAGGGAAAACCCGTCAAGAGCCTGGCTCAGGCCATCGAACTCGTTCCCGAACTCAAGGCGGCCGAACAGACCGACAACCCCGTGCTGCGCGACACGATCCGCTATGCCAAGATGCTCGAAGGAAACGTCCGGAATACAGGTGTCCATGCCTGCGGTACGATCATCTGCCGCGACGACATCACCGACTGGGTCCCCGTCTCGACGGCCGACGACAAGGAGACCGGCGAGAAGATGCTCGTTACCCAGTACGAAGGTTCGGTCATCGAGGATACCGGACTGATCAAGATGGACTTCCTCGGACTGAAGACCCTCTCGATCATCAAGGATGCCGTCGAAAACATCCGCCAGACCAAGGGCAAGAAGATCGATATCGACGACTTCTCGATCATCAACGACCCGGTCACCTACAAGCTCTATTGCGACGGCCGGACCGTCGGAACGTTCCAGTTCGAGTCCGCCGGCATGCAGAAATACCTCCGGGAGCTCCAGCCCTCGACCTTCGAGGATCTGATCGCCATGAATGCCCTCTATCGGCCCGGACCGATGGACTACATTCCGGATTTCATCGCCCGCAAACACGGCCGAAGCCCCATCGTGTACGACATCCCGATCATGGAGAAGTACCTCAAGGACACGTACGGCATCACGGTTTACCAGGAGCAGGTCATGCTGCTGTCGCGCCTGCTGGCCAACTTCACCCGCGGTGAGTCCGACACGCTGCGCAAGGCCATGGGTAAGAAACTCAAGGACAAGCTGGATCATCTGAAACCCAAATTCATCGAGGGCGGAAAGAAAAACGGACACGACGAAAAGGTCCTCGAAAAGATCTGGGCCGACTGGGAGAAGTTCGCCTCCTACGCCTTCAACAAGTCGCATGCAACGTGTTACTCGTGGGTAGCCTTCCAGACCGCCTACCTCAAGGCCAACTACCCCTCGGAATACATGGCCGCAGTGCTGAGCCGAAACCTGACGAACATCGAACAGCTGACACTCTACATGAATGAGTGCAAGCGAATGGGAATCAGCGTGCTGGGACCGGACATCAACGAATCCATGAGAACCTTCTCGGCCAATCTGGCCGGTGACGTG
>CALUKK010000094.1 GCA_944321205.1 uncultured Alistipes sp.
CCACATAGAGATCCCGCGTACGCGTATAGAGGTGGGGCTGGAACAGCGCCGTAATCCGCCGCCCGGGAAACATCTTCCGCACCGAAGTCAGCGTGGCGGCCAGTTCGCGCGGGTGGTGGGCATAGTCATCCATGTAGACCTGCCTCGGGGTGTTGACGTAGAACTCGAAACGCCGCTTCACCCCCGAGAAGGAGGCCAGCGCCTCCCGCACCCGATCGGCATCGAGTTCACCGTTCACGAAATGCGTGGCGCACCATACCGCCGCAACGGCCGCAACGGAATTTTCGATATTCACCCACCCCGGGACGCCGAGCGTGCACCCCTCGATGGCGCCCGACGGCGTGACGATGTCATAGCGGTAGTGGCCGCCGCCGATCAGTTCGACGTTGCGGGCGTAGAAGTCGCACGGCGTGTCGTAGGCATAGCGGTAGACGGTGATCTCCGAATTGTCGATCACCAGATCAAGCCCCTGCTTGATGATGAGGAAGCCGTCGGGGCGAATCTGACGGATGAACTGGGCAAAGGCCTCCTTCAGGGCCTCATGCGTACCGTAGATGTCGAGATGGTCGGCGTCGGCCGACGTCACCACCGCCACGTCGGGATACAGACGCAGGAACGAACGGTCGAACTCGTCGGCCTCGACAGCCAGCCGCTTGCCGTCACCCAGCACCAGATTGCCGTTGAAGTTTTTCGAGATCCCTCCCAGAAAGGCCGAACCTCCCCCTGTCAGGATGTGGTTGAGCCAGGCAATGAGGGTCGAGGTGGTCGTCTTGCCGTGCGTGCCGGCCACCGCCATCACGTATTTCCCCTCGGAGAGGTGGCCCAGCATCTGCGAACGCTTCTCGATGCGGAAGCCGTGTTCGCGGAAGTAGGTGTATTCGCTGTGGTCGTGCGGCACGGCCGGCGTATAGACCACGATCGTACGCGCCGGATCGAGAAACTCCGTCGGAATCTGCCGTACATCGTCGTCGTAGTGGATGGCAGCGCCTTCGGCCGCCAGTTCGTCAGTCAGGTGTGTCCGCGTACGGTCATAACCCGCCACAGAGTACCCTTCGTGGAGAAAATAACGCGCCAGGGCACTCATTCCGATGCCCCCGATTCCGAGAAAATAGACTCGCTTCCGTTCCATCACTTCATCACTTTTACTATCTCATTGACAATATCTTCCGCTGCGTGTGGCTTGGCCAGCAGCTCCAGGTTGCGGCTCATCTCCGCCAGACGTTCGCGGTCGCCGAGCAGTTTCAGCGCCAGCGGCATGGCCTGCGTACGGCACTCCGCATCCGCGACCACCACGGCGGCACCCTTCGACTCCAGTGCCCGGGCATTCTTCGTCTGATGATCCTCGGCCACATTGGGTGACGGAACAAAAATCACCGGTTTGGCCACCAGGCACAACTCCGAAACGGTCCCGGCACCGCTGCGCGAAACGACCAGATCGGCAGCCGCATAGGCATAATCCATGCGATCGATGAAGGCTCCCTGCCAAATGTGGTCCGCGGGGTGTGCCGCCAGGAAGGCCTGCATCTCGCGTTCGTAGTATTTGCCCGTCTGCCAGATCACCTGCACCGGAGCCTTACCGCCGGTATCGAGGATCCATTGTTTCATCATCTCGTTCAGCGAGCGTGTCCCGAGCGACCCGCCGACCACCAGAATCGTCGGACGTTCATCCGTCAGGCCATAGTATTTCAGCGCTTCGGCACGGTCGGCCCCCTCCTTCGAGAAGCGACCCCGCAACGGATTGCCCGTCAGCGTAATCCGCTCGGCCGGGAAGAAGCGTTCCATTCCTTCGTAAGCCGTACAGATGCGTTTGGCCCGCCGCCCCAGGATCTTGTTCGTCACTCCGGCATAGGAGTTCTGCTCCTGGATCACGGTCGGAACCCCCATCCGCTGGGCCGCCCACAGGACCGGTGCACTCGCATAGCCGCCGAAACCCACCACGGCATCGGCCCCGAAATCGCGAATGATGCGTTTGGCCATCCGCAGACTCCGCAGCACCTTGAACGGCACGAGCAGATTGTGCCAGTCCAGCCGGCGCTGCAACCCGGCGATCGGCAGTCCCACGATCCGGTAACCCAGCGCCGGGACCTTCTCCATCTCCATCTTGCCCTCGGCTCCGACGAACAGCAGCTCAACCTCCTTCCCGAAACGTCGCTTCAACGCCTCGGCAACCGCCACGGCCGGGTAGATATGGCCTCCCGTACCGCCGCCCGAAAGAATGATCCTTTTCATATCGTTTTCTGTTTCAACTCTCATATTCAATATCCGGGCCCGCGTCCGCATCTCACGGAGGCAGCCGTTGCCCGGCCTCCCGGCAGGCGTTCCAACAGTCAACGCCCCACCAGCCACGATCCAGCCGTCAACTCCTCTCACAAGCCATGGTTCTACCCGATACGCCCCCCACGAGCCGCGGTTCACCACCCGTCAACGCCCCCACGAACCGCGGTCGAGCGAACGGTAGCCGATCGCCTCGGCGACATCCTCCGCCGCAATCTCCCGGTGTCCGGCCAGATCGGCAATCGTGCGGGCCACCTTCAAGATCCGGTCGTAAGCCCGGGCCGACAACGACAGTTGTTCCATGGCCCGCGTCAACAGAGCCGACGAGGTACTATCCAGCCGACAGTATTCGCGCAGCAGCCGCGAGTTCATCATCGAATTGGTATGCACCCCCTCCACGCCGCGGAAACGCTCGGACTGAATCTCCCGGGCCCGGATCACCCGCTCGCGGATCACGGCACTCGGTTCACCCGGAGCCGCCGAGGCCAACTCCGCCGGAAGGACCGGCGTCACCTCGATCTGAAGGTCGATCCGATCCAGCAACGGTCCCGAAATACGCCCCATATAGCGATGTACGGCCCCCGGCGAACAGGTACAGGGTCTGGTCGGATGGTTGTAGTAGCCGCACGGACAGGGATTCATCGCCGCCACGAGCGTAAAGTTGGCCGGGTATTCGACGCTGTACTTCGCCCGCGAAACGACGATGCGCTTCTCCTCGAGCGGCTGACGCAGCACCTCGAGGACGCTTCGCCCGAATTCGGGCAACTCATCGAGAAACAGCACTCCGTTGTGGGCCAGCGACACCTCGCCGGGCCGGGGCGACTGCCCGCCGCCGATCAACGCGACCTGCGACGTGAGATGGTGCGGAGCCCGGAAGGGGCGCAGCGTCATCAGGCCGCCGGCAAAACCGCTCTTCCCGGCCACCGAATGGATCTTCGTCGTCTCGAGGGCCTCCTCGCGCGTCAGCGGCGGAAGAATCGTCGGAAGACGGCGGGCCAGCATCGTCTTTCCCGAGCCCGGGGCGCCGATCATCAGTACGTTATGTCCCCCGGCTGCAGCGATCTCCAGCGCCCGTTTGACATGGGTCTGTCCCTTGACGTCGGCAAAATCCTCGGTATAGTGCATCCGCGAAGCATCGAACGGATCCTCGACGGGCGGGCGGGTCGGTGCGATCGTCCGCCCGCCGTTCAGATGGGCAATGACCTCGCCGAGCGTGGCGGCACCCACCACCTCGATTCCCTCGACCACGGCCGCCTCGGCGGCATTCTCCACCGGAAGGATGAGCCGCCGCAATCCCTCCCGCCGCGCCGCCACGGCCAGCGGAAGCACACCGCGCACGGGTTTCAGCGAGCCGTCGAGCGACAACTCGCCGACGAGCATCGTATCGGCAACCGCATCGGCTCCGATGCGCTCCATCGCCGCGAGGATCCCCACGGCAATCGGTAAATCGAAGCCCGACCCCTCCTTGCGCAGGTCGGCCGGCGCCAGGCTCACGACCACCTTGCGTCCCGACATCCGTTCGCCCGAATTCTCGAACGCCGCCCGGATGCGTTGTTCGCTCTCCTTGACGGCGTTGTCGGGCAGGCCTACCAGGTACAGACCCAGACCGCCTCCCGTGATGTTGACCTCGACAGTCACCACCACGGCGTCGATCCCCTGCAAGGCCCCGGCGTATGTGCGTATGAACATGGATGTCGAAAATTGAAAGGGTCCGGATCAGAACGGGGCTTCGTCATTGAGATGAGTCGAACGGTTTACATCGAACTCACCGCCGCCCATGGCACCATCCAGCCCTCCGCCGGAGAGAGCCCCTCCGCCCGTGAAGGCATTCGAACCGCTTGCGTAATCGTCATAGGCCTGCTGACTCTCGGACGCCTCACCCGGAGGCAACATCGAATCCTCGAGATCGGTAAACCGGGCCTGTTCCTTCAGGAATCGCAGATTGACATCGCAGACCGCTCCGTTACGGTGCTTGGCAAGGATGATCTCGGCCATACCCGCCGTAGGCATACCGTTCTCGTCCTGGTTGATTCCATAATACTCCGGGCGGTGGATGAAGGCCACAATGTCGGCATCCTGTTCGATGGCCCCCGACTCGCGAAGGTCCGACAGCTGCGGACGTTTCGACCCGCCGCGCATCTCCGTGGCACGGCTCAGCTGCGAAAGGGCGATCACCGGGACGTTCAACTCCTTGGCTATCGCCTTCAGCGTCCGCGAGATGAAGGCCACCTCCTGCTCACGATTGCCCTTCGTATCCTGATTGCCGGTCATCAACTGAAGGTAGTCGATGATGATGATCTTGATATCGTTGTGAATCTTCAGGCGCCGGGCCTTCGACCGGAACTCGAAGACCGACAGGGCCGGCGTATCGTCGATGTAAAGCGGTGCGGCACCCAACGGTTTGGTCGCCGACTCCAGATGACGCCACTGTTCGGGAGTCAGACGCCCCGACTTGACATCGTTGCCCGAAAGCCCCGTCTCGGCGATGATCAGTCGCATCATCAACTGCACGGCCGACATCTCCAGCGAGAAAAAGGCGACTCCCTGTTCGTGATCCACCGCCATGTTGCGGGCCATCGACAGCACGAAGGCCGTCTTACCCATCGAAGGACGCGCCGCCACGATAATCAGATCCGACAACTGCCACCCCAACGTCACCCGGTCCAACGCCATAAAGCCCGACGGAACACCGCTGTACGAACTGGTGTTCTTCGAGGCCTCCTCGATCTGCGCAAGAGCCCGGGCCAGGATCTCCTTCGATGACTGCACGGAACGCTTCACATGGCCCTCGGCCACCTTGAAGATCTCCCCCTCGGCAAAGCCGATCAGCTCCGTCACGTCGGTCGACTCGTCGTAGGAACGCCGCTGGATCTCCGTAGCCGAACGGATCAACTCCCGCTGTACGTATTTCTGGGCTATGATCTTGGCATGGAACTCCACATTGGCCGCCGAGTCCACCTTTTGCGTCAACTGGGCCAGATACGAGGCTCCGCCCACCTTCTTGAGCTCCTTCTTGGCCTTCAACCGTTCGGTCACGGTAAAGAGATCGATGGGCTTGAGTTCCATCGAAAGCTCCTCGATCGCCTTGTAGATCAGGCGATGCTCCTCGGTATAGAAGGCCTCGGGGGTGATGAACTCCTGTACGGCGATGATGCTGTCCTTTTCGAGCATCAGGGCTCCGAGCACCGCCTCCTCCAGTTCGACGGCCTGCGGCGGCACATTGCCGGCACCCTCCGTCAGGGCGTCATAGGCTTCGCGGTTGCGCGAGCGGGCATTGCCGCGCGAAGTCGCATTATCGTATTCCTTTGCCATGGACTTTCACTCTGTTCAGACCTCAAAAGTACGGATTCGGTCCGACATATCAAAAAGGAGCGTGCGGAAATATGAAAGATTTTCCATCGGCCGATTCCGACAACGGCCGGACAGACACGCCGCCACAGAACACGCCGGACTCCTCACCCCTTGATCCCCAGCTCCCGTTGCGAAACGGCCAGGGCCGCCAGGCTGATCCGGCAGTCGGGAACGACCCGCAGCATCTCCGCGGCACACGACAGAAGGGTTGATCCCGTGGTCATCACGTCGTCGACCAGCAGTACATGACGTCCGGCCAGCCGCTCCGCATGCCGTACGGCAAAGGCTCCTTCGACATTTCCGGCCCGTTCGTGACGGGACTTCAGGGCCTGACTCTCCGTATTGCGCCGGCGGTAGACACTCCGCCGCTCGACCCCGACACCCAACTGTCGGGCAATGCCCTCGGCGATGTACTCCGACTGGTTGTAGCCCCTTCGACACCGTTTGAACGGATGCAGCGGCAGCGGAACCACACACTCCACATCGTCGTAAAGACCGCTTTCACGCAGGTAACGACCGTACCATTCACCCATCTCGCGGGCCGTACGCCACGCCCCGCGATACTTGAAACCGTGAATCAGCTCCCTCCAACCGCTGGCATGGACGAAATAGAGAAAGGCCGAAGCCTGTTCGACGGGAACCAGTCCCCAGCATTTGCGGACCACGGGATTGTCCGCCTCGCGCCAGAATCCCGTCAACGGAGCCGTAGCCCGACAAAGCGTGCAGACGGTCCGCTCGCCGGGTTCGAGAGCCTGCCCGCAGACCGCACACCGCGTCGGAAAGAAGAGCGACGCCACATCCCGAAACAACTCACTGAGGATCGACATCCACTACAACGGTTATGGCCCTGAAGGCCGGATTTTCGGAGAAGGCTTTCAACTCGGCACCCAACAGTTCGCGAGCCCGGGCCGACGAGGCCCCGCTTTCGATCTTGAGCAGCAAGCCCGCGAGATATTCCCCACGGATGCGGTCGACGGGCGGAGTCATCGGGCCCAGCACCCGCCGTCCAAAACGTACGCGAAGCCGCGAGGCCAGTTCCGCAATGCCGCGGCGCAGCGTCTCGGGATCGCGGTGGCGCAGCATGAGCGATGTCAGTCGCGCATAGGGTGGATAGAAGAACCGCTGTCGTTCGGCCAGCTGCGTACGCACCATTCCGTCGTAGTCGCCCGCGGCAACCTGCCGGATCACCGGATTGGTCGGATCGCCCGTCTGAATCACCACCTCCCCCCCGTCGTTGCGGCGCCCGGCACGCCCCGCAACCTGCATCATCAGCTGAAAGGCCCGCTCGGCAGCCCGGAAATCGGGATTGTTCAACAGGTTGTCCGCATTGAGAATCCCGACGAGCGAGACCCCCGCAAAGTCAAATCCCTTGGTGATCATCTGCGTGCCGACCAGAATGTCGGTGCGCCGCGCCGCGAAGTCCGAGATGATGGCGTTGAAGGCCCGCTCCGAGGTGACGCTGTCGCGGTCCAGCCGCGCCACACGCGCCTCGGGGAAGATCCGGGCGATCTCCTCCTCGATCTTCTCCGTTCCGAAACCCACCGGAACGACATCCGTCACACGGCACGAGGGGCACTTCGCCGGCACCTCCTCCGTATGGCCGCAGTAGTGGCAGACCAGCTTCCGGCCGCTCTTGTGGTAGGTCAGCGTCACGTTGCAGTTCGGGCAGCGCGCCG
>CALUKK010000095.1 GCA_944321205.1 uncultured Alistipes sp.
GCTCCTTGAGTTCGAGGACCTCGTCCTTGAGGTCGCCCTTCACGTTGAAGGGGGTGCGGAAGGAGAGCCAGTCGCCGAGGCTCTTGTTCATGCGCTCGATGGGCGAGACGCAGTAGATCGACAGGAAATAGAGCAGCATCAGCACGATGGCGATCATCACGGTCACGGAGATCAGCACGGGAGTCACGGCCCGATAGGCATTTTTCTTCATCTGTTCGGCCCGGGGCGCCAGGGAACTCTGTGTCGAGGTCATGTAGTTCTTGATGGCGGAGGTCAGACGTCCGTAGAGGGCTTCATACTCTTCGTTGTACCACTTGATGCCCAGCGAATCGGGGAGTCCGGCACGCGGGCGGGAAGCCAGCGAATCGCCGTTGCGCAGATCGCCGTAAGCCAGGTAGTTGTCCGTAACGATGCGGAGTTCGGTGGTGGCGAAGGCCAGCGAATCGAGGAAAGACTTCTCCAGGGCTTCGTTCTGAGCCACGAGCAGCGTATTCTCCAGGCGGTCCATGCTGGCCCGGCAGAGGCTGTCGAAGGAGCGGTCGCCGAAGACCGACAGACGGATCAGGGCCATGTTCTGTTCATGGGCGGCATCGAGCATCTCCTTGGCCAGTTCGATATTGCGGGCATTGGCCTTGAGGATTTCGCCCGTATCGCGGCTCAGATGGCCCAGTTCGAGCAACGAGACCATCCCGGAAAAAAACAGCAGGCAGACGATGCTCAGAAATCCGACCGTCACCCGTTTACGCAAACCCGTCATATCACCATGAATTACTTTCCGGCAAATATACGAAATCTCGGGCGCAAAACGCCATACTTGGCGGAGATTTTTGTCCGAAAGGGGGTTTTATCTCCCGGGGAGGTCCAGAATGGTGCCCTGCAGATCATGCGAGGCATCCATCGCCCCGAGGGCGACACGACAGATCGTATTGACGCGGGAGGCATCGTAGGGGGCCTTGACACGCCGGTAGTTGCCCGTAAAGCCGAACATCATGCCGCCGCGCCGCGTACTTTCGAAGAGGACCGTATCTTCGGTTCCGACGGCCCGGGCGCAGAATTCGCCGTGAAGCCGTTCACAAAGGGCCTCGAGTTCGGCCACACGCCGCGTTGCCACCGACGCCTGCACCTTGCCGGGCAGATCGACGGCCGGGGTTCCGGGACGCTCCGAGAAGGGAAAGACATGCAGAAAGGCGGGCCTCAGATCGGCCAGGAAGTCGTAGGTCGCCCGGAAATCGGCCTCCGTCTCGCCGGGAAAACCGACGATGACATCGATCCCGATGAAGGCGTCGGGCATCACGCGCCGCACCGAAGCGATGCGGTCGGCATAACGCGCCGAAGTGTAACGGCGACGCATCAGTCCGAGAATGCGGTCCGAACCGCTCTGAAGCGGTACGTGAAAGTGATGCATCATTTTAGGTGACGACGCGCAAAACTCTATGATTTCATCGGTTAGAAGATTCGGCTCGATGGACGATATGCGGAAGCGGTCGATCCCCTCGACCTCGACCAGCGCACGCAGCAGGTCGATGAAACGCTCGCCCGTCGTACGGCCGAAATCCCCGGTGTTGACTCCCGTGAGGACGATCTCGCGCTGCCCCCCTGCGGCAATCTGACGGGCTTCGGCCACCAGATCGGCAATGGGCATGTTGCGACTCGAACCGCGGGCATAGTGGATCGTACAATAGGAGCAGCAGTAGTCGCAGCCATCCTGCACCTTGAGAAAGGCCCGCGTGCGGTCGCCGCTCGAAAAGGCCGCAAAGAACGATGTCAGCGAATCGGTATCACAGCTGTAAACCTGTGCACGGCCCTTGCCCGAGAGTTCAACAACCCGTTTATATAATTCTCCCTTATCATTGTTACTCAGCACGATGTCTACGCCCTCTATGGATGCGATCTCTTCGGGTTTGAGTTGCGCATAACAACCCGTCACGGCGATGATCGCCTGCGGATTGCGACGGTGGAGCTTGCGGATCAGATTGCGGCACTTCTTGTCGGCATGCTCCGTCACCGAACAGCTGTTGATCACGCAGATGTCCGCCTCGGCCGTGGGCGAAACCCGCACAAATCCCCCCCGTTCGAACTCCCGGGCCAGGGTCGACGACTCCGAAAAGTTGAGCTTGCAGCCCAACGTATGAAAATTGACTCTTCGAGGTTGCATGAATTCCATTTTTACGCCACGAAATTACGAAATCCCGCCGAAAGAAGGAGGCTTTTCCGATAAAAAAGCGTAAATTTGCGCGCTATATAAACCAAAAATGGAGTTTTTCAGCGACGTTTTTCAATACGGCTATCTCGCAAACGCATTCACAGCCTGCATCCTTTCGGGCATAACTTGCGGAATAATAGGTACATACGTCGTTTGCCGCCGGATGGTCTTCCTCGCGGGAGGTATTACGCACGCCTCGTTCGGCGGCCTCGGAATCGCCTTCTGGGCCGGGGCCAATCCCATCGCCGGCGCCATGATCTTCGCCATCCTCTCCGCCCTGGGTATCGAATGGGCCGGCAGCCGGGGCCGCATCCGGGAAGACTCCGCAATCGGCATCATCTGGTCCATCGGAATGGCCGTCGGAGCCCTGTTCATGAGCCTGAGACCCGGCTACACCTCGGGAGACCTCTCGGCCTATCTCTTCGGCAGCATCATCACCGTCACCGACGGCGATGTCCGGGCCCTGGCCCTGCTCACCGGAACAATCGTCATCGGAGCCCTGCTGTGGCTCAGACCCGTGATGTATGTCGCCTTCGACCGCGAATTCGCCCGCTCCAGAAACATACACACCCGGCTGATCTCCTATCTGATGGCCGCACTCATCGCCGCAACGATCGTCCTCTCGATCCGGATCATGGGCATCGTCCTGCTCATCTCGCTGATCACGATGCCCGTGGTGATCGTCAACACCCTGGCCCGTTCGTACCGGACCATCACCCTCGTTGCCCCGATGATCGCCGTCGCCGGAAACGTCGCGGGCCTGATCCTCAGCTATCACCTCGAAGTTCCCCCCGGCGCCGCCATAATATTTGTCCTTACCGTAGCGCTCGTTTCGGTAAAACTTCTATCTTTGTCCTCGAAAAAAAGGCTGCACTCGCATGAAGACCATTCATAAACTCGTCCTGAAAGCCTACCTGGGCCCCATGGTCCTCACGTTCTTCATCGTCATGTTCGTCCTGATGATGAACTTCGTGTGGCGCTACATCGACGAGCTGGTCGGAAAGGGCCTCAGCGCCGGAATCATCATCGAACTGATGTCCTATGCCATGGCCAACATGATCCCCATGGGTCTGCCCCTTTCGATGCTGCTGGCCGCCATCATGACCATGGGAAACCTCGGCGAAAACTACGAACTCCTGGCCATGAAGTCCGCCGGAATGTCCCTGGTCCAGATCACCAAACCGCTGATCGTCGTCGTGGGAATCGTCGCCATCGGCAGCTTCTTCATCTCGAACAACCTGGTGCCGTACTCCAACAAGAAGATGTTCAGCATCATCTACGACATCCGCCAGCAGAAACAGAGCCTCGAATTCCAGGACGGACTCTTCTTCAACGGAATCGACAACATGTCGATCCGCGTCGGACACCAGGACCCCGAAACCCATCTGCTCACCGACGTGCTCATCTACGACAACCGCGCCGCCAACGGCAACATGAACACCATCGTGGCCGATTCGGGGTACATCCGCCTCTCGGATGACAAGAAATACCTGCTCGTGACGCTCTACCACGGCCAGACCTACGAGCAGACCCGCAACAGCCAGTGGTTTACGAAAAGCGCCCTGCGACACCATACGTTCGATCTGCAGAAACAGGTCATTCCGATGGACGGCTTCGCCATGGGACGCTCCGATGCCGACATGTTCACCAACGCCCAGACCAAGAACATCCGAGAACTGCAACACGATATCGACTCCCTGGAGATCCGGGTCAACGACGCGACGACGAGCTCCTACGAACCCCTTCTCAAGGAGCAGATCTTCGCCCGGGACAACACCGTGCTGCCCGTTCCCGACAGTCTGAAGGTCGACAAGAGCCACTTCCGGGATCTGCTTGTCACGGATTCGCTCCCGGGGCTCTCGACCCGGGAGAAGGAGCGCGTCTGGGACCAGGCCCGCACGCTGGCCAAGAACTCCCGCAACATGTTCGCCTTCGACGAATCAACGGCCAAGGAGGCCCTCAACCAGTTGTACCGCTCGAAAATCGAGTGGCACCGCAAGATCTCGCTTCCGGTCTCGATTCTGATCTTCTTCCTGATCGGCGCCCCGCTCGGAGCCATCATCCGCCGCGGAGGGCTGGGGCTTCCGGTCGTCGTGTCGGTGATCTTCTTCGTGATCTACTACGTCATCAGTCTTACGGGCGAAAAAATGGCCAAGGAGGGAACCTGGGATGCCATATACGGCATGTGGATCTCCTCGTTCATCCTCACACCCATCGCCATCTATCTCACCTACAAGGCCACGAACGACTCCGCACTGCTCGACACCGACTGGTATGCCGGGAAGATCAAGGCCCTCAGGGAGAGAATCGACACGTGGTTGGGACCGCGGCTCGGAAAAGTGAAAAATTCGATAAAATTCAAAAAACGAAATAAACACAATGGCTAAAGAGACGATATTGAACAGTGTGGAGGAGGTCATCGAAGACTTCCGCAACGGTAAAATCGTTATCGTCGTCGATGACGAAGACCGCGAAAACGAAGGCGACTTCATCATCGCCGCAGAGAAAATAACCCCCGAAATCGTCAACTTCATGCTCAAGGAGGGGCGGGGTGTACTGTGTGCCCCGCTGTCGGAGAAACGGTGCGAGGAGCTGGGGCTCAACATGATGGAGGAGAACAACACCTCGCTGTTGGGAACCCCCTTCACCGTGACGGTCGACCTGCTGGGCCACGACTGCACGACGGGAGTCTCGATCCACGACCGCGCCGCCACGATCCGCGCGCTGGCCGACCCCTCGACCAAACCCACCGATCTGGGCCGACCCGGACACATCAACCCGCTGCGCGCCCGCGAAAAGGGCGTCCTGCGCCGTCCGGGTCACACCGAAGCGGCGGTCGATCTGGCCCGGCTGGCCGGTTTGCAGCCCGCCGGTGCGCTGATCGAGATCATGAACGAGGACGGCACGATGGCCCGCATGCCCCAGTTGCAGGAGAAGGCCAAAAAGTTCGGGCTGAAGATCATCTCCATCGCCTCGCTGATCGCCTACCGCCTCAAGCAGGAGTCGATCATCGAGAAGGGGGTTACCGTACCGCTGCCCACCGAATGGGGCGATTTCAAGATCACGCCCTTCCGCCAGAAGTCTAACGGGCTGGAGCACGTCGCCCTCACGAAGGGCGAATGGACGGAGGATGAACCCGTGCTGGTGCGCGTCCACTCGTCGTGCGCCACGGGCGACATCTTCGGATCGTACCGCTGCGACTGCGGCGAGCAGCTGCACCGCGCCATGCAGATGATCGAGAAGGAGGGCAAGGGCGCCATCATCTACCTCAACCAGGAGGGTCGCGGAATCGGACTCTGCAACAAGATCCACGCCTACAAACTCCAGGACGAGGGGTTCGATACGGTCGACGCCAACCTCAAGTTGGGCTTCAAGGCCGATGAGCGCGACTACGGAGTCGGTGCCAGCATCATCCGCGAACTGGGTATCCGCCACATGCGGCTGATGACCAACAACCCGCTCAAACGCGCCGGGCTGGAGGGATACGGACTCTGCATCGACGAGATCGTTCCGATCGTCATTGCCCCGAACCCCTACAACGAGCACTATCTGGAGACCAAGCAGGAGCGCATGCACCACACGCTGGGGCTGAAAAAGGAGTAAGCGTATGGATGGCAAGGAGCTTCGTATCGTCTTCATGGGCACGCCCGAATTCGCCGTACCCTCGCTGCGGGCGCTTGTTGCCGGCGGCTACAACGTCGTGGGAGTCGTCACGACACCCGACAAACCCGCCGGCCGCGGTCAGCGGCTCCACGAAAGCGACGTGAAGATCGCCGCCCGCGAACTGGGGCTGCCCGTGCTGCAGCCCGTCAAGCTGCGTGATCCGGAGTTCGTCGAGGCCCTCAGGGCCTGGAAGCCCGATCTTGGAATCGTCATTGCCTTCCGCATGCTGCCCGAGGTGGTCTGGGCCATGCCCCGGCTGGGAACCTTCAACCTCCACGCCTCGCTGCTGCCGCAATACCGCGGCGCGGCTCCGATCAACTGGGCCATCATCAACGGCGAGCGCGAAATCGGCGTCACGACCTTTCTGCTGAACCACGAGATCGACAAGGGGGCCATCATCGGCCAGATCCGCGTACCGATCGGTGAGGAGGATACCATCGGCACGATGTACGACCGGCTGATGCGGATCGGAACCGGACTGGTGCTGGAGACCGTCGAGCGCATTGCGGCTGGAGAGATTCACCCCATTGAGCAGCAGGGGATTGACGAGGCGACACTGCATCCGGCGCCGAAGATCTTCAAGGAGGATTGCCGCATCGACTGGACTCGCCCCGGCAAGCGGATCATCGATTTTATCCGCGGATTGTCGCCCTATCCGGCCGCCTGGACGGCGATGTATCGCGTAGGTTCGGACCAGGAGGCGTTGACGGCCAAGATCTTCGCGGCAAAATTCGAGGCGGCCGACCACCCGGGGATTGTCTGCGGCACGATCGAGAGCGATGGCCGGAGTTTTATCCGCGTGGCGTGTGCCGACGGGTGGATCCGGCTGGAGGAGCTGCAGATTGCCGGCAAGAAGCGCCTCTCGGTGCACGACCTGCTCCTCGGCTGGCGCGACGTACAACAGTATCGGTTCAGCGCCGACAATTAGCCCCTCCTTCACTCCCCATCCCTTCTAACCCAACCCTGCCATGAAGTTCTCGGATCGCCGAGGCCTCTGGAACAAGATCTCCGGAGCTCTCCCAAAGATTGCGAAAAACAGAGCCTTCATCTATCTTGCTCTCGTTGTCACCTTTTATCTTGCCCTCTCCGTGCTGGATGCCATGTGGGAGTTCCGGGGATCCCACGGACCGAAGGCAACGATGCATCGGTTGGCTGACGCCCTGCTTTTCGCCCTGCCCGTCTGGGGGTTGCGGCGTAAACGATGGCTCTTTCCCTGGATTGGTCTCGTTACGCTCTACCTGCTGGCCAATGCCTGGTATTACCGCAATTACGGGACAATCATGCCGCTGAGCTCCTTCCTGCTGGTGCAGAATCTTCCGACTGTCGGGGAGAGTCTGTTGCTTTCCCTGCGTTGGAGCGATCTGGCGTTGATCCTGCCGCCGGTTCTCTTCATGCTCGGTTATGCCGCCCTCCCGAAGGCTGGCCCCGAACGGGAAAACACGCAACAGGGTGAAGGGAACGGGAGACGTCCCCTCGGCTCAAAAAGGTTCCCCGGATTCGCACTCGCCCTGGGGCTCATCCTGTTGATAAACGGACCCAGATACCTCTTTGCCCGTTATTGTGCGGCCGATCAGGATCCGATCTACCGCAATCTGATGGAACCCATCCGGGCAATCCGCGAATACGGTTTTACCAATTTCTGGATCTTCCAACTCTCCTACATGAAGGACTGTTCGCCCGAAGAGATCGAATTCGCCTCCCGGTTCGTGGAGACCGCCGAGCGCAAACATCCGAAAACCCAATTGGTCGATCCGCACGACAAGAATCTGATTCTCATTCTGGTAGAATCCCTCTGCTCCTGGCCCGTCAATCTGACCGTCGATGGGGTGGAGGTGACTCCGTATCTCAATGCCCTGACACGGGATACAACCGTCCTCTACCTCCCGAAGGTCATGCCGCAGGTCAAGGACGGCCGCTCGTCCGATGCCCAGTTGATGCTCAATACCGGATTGCTGCCTCTCGCCTCGGGCGCCACATCCGGAATATATGGCAGCACCAACACTTATCCGTCACTACCCAAGGCTCTGAAAAACAGAGGATATACCTCCATCTCTCTGACCTGCGACAACAAAACCTTCTGGAACCAGGATGCCACCTGCCGAAGTTACGGCTTCGACCGCCTGTATGAACGTCTCGACAACGGACGTCTGCGTCCCGAATCGGATCAACATCTCTTTGAGAACGCCCTGCCCATCCTGCTCGATACCAAACAGCCGTTCTACGCACAACTCGTGACCTTCTCGGGGCACGATCCCGTGGACACCGACTTCGAAAGCTCGCTCCGCCATAGCGGGATCCAGAATCGGGAGGTATTGAACTACCTGATCATCACACAGTTCGTGGATCATCATCTGGGTCGTTTCATCGAAAGGCTCCGCGATTCGGGTTTGTACGACAACAGCATTCTCGTGATTGTCGGCGACCACGACTCGACCATCACCCGCGACCGGTACGAAAACCGTCCCGTGCGCAATCCCGAAGACCGCTTCATCCCGCTGTTCATCCTCAACGCTCCGCTGTCGGCTCCGACCGACAGGGTCATCGCACAAAGTGATCTCTTTCCGAGCCTGCTGGATCTGATGGGTGTGGCCGACTATCCGTTCCATGGTCTGGGAGAGAGTCTCTTCCGCCATCAACCGGACTGTGCCGTCGACTGGACGGGAACCCGGGTCGGAAACAACACCGACGATTCCGTACGGCAACGTCGCTTCGAGGCCTGGAGAGTTTCGGACATCCTTCTGCGTTCGGATCTCTTCGCCGGAAAGTTCTGATCCTCTCCCGTCGGAGCGTCAGAAGGAATCACCCGTCCAGTACAGGAGAGCCCGCGGGAACCGGTCGGTTTTATGCCGCAAAGAGCGTCAGATGCGCGGCCCGGGTCATTTGACGATCAACGGACAGATTCACAGATACAGGCTGATAGCAGATACAGGCAGATACAAAAAGAGCCCTCCATTCCGAGGGCTCTCTGTCAATACGGCACGGCGTTGCCGCCGAAACCGGTTTCACGCTAACGGATCTTGCGGATGATCTCACCGCCGTGGCGGATCGCCTCCTCATTCTGCGGTAGCATCTTCCACGCACGCTCCGGAAGCGATTTCTTCAATCCCACCATCACGTTCTCCATCTCTACGACCGGACGAACCTTCAGATAGCCGCCCAGGATCATCGTGTTGAACAACCTCGCCTGGCCCATCTTCGCGCATTCGGCCGTAGCGTCGATCGCATAGACCGAAATGTCCGTACGGACGGGATGGCGCGATATGCCGTTCGTATCGTAGATCAGAACACCGCCCGGCTTGACCAGCGGCTCGAACTTCTCCATCGACTGCTGATTCAGAATGATCGCCGTGTCGTACTCGTGCGCAATCGGCGAGGAGATCTTCCGGTCCGAAAGAATCACCGTCACGTTGGCCGTACCACCACGCATCTCCGGACCGTAGGAGGGCATCCACGTGACCTCGTAATCCTGCATCACGCCCGAATAGGCCAGAATCTTGCCCATCGAAAGAACTCCCTGTCCTCCGAATCCTGCTATGATCAATGTCTCTTTCATCGCTTTACTCCTTTTTTACGTCCTTGATATCTCCCAGCGGATAGTAGGGCAGCATGTGCTCCTCCAGCCAGCGGTTCGAATCCACCGGCGAAAGCTTCCATCCGCTGTTGCAGGTCGACACAACCTCCACCAACGAAAATCCGTTCCCCGCCATCGCATTCTCGAAGGCCTTCCGGATCGCCCGTTTGCACTTGCGGACGTTGGCCGCCGTGTGGACGCTCTGACGCGTGATGTAGGTCGCTCCGTCCAGATGGGCCATCATCTCCGCAATCTTGTACGGATAGCCGTTCAACCGCGGATCCCGGCCGTAGGGCGTCGTCGAAGTCTTCATCCCCAGCAGGGTCGTGGGGGCCATCTGACCGCCCGTCATGCCGTAGATCGCATTGTTGATGTAGATGGCCACAACGTTCTCGCCTCGGGCCGCCGCATGGATCGACTCCGCCGTACCGATGGCCGACAGGTCGCCGTCGCCCTGATAGGTGAAGACCATGTTGTTCGGCCACAGCCGTTTCACGGCCGTTGCAATGGCCAAAGCCCGGCCGTGAGCCGCTTCGATCCAGTCGATGTCGATATAGTTGTAGGCGAAGACCGAGCAGCCTACGGGCGATACGCCCACCGTACGGTCGGCAAGACCCATCTCATCGATCACCTCGGCGACGAGTTTGTGCACCGTGCCGTGGCTGCAGCCCGGACAATAGTGCATGACATTATCGGTGATGAGTTTCGGTTTGGTGTAAACCAGATTCTCCTGTTTGATTTCAACCTCTGCCATCGTTTCTACTTTTTAATCAGTTTGTCCTTCAAGGCGGCGAGCACCTCATCCGGGGTGAACAGCATGCCGCCCTGTCGTCCGTAATGCTCCACGGGAGCCTTGCCGTTCACGGCCAAACGTACGTCCTCGACCATCTGTCCGGCATTCAGTTCCGCGGAAAGAAATCCCTTCACGCCGCGTGCGGCCAGTTCGGCAAGCTGCTTCGTGGGGAACGGATAGAGCGTAATCGGACGCAGAAGACCCACCTTCAAGCCCTCGGCACGAGCCATTTCGACCGTTGCCGAGCAGATGCGGGCCGATGATCCGAAGGCCACGATCACGTACTCCGCATCGTCGCACTCCAAAGCCTCGTAACGAACCTCGTTCTCCTCCAGCGCCTTGTATTTTGCCTGAAGACGAAGGTTGATCACCTCCATCTTTTCCGACTGCAACTCTAGCGACGTCACGATATTGCGTTCACGATCGGCCGGTTTGCCATAGGTCGCCCACGTGCGGCACTCGGCCTTGATCTGCTCGTCCGTACGGCGCGGACGCTGCGGAGCCAGCACCACCTTCTCCATCATCTGACCGATGGCTCCATCGGCCAGAATCATCGCCGGATTGCGGTATTTGAAGGCCAGATCGAAGCCCAGAGCCACATGGTCATGCATCTCCTGCACGGAGTTCGGAGCCAGAACGATCAGATGATAGTCTCCGTGTCCGCCCCCCTTCACGGCCTGGAAATAGTCCCCCTGCGAGGGCTGGATCGTTCCAAGACCCGGACCGCCACGCTGGCAGTTGACAACCAGACAGGGGAGTTCCGCACCTGCCAGATAGCTCAAACCCTCGGCCATGAGGCTGATGCCGGGACTCGACGACGAGGTCATGACCCGCTTGCCGGTGGCAGCTCCGCCGTAAACCATGTTGATCGACGAAACCTCCGATTCGGCCTGAAGAACAACCATCCCGGTCGTCTCCCACGGCTTGAGCTCCATGAGCGTCTCCATCACCTCCGACTGCGGAGTGATCGGGTAGCCGAAATATCCGTCGCAACCGTAGCGTATCGCCGCATGTGCGATCACTTCGTTGCCTTTCATCAGTTTTACTTCCTTCTCTGCCATCGCTTATTCGAATTTTTGACGATAAACCGTGATGACGCTGTCAGGACAAATCACCGCACACGATGCGCAGCCCGTGCAAGCATCGGGATTCGCCATCCAGGCCACCGGGTAGCCTTTACTGTTCACCTCCGCCGACAGGGCCAGCACGTTGCACGGACATACCGAGGCACATACGCCACAACCCTTACAGCGTTCTCTGTCAACGACGATTGTTCCTTTGATCTTAGCCATAACGCCAATAGTATTGTTAAGTTGCTTACAAATATACGAATTTTTCCACGCTCACTTTTATTTTCGTTATAAAATATCGTCTATTCGTAATAAAATTTTTATTCCAAGGGCCCTTTTCCCGATTTTCTGTCGTCTGAGAAGCCCTGGATTCAAAGACTGACGGAGAGACTGACGTCGAAAATATTTATCTCCGATTGGTCGTCAAATCTCTTCGATTTGTTTCGGATCGGGACCATACGGATTCTCGCCGGGGGTTCCCTCCGTACAGAACCAAACCAGAAAGATGATGCTCCAGACCAGAAAGACCAGTGAGCCCGCAATGAGCAGGACCAGAAATCCCGTCGAGGCGGCAGCCCCGCCCGTAACGGTTGCCAGCCCCGAGATCACCAGCGCGATCATCCAGACAAAGGCCAGCACATAATACCAGATCAGGATCCCGGCACTGCGTCCCGTGTCGTGCAGCCGGCGGGCCATGACCGCCAGATTGGGCAGAAACAGGAACAGACCGGCCAGCGCATAGAAGATTCTGTACGGATTGCCAAAACAAAGCAGATCCAGCACGATCGCCAGAATCATCAACAGGAACGAGTAGAGTTCGAAAAACCAATACTCCCGGCGACGGGCCCGCCCCGAAAAGTTCACGTAGTTACGAATGCATTTGAGAAACCATTTCATAGGCCGAAGTTTTGGGATTGACAATTATTGCCGACCAAAGATACGTTTTTGTTTCGAAAGAAGCATCCGCCCTCCGTGAAAAAAAGACGAAAGGGACGATCCGGGCTCTCCCGCATCCTCCCTTTCCGCAACGGACCGTTTGCCGATCCGTAACACATTACTTTTTCTCCTCGCCAAAGGTGTGGATCACCACCCCCGAACGCAGTTTCGGTTCAAACCACGTCGTCTTCGGCGGCATGATGTTCCCCGTGTCGGCAATGTTGATCAGCTGCTGCATCGAGACGGGGTAGAGCGCAAAGGCCACCTTCATCTCGCCGCTGTCAACCCGGCGCTTCAACTCGCCAAGCCCCCGGATACCGCCCACGAAGTCAATCCGCTTCGAGGTGCGCAGATCCTTGATGCCGAGGATCCTGTCCAGCACCAGATTCGACAGTACGGTCACGTCCAGCACCCCGATCGGATCATTGTCGTCGTAGGTGCTCGGCTTGGCCGTCAGACTCCACCAGTGACCCTCGAGGTACATCGAAAAGTTGTGAAGTCCCGTCGGGCGATACTCCTCCGTGCCCTTGTCCTCGACCGTGAACGACTCCTTGAGCCGCTCGATGAGCTCCGCGGACGTCAGGCCGTTGAGATCCTTCACCACGCGGTTGTAGTCGATGATCCGCAGCTGGCTGGCCGGGAACGTCACGGCCAGGAAGTAGCAATACTCCTCGTTGCCCGTATGGTTGGGGTTCTTCGCCCGGCACTCGGCGCCCACGCGGGCGGCAGCCGCCGTACGGTGGTGGCCGTCAGCCACGTAGAGAGCCGGAATCCCCGCAAAGATCTCCGTGATGCGGTCGTTGGTCTTCCGGTCGCGGATCACCCACAGTTTGTGTCCGAAGCCGTCGGCCGCCGTGAAGTCGTACTCCGGAGCATTGTGCTCAACCACGTCCGAAACGATGGCGTCGATCTCCGCATTGTCGGGGTAGGCGAAGAAGACCGGCTCGATGTTGGCCTGCTGGTTGCGCACGTGGATCATGCGGTCCTCCTCCTTGTCGGGCCGCGTCAGCTCATGCTTCTTGATCGCGCCCGAAAGGTAATCCTCAAAGTGGCAGCACATCGCCAGTCCGTATTGCGTACGGCCATCCATCGTCTGGGCATAGATATAGTAATACTCCTCGGGGTCCTGCTGCAGCCATCCCTTCTTCTGCCACGCGCGGAAATTCTCTACGGCCTTGTCGTAGACCTCCTGCGCATGTTCGTCGGCAATGGGTTCGAAATCGATCTCGGGTTTGATGATGTGAAGCAGCGAACGCTCCGTAGCCTCGTTCTTCGCCTCGGTCGAATTCAGCACGTCGTACGGACGCGACGCCACCTCGGCCGCATGCTCCCTGGGCGGCCGTACCGCCCGGAACGGTTTGATTCGTACCATAAATTCTGATTGGTTATTTGTTTCAGGTTGTTGGTTTCGGGTTGTTTGGTCTCGGGTTGTTTGGTCGGTCTGGGAGTCGGTTCAGGTGAAAAAGGCGGGTCCGTACATGTCGCACCCGCCTTTCTGTCGTCCCGATCCCGCTATTTGTTGACCTGGAACTTCCGGTTGCCGTTCTTCAGGAAATCGACAATCTGGTTCGCGGCGGCCAGACCGGCATTGATGTTGGCCTCGGCCGTCTCGGCTCCCATCTTCTTCGCCGTGGCGAAGACCCGTTTGCCGAACTTCTCGTCCAGTTCGGCCTGATTTCCGGCCGCGATGTCGGTGATGTATTTCAGATCCTCGCGTTCGGTCAGCGCACGCAGCAGCCCGGCCTCGTCGATCACCTCCTTGCGGGCGGTGTTGACCAGCGTGGCGCCCTTGGGCATCGACATCAGCAGGTCATAGCCGATCGAGCCGACGGTCTGCGGCGTGGCGGGAATGTGCAGCGAGAGG
>CALUKK010000096.1 GCA_944321205.1 uncultured Alistipes sp.
CCGAGGTATTTGGCCGTGGCGCCCGTCGAGATGATGAGGCTCTGGGCCAGCAGCTCCTTCTCCCCGTCGATCTCCACACGGAACGGACGCTGCGAAAGGTCGACCTTCGTCACGCTTCCGGCTCGCAGATCGACACCGAGGCGTTCGGCCTGCTGACGCATGTTGGCCATCAGCTGCGGGCCATCGATCCCCTCGGGAAATCCCGGGAAGTTTTCGACCTCGGTGGTTGTCGTCAGTTGTCCGCCGGGCTCGATGCCTTCGTAGAGCACCGGAGCAAGATTGGCGCGTGACAGGTAAATGGCGGCCGTATAGCCGGCCGGGCCGCTGCCGATGATCAGAACCTTGATCTCTTTGTCGTTGGTTTCCATGGTGTTTTCAATATTTATTGTTCGTATTCTTTGGCATATGTTGTGTGCTCGGGGCGGGCATCCGGTTTTCCCGGCCGCATCCGGCTTCTCCTGCCCCCCCCCTCGTCTGGTTACGGGCGGGCGGACCGCTCGCCGAACTCCGACTGTTGACGTCCCAGATAGTCGAATTCGGCCCAGAGCCCGTCCTTGCGTACGAAGACGTTGCTTTCGATGGGGTCGTAGTCGATGATTTCGTAAACGGGAGGAATGATCCATGCACCCTGGCGGTCGATGAGCCCCATACCCGTTTCGGTCTCCGCTTCGGCGCGCCCTTCGTGGAAGTCGCTGGCCCAGCGGAACGTGGCGGGAATCACCACCCGGTTTTCGGCATCCACGTACCCGTATCCGCTTTCATCCTCGACGCAGACCAGCCCTTCGGAGAGTTGACTGGTCCAGAGATGTCCGGAGAATTTGCACAGCGGATTGTAGGTTATCTCGACATCCGAGACCCGCATCGGATCCGCATGTCGGAGCACCTCCAGCCGCAGGGCCTCGAATGCCGGGTCATCGTTTTCGGGGTGTCCGAAGCGGGCGTCGTGGTAACGCAGCGGAATGAACCGGTCGCCCACCCACCACAGATTCCGGGGCCGGAGGTTGTTGTGGGCAAAGTCCAGCCCGCGGAGCGCCTCTTGCAGGGCCTCGAGCGCAGCAAGCAACCGCTCGGCGGGTTCACGGTGCAGGGCCTCCTCGAAAGAGATGCCTTCGGGAAGGTGTTCGAGCGTCAGGTCGCAATGCCGTTCCTCGCCGGAGGGTGTGTACCACCTCATTTCACCCGTGAGGATGCGGTAGGGCGTAAGCCAATCGGTGTTGAGTCTCCCGATTCGGGATGCCGTGTGTTCCACGGAAGCGATGGCCGACGAGGAGAGGGGCATGGAGAGCAACCAGCGGTGCCCCTGCCACCGGATTTCGGATTCGGCAAAGCGGGTCGTGCGCATCAGTTGCGGCAGACCCTCCGGTCCGAGCACCGCCCGGGCGTCGGCCAGACGCGAAAAACTGAGGTCGGGCGTCAGCAGCGCCCGGGTAAAAGTCTGGATCGTAGGCGTCATGATTATTCGGTCTTTACGCTGATGGAGCCGATGTTGAGCATGGCGATCAGCTGTTCTGCCGAGGCGTTGTAGCTCATGCCGCGGAACGGAGGCATCGCCCCGGGTCCTTTGGCTTCCCGGATGGCCTCGTTGAAGACTTCGGGCATGGGACTCGAGCAGTCGTACAGCAGTTTTGCGTAACGGTTCGGATAATCGGCCTCCTCCTCCGCCGGAAAGAAGACGGATTGTTGCGTTGCACTCGGTGCAATGTGGATATTGATCAGCAGGACGTTGCCGTCGCACGTGCGCAGCGAGCGGATGCGTTCGGACACGCTGCGCAACTCCTCTTCGTCGCAATCCGTGGCTTCTCCGTCGGTGATGTTGAAGAGCGTGGGCGGGAAGCTCTCCGCATGAGCCGGATTGCGGCACCACGCCTCGAGCAGCTCCGCCGCCTGATCCAGCGCCTGGTGCATCGGAGTCTGCCCGGCCGCTTCGGGGAAGACCCAGGCCGGAGCGGGGATTTCGCGCAGGGCCGTTGATCCGTCGGGCATGCGGCATTCGATGATTTCGCGGCGCATGGGAACCTCCCGGGCGGCGAGTTCCGTCACGGAGATCATCTGCCGGCCGTCGGGCAGCAGCGAATAGACCTCATCGTTTCTCGAGTAGGTCCATACGGCAATGTCGTAATAGTCGCGGACCCCGTCGTTGCGGCGGGCCCGTTCGATCAGTTCGAACAGCATGCCGTTGGTGATCGAAGCCACCACCTCGGCCTTGGTCATCCGCTTGCCGCGGAAGAGCGTCTCCTCGGCCATGGATCCCGAGCCGTCGATCAACAGCACGAAGGCTGTGCGATGGGTGCGAGTGATGCTTTGTGTATACATGATCCCTAGTCTATTTCAAACCTCTTACCGCGAAATAGTCCTTGCGGCGATCCTCTTCGTTGTCGCAGTCGAGACCGTAGCTGACGGCCATGTCCAGCGAGCAGTCGCGTTCGCGGTCGGCGTCGGTCGTGCGACGCATCGAGGCGTGGGCGTTGCGGCCGGCCGTGACGGCATCGTTGAGCTCCTCGATACCGGGCGTGTGCCCCAGCATCGAGGCATAGATGCCCAGGGCCCAGCTGTGGGCATAGTCGTCGTAGTGGATGTCGAAGACCCGGAAGCGGTTGTCGATTGCCGCCATGTCGGAAAGCTCTCCGCGGTCCACGGCCTCGAGAATCTCCCGTACGGCCCGTCGCGTGATGTACTGTCCGGCCAGATCGAGCCAGCGTCCCGACCCGTCGTAGCGGGGATTCGACGCTCCACGGTCGAGCATCGCCCCCAGTGCCGCCACGATGGCCTTGTTGTAGAGTTTCAGACCTCGTTGGAGCGAGGCGGCCCGGATCAGGGCCTTGTTGTAGGTGTAGACCTCCACGTCGGGATCCTGCTCCTGAAGCGTGTGAAGGATATTCACGGCATCGAACATCGCTCCGGTGACGTAGGGGTTGTATTCGTCGAAATCGATGACGTCGCGCTTGAGGGTCCGGCGGTCGCGAGCCGGCCATTTCTCGATGTCGCGGACTGCGCCGTAGCTCGTGAGGTTCGCGCCGGGCATCAGATGGCTCCGCCCCTCCTTTTCGATCAGATAGGAGTAGGGGAAGGCCGAGGTGTCGTGGTGGTAGGAGTGGTGTCCCATGATCATCGTGAAGGCGCCTTCGAGGGCCGGCGACATGATATAGGCGCTCGACGCGAACTTGCAACCCCGGAGATGTACCGACTGATGGACGGCTCCGCTTTTGAAGAGATGGTTGCTTTGATTCGATCCGCTGCCGGCGTTGAAGAACGAGAACATTCCGGCGATAAGCAGCGAGGATTTGTGATGCGAAACGGTGTAGGGCCCCGCGAAGATCGAGGCGGCCTCGCCGTTTTCGCAGTGCGAATTGGCGAAGAAGAGCGATTCGGCGGCCGTGAAGCCCTTGTCGAGGATACAGCTTTCCCCCACGAAGCAGCGTTCGACGATCGTGCCGTTGCCGATCCGGGCACCTTCGGCGGCGATGAAGTCGTAGGCCTTGACATCCACGCCGATCTCGACGCCGTTGCACAGGGTGGCATTCTCGAGGGCCGAGGCGCCGTCGATGCGGACTTCGTCGCCGATGCGGACTTCGCGGATGAAGCGGGCTCCGATGATCCGGCAGTCGCGGCCCACCTCGCCGAGGTCCGAGGTCCGGCTTTCGGCATAGGTGTCGATCATGCGCTCCAGGGTGGCGATGGTTTGCGGGCGGTGGCGGTAGACGGCCATGATGTAGGCCACCTGGGCCGACATCGTGTCGAAGATCTTCACGGTGCGACCTCCGCATTCGTTCATGGTGGCCACGCCGACGCCGTTTCCGAACGACGAGCGATGGCGGCATTCGAGGGCCGAGACCCCTTCGACGAGCGAATTCTCGCCGATGCGGTAGTTGCGGACCTGAGAGCGGATCACTCGGGCTCCAGAGGCGATCTCGATCACCCCTTCGAAATGGTTCTGAAGCAGTTGTGAGGGCAGGAAGTCCTCCGAAACCCGGACTGTCGACCACTCTTCGGCCGTATTGCCCAGAGCTTCGAGCGAGGAGATCTCCTCTGCGGTCAGCGTTCTGAATGAAGTCATAATTCGTGTTTTGTCTGTTGCCGACGGTCCGAATCCTCCCGATTTATCCGACGGCAGCGCGTACCATCACGCAAATATAACGATTTGACGTCAAAAGTCAAATTCGCGGCCCGAAGGATCGAGTTCGTACCAGCGGCCGTTGCGGAGAATCCGGGCCCGACCGCCGCGGAAGGGCTTGACGGCCTCGCAGCCGATACAACTCAACCGCGTATGTCCCTGCGGATCGATGAAGTGCCACGTATGGCCCAGCAGCACGGCGGCCAACCCTTCGGTGAAGTCGAAGCCGTTGTCGTAGAGCGGCGGGATGACCACTCGTTCCGGGGAGCGGAAACCCCAGCGTCCGTGTTCGACGAACAGTTCCGGCTCCGGGATCTCCGCCGAGACTCCTCCCGCTTCCGGCGTCGAGACCATCTCTCCGGGGGTGAGGTCCGTGTGACCGGCGACCTGTGTGTCGGCACGAAGAGCCTCCTCTCTGCGGTCTTCACGCCGGACCGCTTCATCCAGCAGTCCCCGCAGATCGGGCAACTCCGGATGCGGGGCGAAGAGAAGCCGTGCTATCCGGTATTGTACGGCGCGTCCGGTCGCTTCGAACCGGGCGATACTCTCCCGCAGGGCGGGATCCGTGGCGATGTGGTGCGGATCGTACAGCAGCGAATCGGGATTTCCGTAGCGGTCCCAGAGGGTCGGATCTTCGCACAATGCATGCAAGGCCGTGGAGATCAATGCCGCGGGGTAGTCGTCGAGCCGGTCGTTGAAGTCTGCGACCGTGCGGGCCGGGTGCTGATAGGCTGCCGTGCCCAGTTCGGGACTCGGCTCTCCGGCAAAGCAGGGCAGATACGCGGCATCGAAATCGATCGGATGGAGCTTGCCGTCCACCCCGACGAGGATGTTTTCGGGTTTCAGATCTCCGTGAGCCCGGTCATCGGCCACCATTCGGGCCGCCAGACGGTCGAAGTCTGCGGCCAAACGCTCCAGACGTTTCGTGTCGCGGGTCGTGGCCGCCCGGGCGATCGTTTCGTGGAGATTCTCACCCTCAATCCAGTCTCCGAGTACGACATCCACCCAAACGCCGCTCCGGGGCGAAGTGTAGAGGTAGAGCTCCTTTTCGAGAAGACGTTCGCCGTAGATCTCCCGCAGGTGGCGCTGCGGCCGCAGATAGCCTCTCAGCGAACGGATTCTTCCTGCGTGGCGGATCCGGAAAACCACGGCGGAATTGCCGCGGCTGAAGCACATCCGTCCCGAGGCGTCCCGACATGCCTCCACCTCTCCCAGCGTGCGGGTCAGCCCGCAGGGATCGGAGAGTGTGATCAAATATTGTCGCAGCGTATACATGTTTTCTTTTCGGAGATTTCAGACGGTCTTTCCGGCTGGGATCCACAGGAAGATCCTTCGGCGTGGCAGATCCACTCTTCCCCTCCCTGCCCCCCTCCTCCCCTCGCTCGAATGAAAAAAACCGGATTGGAAACCCGGTTTTTTTCTGGAAGGCCGCGGCATCTGCCGAATCGGATTCCGAACACACCGCGCGTCATGCGGGAATCGGCATGAGTCGGATGGACCCGGCACGAAGAGGAGTGCCGATCAGTGACAATGGCAGTGTCCCTCGTGATCGTCGCAGCAGCCGTCGCCGCAGTCATGATCGCCGCACGATCCGCACGAGCAGTGGCCCTGCAGATCTTCGGGTGTCACGTCGCGGACCGAGACCACTTCGACCTCGAAGTTCAGCGTCTTGCCGGCCATCGGGTGGTTGAAGTCCATCTTCACGTGTTCGTCGCCGACCTCCTTGACCGTACCCATCATGCGGTTGCCCTGGGCATCGCTCATCGGCACCTGACTCCCCTCGAAGAGGATATCCTCGGCGAGTTTTCCGTCGACCATGAAGATATGCTTGGGCAGATTGACGATCGCCTCTTCGATCACCTCTCCGTAGCCGTCCTTGGGCTCCAGGGTGAACGAGACCTTGTCGCCGGGCTCCTTGCCGAGGATCGCCTCCTCGAACTTCGGAAGCAGCATGCCCGTACCGAAGATGAACTCCAGAGGCTGTCCCGGACGCGACTGGTCCGCAATTTTGCCGTCGACGGTGAGCTTGTAGTCCACGGCGACCATTTTGTTCTGTTCTACTTTCATAGGAATATTGTGTGGTTTAAGTGTTTGCCTGTCGTTCGGGGGTCTGTCGGCAGGACCCCGACAACGGCCCCAAAGGTACGCACTTCGGGGCGAGTTGCCAAATTATCGGGCAAAATTTTCATGGACCGATCCCTTGAAAACATCGTGCCGAATCCCGTGAAAAAGGACGACGAATCGCTTCGTCGCCCTTTTTTCGGATGCATCATTGCGGCGGAGGGGGCCGTCTCGAAGTCGGACCTTCCTTGAGATACCCTCTCGACGTGGCCCCTTTCTCTCGGAGCCGGACCTTTCTTGAGATACCCTCTCGACGTGGCCCCTTTCTCTCGAAGCCGGACCCGATAGCCCCGCCCCTCCTGCCTGGGATCAGTCGCAGTTGCGGCAGCAGAGGTTGCGGTCGCCGTATCCGTTGTCGATCTTCGTTACGTAGGGGAAGAACTTCGCCGTGCGCACCCATTCGAGCGGGAAGGCCGCCTCCATGCGCGTGTAGGGGTGGGGCCACTCGCCGGCCAGTTCGTAGGCCGTATGCGGGGCGTTGACCACCACGTTGTTCTTCTCGCCGGCCGCTGCCGCAGCTTCGCATTCGCGCTTGATCTGCACCAGCGCCTCCATGAAGCGGTCCATCTCCTCCTTGGGTTCCGACTCCGTGGGCTCGACCATCAGCGTCTCGTGAACCGGGCACGAGAGGGTCGGGGCGTGGAAGCCGTAGTCCATCAGCCGATGGGCGATGTCGCCGCAGTCGATGTCGTAATCCTTCTTGAAGTGGGTCAGATCGAGGATCATCTCGTGTCCCACGCGTCCCGTCTCACCCGAATAGTAGGTGCGGAATTCGTTCTTGAGGGCCGATGATATGTAGTTGGCGTTGACGATGGCCATTTCGGTGACCCGCTTCAGCCCTTCGGCGCCGAGCATCTTGATGTATCCGTAGGTGATCGGCAGCAGCATGGCCGAGCCCCAGGGTGCCGAAGCGACGGCCGTGATGCCCTCTTCGCCTCCCGTGGCGACGATCGGGTGGGTCGGCAGGAAGGCCTTCAGCGGTTCGGCCACGCAGATCGGACCTACGCCCGGGCCGCCGCCTCCGTGAGGCATGGCGAAGGTCTTGTGGAGGTTCAGGTGGCAGACGTCGGCTCCGATATAACCGGGGTTCGTCAGACCCACCTGGGCGTTCATGTTGGCGCCGTCCATGTAGACCAGACCGCCGGCGTCGTGCACCGCATCGACGATCTCGCGGATGCGGCTCTCGAAGACGCCGTGCGTCGAGGGGTAGGTCACCATCAGTCCGCACAGTTCCGAACTGTTCTCCCGGGCCTTGGCCTTCAGGTCGTCGACGTCGATATTGCCGCGCTCGTCGCAGGCCACCGTGACGATCTTCATTCCGGCCATGGCGGCCGAGGCGGGGTTCGTGCCGTGGGCCGAGGCGGGGATCAGCACGATGTTGCGGTATCCCTGGCCGCGGCTCTGGTGGTAGGCGCGGATCACCATCAGTCCCGAATACTCGCCGGCAGCACCCGAGTTGGGTTGCAGCGAGCAGGCGGCCAGTCCGGTGATCGTGGCCAGATCGTGCTCCAGTTCGGCGATCATCGTCAGATAGCCCTCGGCCTGGTCGGCCGGAGCATAGGGGTGCATGTTCTGGAAGCCGGCCAGCGAGAGCGGCTGCATGAGTGCCGCGGCGTTGAGCTTCATGGTGCACGAACCGAGCGAGATCATCGAGTTGGCCAGTGAGATGTCGCGCAGCTCCAGCTGCTTGATGTAGCGCATCAGGGCGCTCTCCGAGCGGTACTTGTTGAAGACCGGCTCCTGGAGGTAGGCCGACTGGCGGCGCAACGCTACCGGAATGCAGCTTTCGGTGACGCTCTTCACGGCCTTGGCCTTCTTGCCTTTGGCGGCGGCGAAGATCCCGATGACGGTCTCGACCTCCTCGGGGGTGGTCACCTCGTCGAACGACAGACGCACCCGTTCTTCCGAAGGATAGAAGAAGTTGATCCCCTTGTCGAGGGCGAGCGACTGCACGACGGCGGCTTCGGCCTCGACCTCCAGCGTATCGAAGAACTCCTTCGAGGTGAGTCTGTAGTCCAGTGCTTCGAGGGCGCGGGCGACGGTGGCGGCAGCCAGATGGGCCGTCGTGGCGGCACGCAGCAACCCCTCGGGGCCGTTGTAGACGCAGTAGAAGCCCACCATCGAGGCCATCAGCGCCGAGGCGGTGCAGATGTTCGACGTGGCACGCTCGCGCTTGATGTGCTGCTCGCGCATCTGGAGCGCCATACGCAGGGCCTTGTTTCCCAACCGGTCGACCGAAACGCCGATGATGCGGCCCGGCATGTTGCGCTTGAAGGCCTCGCGCGTGGTCATGTAGCCGGCGCTCGGGCCTCCGAAGCCCATCGGCGTACCCAGCCGCTGGGTCGAACCCACGGCGATGTCGGCACCCCATTCGCCGGGGGCCTTCAGCAGCGCCAGGGCCAGCGGATCGGCCACGGCCGTAACGAGCGCTCCTTTGGCGTGGGCTGCGGCCGTGAAGTCGGCGTAGTCGCGCACCGTGCCGTCGGCGGCCGGATACTGGACGATGGCGCCGAACTCGCGGCCCGTGAATTCGTATTCGTCATATTCGTCGATGATCAGCTCGATGCCGAAGGGTTCGCTGCGCGTGAGCAGTACGTCGAGCGTCTGCGGGAAGAGGTTGCGGTCGACGAAGAGCTGGTTGCGCCCCTCCTTGACGGCCTCGCGCGAGCGCAGGGCATACATCATCAGCATGGCTTCGGCCGTGGCTGTGCCCTCGTCGAGCAGCGAACAGTTGCCGATCTCCATGCCTGTCAGCGAGATCAGGGCGGTCTGGAAGTTGAGCAGCGCCTCGAGACGGCCCTGCGAGATTTCGGCCTGGTAGGGGGTATAGGAGGTGTACCATGCGGGGTTCTCGAAGACGTTGCGCGAAACGGCCGCCGGAACGGCGCACGGATACCATCCCATGCCGATGAACGACCGCAGCGTACGGTTGCGGTCGGCAAGGGCCCGGATGTGGGCGGCGAATTCATACTCGCTCATCCCTTCGGCGGGCAGCGCCAGGGGCTTCTTGAGCCGGATGGATTGCGGAATGACCTGCGCGATCAGTTCGTCGACAGACCCCACGCCGATCACGTCGAGCATCGCCTTGAGGTCCTTTTCGTTGTTGACGCCGATGTGGCGTCCGGAGAATTTGTCGAACATAAAAGGTTTTATGGGTTATGTGTGTT
>CALUKK010000097.1 GCA_944321205.1 uncultured Alistipes sp.
TGAAGACTATAACACAAAAATAAGATCCACACGCCGCGGCGTGTGGATCTGAAAACAAGAATCGCTATATTTGCATATCTGAAGAATCTGAAGGCGCCTCCCCAGACACACTTTTTGAAACACTACCAATTCAATATCATGCTTCATTCATTTTACAATAAAATTAATTTTAAGAACATTATTGCACGCTAAAAGACAAGGGATTGGTAAAAAATCACCAATCCCTTGTTTGAAATGCACATCATCAATCTAACTATTCTTCTGGCTTTGCCCGAAGCTCCGGTAACGGGCGTAGAGTTTGTCGTAGATGGCCTGCCGCTGCGGGTCGGGGGTGTATTCGGCCGAAAATCCCGGCTTCATCACTTGCTGTGCCGTTGCGATGTCGGGATGGACGCCGCTGATGACCGAGGCGAACATGGCGGCTCCCAGGGCGCACGCCTGGTCGCTGTCCAGCACGCGGATCTTCATGCCGGCAATGTCGGCCATGGTCTGCATGACGAAGGGCGATTTGCGGGCAATGCCGCCGATGGCGATCACCTCGTCGATGCTGACACCCTCCTCGCGGAAGCGTTCGTTGATGGCCCGTGATCCGAAGGCCGTCGCTTCGACCAGTGCCTTAAAGACGGCCGACGCTGAGGTGCCCAGCGTCAGCCCTTCGATGGCGCCGCGCATGCGGGGATCGAGGTCCGGCGTCCGGCGTCCGTTGTGCCAGTCGAGAGCCACGGGGTCCTCCTCCGTGACGGGCAGTTTCCGCGCCTCCTCCGTCAGCCGGTTGAGGATCTCGCCTTCGAGGTCGCTCCGTTCGGGGCACAGCTGCTGCAGGGGCCACGCCAGCATGCGGCGGAACCAGGCGTATATGTCGCCGAAGGCCGATTGTCCTGCCTCGAGCCCGACCAGCCCGGGAAGGACCGAGCCGTCGACCTGTCCGCATATTCCGCGGACGGCTTTGTCACCGATCTCGTCATACGTGGCGACAGCGATGTCGCAGGTCGAGGTGCCCATCACCTTTACCAGCGTTCCGGGGCGGATGCCCGCTCCGACGGCCCCGAAATGGCAGTCGATGGCTCCGATGCCGATGGCGATGCCGGCCCGGAGTCCCAGGCGGCGTGCCCACTCCTCTGTGAGGTGTCCGACGCATTCGTCGGCCGTCGAGGTCCGTGTGTAGAGGTGTCCCCGGAACAGGTTGTACAGCGGGTCGACAGCCTCGAAAAACGAAGCCGCGGGGAGACCTCCCCACGTCTCGTGCCACGTGGCCTTGTGTCCGGCCACGCAACGGCTGCGGGGCATGGTCTCGGGACGGGTGTTGCCGGTGAGCACACCGGCCATCCAGTCGCAATGCTCCACCCACGAATAGGCCTTTCCGCGCAGTTCAGGGGCGTGGCGCAGGGCGTGCAGCATCTTGGCCCATGCCCATTCGCAGGAGTACGAACCGCCGCTGTAACGGGTGTAGTCAATCTCCCAGCGTTTCGATAGGGCGTTGATCTCGTCCGCTTCGGCAAGGGCCGTGTGGTCTTTCCAGAGGATGAACATCGCATCGGGGTGCTCGGCAAATTCGGGTAACAGCGACAGCGGTGTGCCGGTCGCATTGGTCAGGACGGGGGTCGAAGCCGTCGTGTCGAAACTGATGCCGCAGATCCGTGCGGCAACCTCCGGACCGCATGCCTGCAGGGACTCGCGGATGCACTGCTCGAGCGATTCGAGGTAGTCGAGCGGGTGTTGGCGGTATTGGTTCCGGCGGGGATCGCAGTAGAGTCCCTGCTTCCAGCGCGGATAGGTTACGACGGCGGTCGCTACGGTCGCTCCGTCCTTCGTGTCGACGACGAGACTCCGTACGGAATCGCTTCCGAAGTCGATGCCGATGGTGTATGTAGTTTCGGGTTGCATGGCGTGTATGTTTTAGAGTTTGAATGCATTTTTTACGGCTGCGGCCCCTCCCGGGACAATCGCCTCGAGGACGGCATCCAGACCGGTGGGCTCTCCCGTCAGGTGATAGACCTCTTGGATGTGAGTCTTCGATGCTCCGGGCTGCAGAAAGGCGGCCGACGACGAGGTTTCGAGTTCGTAGAAGGGACCCATGATCTCGCCGGTCTCCGTGGGTCCGTCGTTGTAGGCGTTGATGACATCGCCGCCGAACGGGTCATCCTGATAGCCCCAGCGGCTGTCCACGTAACGGTCGCCCTCAGTCGAGCGGGTGTGGCGGATGAGGGTGATGCAGCCAGCCTTGGGATCGTAGCTGCCGCAGCAACCGGTGTCGCGGCCCGCCGGGATGCCGATCTTGGAGCGGAAGACTCCGTCGATGCGCATGCAGACCAGTCCCGGACTGACCCGAAGCCGGTTGGCCGGCATCGCCCCGAAATAGTCGCTGCGGACGATCTCGCCCGAGCCGGGGTTGGCGTAGGGAATGAAAACGGTTGTCGAGGTCGTGGGCGGGAACATGCCGAGCATCCAGATCGAAGGGGCCCCGCTTTGGGGAGTCCAGGCCTGTCCCCCGAGGTTGGTGATGCGGTTCACGCTGCAGTAGATGACCGTGTCGAGTTTGCCCGCGGCCGGAATCTTGCGCAGAAATTCGGATTCGGTGGGGCGGAGCAGCTCGATGCTGCGGTCGATGCCGATCCGGAACCGATGTCCGGATGCGTTCCCCAGTTCTACTTCCTGCGTCAGCCGGACTTTGCGCTTCGAAACCTCGGCAACCTTGAACGGCAGAGTGTCGAGAGCTGCCGGGACGCGCCAATTCTCATAGTTCTGCGCAGTTCCGGGTGCAAAATAAAAGGAATAGGGGCCGCCTTCCGGTCCGAGCCAGAAGCGCTCCTCGCCGCCTACGGGATTGAAATGCGGGAGGGTGGATTTCGATGCGATCAACGGGCGGTTGATCCATCCGAAACCCGCTCCCCGTTCGCCGCGGGCCGTGGAGGTCATCACCCGTCCCTGCCATTGGGGGACTATGCAGACTCGTGCCCCGGCGGGTGTTTCGTCGGAGAGTTCGAGGGTTTCGATCTGGCAGGATTTCAGAAAATCCAGCACCTCTACATAGTTTCTCATGTCGGATGGAATAAAAAAAAGGTGGAAAAAATTTGTTTGTTAAAACGTTTTAATTACCTTTGCAAAGGTAACGAAAATTTCTATCCCTCCAAATTATCCGACAGATAAAAAAATGGGAGAACGGACTCGTAAGATAACAATCAAGGATATTGCAGCGGAAGCCGGCGTTTCGATTGCGCTGGTCTCATTTGTCATGAACGGCAAATCGGACGGAAAGGGCGGCTACCGGGTCAACAAGGAGACGGCCGAACGGATTCGATCAGTGGCGGAACGCCTTAATTATCAACCGAATGATGCAGCCAGAATGCTGCGGAGCGGCAAGACCAACACGATCGGGGTGATCGTTTCGGACATCTCGAACAAGTTCTTTGCCGACATTGCGCGCTGCATCGAGGACCGGGCCTATAAACATAAGTATACGGTGTTGTTCGGCAGTACGGACGAAAATTCACAGAAACTCGAGAATCTGATCGAAGTCTTCCGCAACAAGGGAATCGACGGACTGATCGTGGTCCCCTGCGAAGGAGCAGACCCGATTCTCCGTAAACTTGCCGACGAGAATTTTCCGTTGGTCCTGCTGGACCGCGAAGTTCCCGGGGCCGATCTGAGTAGTGTGGTGCTCAATAACCGACGGGCTGGCGGTCAGGTGACGGAAGTACTTGTGAAACAGGGCTACAGGAAGATTGAAATGATCTCTTATTCGATGAATCTTTCGAATATTCGTGAGCGGGAGGAGGGGTATCGCGCCTGCATGACGGAGAACGGACTGGGCGAATATGTCCGGATTCACCACCTGCGCCACGACCGCATGGATCGCATTACCGAGATCCTGCGGGATGCACGCGAACGGCAGGTTGAGGCTTTTGTCTTCGCAACCAATACGTTGGCGCTGCAGGGCGTTACCGCCATTTTCCGGCAGGGGTGGCAGATTCCGCGTGACTTTTCGATGGTTTGCTTTGATACGAACGAGGCATTCGACCTCTACAAGACAGCGGCGGCCTGCGTGAGCCAGCCCATTGAACGCTTCGGGGCCGAGGCGCTGGATCTGTTGCTGAAGAGCATCGAACATCGGGATCAACCGATGGCCTGCACGCGCGTCGTACTGTCGCCTGAAATTGTTGAATATAACAAATTTGACTCGTATCACAAAAATTAACAAACAAGTTCCGAAAGCTTCACTAAAGAAGTAAAAGTCATAATTTTATATTAAAACGTTTTAAGGATAATCTTTACATATAGAATTATTATATCGAAAAATAATAACAACCATGACTTGCATCAAAGGAATCATTCCGCCGATGATCACCCCGCTGAAAGGGGACGACGAACTGGATCTGGAAGGTACCTCGCGACTGGTCGAGCACATGCTCGCCGGCGGGGTTCATGCCCTCTTTCTGCTCGGCACGACGGGCGAGGCACAGAGCCTGACCTATCGGCTGCGTTATGAATTTGTCGAACAGGTCTGCCGTCAGGTTGCCGGGCGTGTCCCCGTGCTGGTGGGTGTCACGGATACGGCGCTCGACGAGAGTGTTCGTCTGGCCGAGCACGCTGCCAAATGCGGTGCCGTCGGCGTAGTGGCGGCCGCTCCCTACTATTTTGCCCCCTCGCAGCAGGAGCTCGTCGAGTATTACACGGCCCTGGCCGACCGGCTGCCGTTGCCGCTCTACCTCTACAACATGCCTTCGCACGTCAAGGTCTTTCTCGAACCGGCGACCGTCAAGACGCTCGCCGACCACCCGAATATTGTTGGTCTGAAGGACAGCTCCGCCAATATGACCTATTTCGAGACGTTGATCTATCACCTCGGCGACCGGGCCGATTTTGCGCTCTACGTCGGTCCGGAGGAGTTGACCGGTGAATGCGTGCTGATGGGTGCCGACGGCGGGGTGAACGGCGGTGCGAACCTTTTCCCGGAACTCTACGTGGCGATGTACGACGCTGCCTGCAAACACGACATCGTCCGCGTCCGCGAATTGCAGCACCGGATCATGCAGATCAGTACGACGATCTACACCGTCGGCAAGTATGGTTCGAGCTACCTGAAAGGGGTGAAGTGCGCCCTCTCGCTGATGGGCATTTGCGACGATTACCTCTCGTATCCCTACCGGAAGTTCCGCGCCGAGGAGCGCAGCCGCATCCGTCAGGCACTCGAAGCGTTGGGCGTCAAGTGTGTCGGTTGATCCCCGAGATCCCGAACCGGGCGGACTGTTTCGCGGAACGGTCCGCCCGGATGTGAAACCGAATTGAAACTCTAACCTGAACAACCTATGGATATAACCATACTTGATTATATTGTCTTCTTCCTTTTTGTGGGAGGTGTCGCCCTGTTCGGCTGCTCGTTCTATTATCGCAGCCGCAAGGGGGCTGCAGCCTTCACGGCTGCCGAGGGGTCATTGCCCACGTGGGTCGTGGGAATGTCGATCTTCGCCACGTTCGTCAGCAGCATCAGTTTCCTGGGATTGCCCGGTGATGCTTACAAAGGCAACTGGAATCCCTTCGTCTTCAGCCTCTCGATCCCCATCGCCACGTGGCTGGCGGCCAAGGTCTTCATCCCGCTCTACCGCAACGTCAACAGCGTCTCGGCCTACCACTATCTGGAGCTCCGTTTCGGATATTGGGCGCGGTGCTATGCGGCTATCTGTTACCTGTTGACACAGTTGGCCCGCGTCGGGTCGATTCTGCTGCTGCTGGCTCTGCCGCTACACACGATGTTCGGCTGGGACGTGGCGACGATCATTATCTGTACGGGAATTGCCACGCTGGCCTATACGTTGCTGGGCGGAATTGCCGCCGTGGTCTGGACCGATGCCATTCAGGGCATCATTCTCATCGTCGGGGCCGTGGCCTGCGCGCTGCTGCTGACTTTCGGAATGCCCGATGGCCCGGGGCAACTCTTCCGGATCGCCGCCGAACACGGCAAATTCAATCTCGGCAGCTTCGGCGCAAGCCTCACGGAGCCGACCTTCTGGGTGGTGCTCATCTACGGGCTCTTCGTCAACATGCAGAACTACGGCATCGACCAGAACTACGTGCAGCGCTACATGACGACCCGCTCGACGGCCGAAGCCGTGAAGTCGACCCTCTTCGGCGGTCTGCTCTACATCCCCGTGTCGCTCGTCTTCGTCTATATCGGCACGGCGCTCTTTTCCTACTACACGGCGCAGCCAGACCTGCTGCCCGCCGGGACGCCGGCCGATCAGGTCTTTCCGTGGTTCATTGTCCACGGACTGCCGACCGGTCTGACGGGTCTGGTCATCGCCTCGCTCTTCTCGGCCGGCATGTCCACCGTGGCGACAAGCATCAACTCCTCGGCCACGATCGTGCTGACGGATTTCGCCAAGCGCCTCTCGAAGCGCGACCTCTCCGAAAAGGGCAGCATGCGGGTGCTCTATGCCACGTCGTTCGTGGTCGGAGCACTGGGTATCGTCATGGGGTTGATGATGATGAGCATCGACGGCGTGCTGGATGCCTGGTGGAAACTCTCGTCGATCTTCAGCGGCGGCATGCTGGGCCTCTTCCTGCTGGGTGTCGTCTGCCGCAACGTCCGCCGGGCCCATGCCGTTGTGGCGGTGATTCTCGGGTTGCTGACCATTGCCTGGATGAGTCTTTCGCCGCTGATCAACGAGGGGGCACCCTTCTACCGGTTCCACAGCCCGCTGCATACCTATCTGACGATCGTCTTCGGGACGACGGTCATCTTCCTGGTCGGATTCCTGCTGACGGTGCTGACCCGTAAAAAAGCCAACTTGTAACGAAAAACCAACCAACAGAGCCATGAAAAACTATCGACCTAAAATTGGGATCCGTCCGATCATCGACGGCCGCCGCGGCGGGATCCGTGAATCACTGGAAGCAATGACCATGGGTATGGCCCGGCGTGTGGCCCGCCTGTATGCCGAGGAGTTGCGCTATTCGGACGGTACGCCCGTCGAGTGCGTGATTGCCGACACGACGATCGGCGGTGTGGCCGAAGCGGCCGCCTGCGCCGAGAAGTTCCGGGTGGAGAATGTCGGAGCCGTACTTTCGGTGACTCCGTGCTGGTGCTACGGCGCCGAGACGATCGACATGGATCCGCTGACGCCAAAGGCCATCTGGGGCTTCAACGGTACGGAGCGACCCGGCGCTGTCTATCTGGCCTCGGCGCTGGCCGGACACAATCAGAAGGGGCTGCCGGCCTTCGGTATCTACGGCCGCGACGTGCAGGACGTGACCGACGAGACGATTCCGGCCGACGTGCGTGAGAAACTGCTGCGTTTCGGACGCGCTGCGGTGGCCGTGATGCAGATGCGCGGCAAATCCTACCTCTCGATCGGTTCGGTATCGATGGGCATTGCCGGTTCGATGCCCAATCCGGACTTCTTCCAGGAGTATCTCGGCATGCGCAACGAGGCGGTCGACTGCTCGGAGATCGAGCGGCGGATCGAACTGAGCATCTACGACCGCGGGGAGGTTGAGCGGGCCATGGCCTGGGTGACGAAATACTGCAAGGTGAACGAAGGCCGGGACTGCAACCCCGAGCATCTGGTCTATCCGCGCGAAAAGAAGGAGCAGATCTGGGAGTATGTGGTGAAGATGACGATGATCATCCGTGACCTGATGCACGGTAATCCGGTTCTGTCATCCATGGGCTTCGAGGAGGAGGCCATGGGTCACAACGCCATTGCGGGTGGATTCCAGGGTCAGCGTCAGTGGACCGATTTCCGGCCCGACGGTGACTTCTCGGAGGCGATGCTCAACTCGTCGTTCGACTGGAACGGCATTCGGGAGGCGGTCACCTTTGCCACGGAGAACGATACGCTGAACGGCGTCTCGATGCTGCTCATGCACCTGCTGACCAACCGTGCGCAGATTTTTGCCGACGTACGCACCTACTGGTCGCCCGAGGCCGTGGAGCGCGTGACGGGGCTGCAGCTCGAAGGCAAGGCTGCAGGCGGCATCATCCACCTGATCAACTCGGGCTCGTGTACGCTCGACGCAACGGGCCGGCAGACCAATGCGGCCGGAGAACCAGTGATGAAGCCCTTCTGGGAGATCACGCAGGCCGATGTCGAGGCCAGTCTGGCCGCCACGACGTGGTATCCGGCCGGTCGAGAATACATGCGCGGCGGTGGTTTCTCGTCGCATTTCCTCACGCGCGGCGAGATGCCGATGACGATGTGCCGTCTGAATCTGGTCAAGGGGCTCGGTCCCGTACTGCAGATTGCCGAGGGGTGGGCGGTGAATGTCGCTCCGAAGATCTTTGAGGTGATCAACAAGCGCACCGACCAGACGTGGCCGACGACCTGGTTTGCCCCGCGTCTGACGGGCCACGGCGCTTTCCGCGACGTCTATTCGGTGATGAACGCCTGGGGGGCCAACCACGGGGCGATCAGCTACGGACATGTCGGAGCGGATCTGGTGACGCTGGCCTCGATGCTGCGCATTCCGGTAGCGATGCACAACCTTTCGGAGGAGTCGCTGTTCCGTCCCTCGGCCTGGGGCGCTTTTGGCACCGATCCCGAAGGCAGCGACTTCCGCGCCTGCAAAAATTACGGACCTTTATATCGCTAAAAAATGGGAAAAATCGTAGTCATAGGCAGTTCAAATACGGATCTTACGGTCCGCACTGCACGGATTCCGCAACCGGGGGAAACGGTCGTGGGCTTGGACTTTCTGACCAACGCGGGCGGGAAAGGAGCCAATCAAGCCGTTGCAGCCGCCCGATTGGGAGGAAATGTGACCTTCGTCGCGTCGGTCGGAGATGACCGTTTCGGCCACGATGCGGTGAGTCATTATGCAGAAGAGGGGATCGATACCCGTTTCATTGCCATGCATGAAGGCGTTGCTTCCGGAGTGGCGCTTATCTCCGTGGATGCCGCGGCGGAAAACTGCATCGTAGTGGCTCCAGGTGCCAATTCACTCCTCACTCCGACCGATGTCGATGCCGCCGAGGAGCAGATTGCCGCAGCCGATATCGTTTTGTTGCAGTTGGAGATTCCGATGGAAGCGGTTCTTCGGGCTTCGGAAGTGGCTGAAAAACATCAGGTGCCGATTATTCTGAATCCGGCTCCCGCGACTCCGCTTCCCGATGAATTGTTGCGGCGGATCGACCTGATCACGCCCAATCGCAGCGAAACCGAATTGCTGACCGGGCGGAAAATTGCCGACATGGCGGATGTCGCCGCTGCAGTCAAGCACTTCCGCAGCCGGGGGATTCGCAATGTGATTATCACCATGGGTTCACAAGGGGCCTTTGTTGCGGACGAGCGGGGCGAGTATGCAGTTCCGGCCCATCGTGTCGAAGCGGTCGATACGACGGCTGCCGGGGATGTCTTCAATGGAGCCTTGGCTGTTGCCCTCGCCGAAGGACGGAGACTCGCGGAGGCTGCAGAATTCGCTGCAGCAGCCTCGGCTATCTCCGTAACCCGTTTCGGGGCACAATGTTCCATTCCTTATCGCAAAGAGTTGGAACTTCAACATTAATCATCGTCGAAAATTTTAAAAATCCGAGTTATGTTTATAGTAAACGATTATGCATTGGCCGTAGTCCTTTGCTTCATCACGATGCTTTGCTGGGGTTCCTGGGGCAACACCCAGAAACTTGCCTCGAAGAGTTGGCGCTACGAACTTTTTTATTGGGATTACGTCTTCGGAATGGTGCTCTTCAGTATTCTGTCGGGACTGACCCTGGGCAGTTTCGGATCCGAAGGCCGCAGTTTCTTCGCCGATCTGGCGCAGGCCGACTGGCACAACATCGGCAGCGTCCTGTTGGGCGGAGCCGTATTCAATGCCTCGAACATCCTGCTGTCGGCATCCGTTTCGCTGGCCGGTCTGGCCGTAGCATTTCCATTGGGAGTGGGACTAGCATTGGTGATCGGCGTAATTGTCAATTACATCGGAGCACCCAAAGGCGATCCGATCATTCTGTTCCTGGGTGTGCTGCTGATCGTGTTGGCAATCATCCTCAATGGCATTGCCTCTTCGCGCCAGTCCTCCGCACAGGCTCAGACCCGCAGCAGCCGGAAGGGAATCATACTGGCCGCTCTTGCCGGCATCATCATGGCCTTCTTCTATCGATTCGTAGCGGCAGCCATGGATCTCGACAACTTCGCATCGCCGACTCCGGGTATGCTGACTCCGTATTCGGCACTTTTCATCTTCTCATTAGGAGTTCTGGCCAGCAATCTGCTCTTCAACACCTGGGCTATGCGCCATCCCTTCGAGGGGGAACCGGTCAGCTACAAGGCTTATTTCCAAGGATCTGGCACCACACACCTGGTCGGTATACTGGGCGGCGCAATCTGGGCGTTGGGCACAGCCTTCAGCTACATTGCAGCCGGGAAGGCCGGGGCTGCCGTCTCCTACGCACTGGGACAGGGCGCGCCGATGATTGCCGCCATCTGGGGTGTATTCATCTGGCGGGAATTCCGGGGCACGCAACGCTCGGTAAAATGGTTGCTGGGATGCATGTTCCTGTTGTTCGCCGGCGGCCTGGGCCTCATTATCGTCTCGGGTGCTAACTGATTCATCTCGATAACTCATGAACCTAAAAAAACTGATATGAAACTGAAAAATCACTTTTACTCCCTGGCCGCCGTTCTGTGCATGATCGGATGCAACGATGAATCGGCAACATTGGAGGAGGCTCCATCAACCGTCGGGTTCGGAAACCGGATCTCCGGGTTCTCCGCGACGATTGTTGCCGGAGATCACACCTCGGATGAGACCCCGGCGGGGAATCGGCAAACTCTGATCTGGGAGACCGGAAATACCGTTACGCTTACGGATGGAATCTCCGCTGCCGAATTCGGCGTGGCGGCTGGAGTCGGAACCTCCGTTGGCCAGTTCAAGGGGGCTTTAAATAGCGACGCTGCGATTCTACATGCTCTCTATCCGTCGGCAGGCACACAACCGGGACCAACATACAGCGTTACCGTGGCAGCCCAGCAGGATGCTCTGAACATCGACTCCAAGGGTATCATGATCGGATCCGGTGAGGATGTGAAACCCGGCGAGGAGACGCAAATCGCCTTCCGGAGAAAAACGGCAACCGTCACCTTGCAGTTCGATTTCACGACCGACGAAGCCACCTATGCCACCGAAAAGATTAAATCCGTGAAGATCGTGGCCGAAGGAGCTCCCCTGGTCGGAACAGCCACGGTCGATCTCGCTGATGCAGATGCATCCCTGTCCGGCACTTCCGGCAATCTCACGCTGACGTTCGCCCAGGCTCCGGGGCTGGATGCTCCGATCGAAGCCTCGTTCGTAGCCTATCCCTGTGACCTGCGGGCGGTAAACAGCGTGCTCTACCTCGTCAGCACGGACAACTATACCTTCCTTTTCAACAAACGCCCCGGAGAGACTTTTTCCGAAGGCGGTGACTACATGCAATCGTTGGCGCTCCGGGATTTCGTACCCACAACTTCGGAAACGCCGGCTGACGGAGAGGTGAAAATCACGCACGAACTGCCGGCTCTGGATCTCAGCGCCGATGGTACGGCCAACTGCTATCTGGTCGACAAAGAGGCCCGCTGCAGTTTCAAGGCCACCGTCATGGGCAACGGAGTTGCGGGAATTCTTCCCAACGGCGGATTCACGGATTATCTGGGCAATGAGGTGGCGTCAAGTGCCCAAATCGAGCCGGTCTCCGTGGAGCTCCTCTGGCAAACGGTCGACGGTCTCATCTCTGAGCTGACCCTGAGCGACGGGATCGTCTCCTTCAATACGTCGGCTGACAAGGGCAATGCCCTGATCGCCGTAAAGGACAGCGAAGGCCGGATTATGTGGAGTTGGCACATCTGGTGTACCGATCGTCCTGCCGACCTGACCTACATGACGAATCAAAGCGGTAATTCGTACACATTCATGGATCGCAACCTCGGAGCCATTTCGGCTGCAGACGACACTGGATCGCTTGGACTCGCCTACCAATGGGGACGTAAAGATCCGCTGCCCGGCGCTTCGAAATTTTATGACCTGACTGAGCCAACGCTATACGGTTCCGTTTCCTCTGTCACGCTTCAGGCATCCAATACTTCAACGGGAACCATCGCCTATGCCATTCAACATCCGGTGACGATGATCTATGCTGCCGACTGGCTTTTTGCCGGACGCAACGATGCTCTTTGGGGCAATCCGCAGGGCGAAACGGAACTGACGACCGATTCTCCGAAAACAATCTATGACCCGTGTCCTCCTGGATATAAGTTACCCGGCAAGGATGCCTATACGCTTTTCACCCGTTCGGGCGGAAACACGAACGATCCAAATGATCACAATGTCGTAAATACGAGTTCCAGCAAGCACGGATGGTACCTCTACTATTCGGCCGAAGGAACCGGAGTTCAGAGCTGGTATCCCTACAACGGTTGCCGTTATTACTCCACAGGAGCACTCAATCGGGGGTCTTACTACTATTATTGGACTTCAGCACCCTCTTCCGGTACGAAAGCCTGCTGCCTCTCGTTCAAAAATGACTGGAAAGAGGTGAATCCGCTCTATACCTGGCAGCGGGGCAATGCCAACACGACCCGTTGTGTCAAAGAATAACCAACCTAAAATGAAGATTAAGATGATTCATATGTCACATATCCGGATATGGCCAGTGTTGCTGGTTGGAGCATTTCTCATGCTGCCGGGAGTCTCCCGAAGCCAAACGGCGGACAAAAGCCACAAAGTCACGGGAACGGTGCTCGGTCCCGACAGCCTGCCGTTGTTGGGCGCAACCGTTATCATCAAGGAGGTGAACCGAGGCTCCGTGACCGATTCCCGAGGCCGCTACGTCCTTTCGAATGTCCGACTGACGGACCGGCTCGTCTTTTCCTACCTGGGCATGGTGACCCAGGAGGTTGCGGTCGGAAGCCGGACCGAAGTCAATGTCATGATGCAGGCCGCGGATGCCAGCCTCGACGAAGTAGTGGTCGTAGGCTACAGCGAGGTGAAGTACAAGGACCTGACCGGTAGTGTCGGACGGGCCAACATCGGCGACATGCTCAAGGCCGATGTCGGCAATCTGGGCGAGGCCTTTGCCGGTCGAGTAGCGGGAGTGCAGGTTTCGTCGAACGAAGGTATGCCCGGCAGTGAGATGAATATCGTCATCCGGGGCAACAACTCGGTCACCCAATCCAATTCACCGCTTTATGTCATCGATGGATTCCCGCTCGAAGACACCTCCATGGCCGCGCTGAACCCTTCGGACATCGCCTCAATCAATATTCTCAAGGATGCCTCGGCTACGGCCATTTACGGTGCCCGAGCCGCCAACGGCGTGGTGATCATTACCACCAAGCTCGGAAAGCCTGGCAAACCAAAACTCTCTTTCGATGCCAGTTGGGGATTCGCCCAAATTTCCAAGAAGATTGAACTCATGGATGCCTACGACTTTGTGAAACTCCAGCAGGAGATCATGACCGAAGCCGATTTCAACAACACCTACCTGCGCGATGGTGGCAGCATTGAGGATTATCGCAACGTGCGGAGCATCGACTGGCAGGATGAGATTTTCCAGACGGCACCCGTCCAGAAGTATTCGCTGAATCTCTCGGGAGGCAACAGCTCGACGCGTTACAGTACGACGCTCTCGATGTACGATCAAGACGGCATCATCCGCAATTCGAACTACAGCCGCTATCAGGGCCGCGCCACGATCGACAACCGTTTCGGGAAGAATCGCAAGTGGCATACCCAGGCATCGGTCAACTTCTACCGGACGGAACAGACCGGAGATTCGCCCTCCCAGACCAATTATACCGGAAGCGCCAATCTCCTGCCGAATGTCTGGAGCTATCGTCCGTTTGCATCCCTGAACGATGACGATATCCTCAACGAGTGGGTCGATCCTTCGATCAATCCGTCGCAGGACTATCGGGTCAACCCCATCTACATCGTGACCAACGAGTTCCGGGAGCGGATCAACAACACCTTCCGGGCCAATGCCTACGTCGAATACGAACCCGTAAAGAACCTAAAAATCAAAATCATGGGCGGTTATCTCAATGATGCTTACACCTATGAGCAGTTCAACGGTTCGAAGTCCCGTACGGGAAACAAATACCGCTCGGACGGTGTCAATGCGTCGGTTCAGCAGAAGATGACCCAACAGTGGGTCAACGAGAATACCGTGACTTACAAGACCGACTTCGGAACCAACCAACGGCACAATTTTGACATCCTCGTCGGACAGACCATGCAGGGCAGCCGCTATACGAATACCTACACGCGCGTGACCCACATTCCCAACGAGAATCTCGGAATTGCCGGTATGGGCGAAGGCTCTCCCGTCGCTTCGACCTACCAGTTGGCCGAATGGAGCCTCATGTCGTTCCTCTCGCGCATCAATTACAATTATGACAATCGATACTACTTCACGGCGACATTCCGGGCCGATGGCTCTTCGAAATTCTCGCCGGCTCACCGCTGGGGATATTTCCCGTCGGCATCCGCAGCCTGGAACCTCTCCAATGAGCGTTTCCTGTCGCAGAACAAATTGATATCCAACCTGAAACTCCGCGCAAGCTGGGGTCTTACCGGAAACAACCGGGTCTCGGAATATGCCTATCGCACCCAGATGTACGCCACGGAAGATTCGGAATATCCCTTCGACAATGCGAATACGACGGGGTATATCATCACGGCGTTGGGAAACCGGGATCTGAAATGGGAGACGACAGCCCAATGGGATGCCGGTATCGACATCGGACTGTTCCGCAATCGGATCGCCCTGACGGTGGACTGGTATCGCAAGGTGACGTCGGATCTGCTGCTGTCGGCCGACATTCCGCCTTCGTCGGGTTTCCTGACCAATACGATGAACGTCGGCAAGATTCGGAACCAGGGTCTTGAAATCACACTGCAGACCGAGAACTTCAACACGAAGAATTTCCGGTGGACCACTGATTTCAACATTTCATTCAACCGCAACAAGGTCCTTGCCCTCTCGCACGAACAGGAGAGCATCGTCAACGTCATCTCCTATTCCAACGCCTACATCACCAAGGTCGGGAAACCCATGGGTATGCTCTACGGATATATTTACGACGGAACCTACAAGTATGAGGATTTCGACAACGTGGATGGCAAATGGGTACTCAAGGCCGATCTGCCCGACAACGGAACGGGGCGTTCGGGCGTACAGCCGGGCGATGCAAAGTTCCGGGATCTGAACGGGGATGGCACCATCAATGATGCCGACTGCACCATCATCGGCCGCGGACAGCCGCTCCACACCGGAGGATTCAACAATACGTTCGAATTTTTCGGATTCGACGTCAATCTCTTTTTCCAATGGAATTATGGCAATGACATCCTCAACGCGGCCCGGATGCAGTTCATGCGGGGCAAGTCCGAAGTGGGTTACAACCGCTGGAAGGATTACTGCAACCGATGGACGCCCGAGAATCCCACGAGCGATATTCCCCGAGTCGGCGGCTGGGGATCGGGACAGTATTCGAGTTTCGAAGTTGAGGACGGTTCGTTCCTGCGGCTGAAGAATCTGTCGGTCGGCTATACCCTGCCGGCCAAAATCACCCGCAAGTTCTACATCGAGAAACTCCGAATCTATTTCTCGGCCCAGAATCTCGTCACATGGAGCGACTATTCGGGCTATGACCCCGAGGTGTCGACCAAAAACACCGCACTGACACCCGGTTATGACTGGTCCTCCTACCCCCGGGCGAAGAGCTACATTTTCGGCATAAACCTCGTCTTCTAAAAAACTGCATATCATGAGAAAAGCATCATTCATACTTGCCGCCGTCGCATTGTGCACGTCCTGTGACTTTTTCGAGGTCGAGACGGCGGGCTTTGTCTCCCCGGAGACCTCCTACAAAGATGAACAGAGCGTGGAGATGGCTCTGACGGGTGTCTACTCCGCATTGTCCGACCTGTCGTTCTATGGCCGAGACTGGTTTTATGCCTTCAACCTGCAGGACGACCTAAGTTATTACGACCGGAATTACACCAAGCAGGAACTCTTCCTGAACAACTACACCTATACCAACGCTACGTTGAACAACCTCTGGGCCAACCTCTATCGCGGGATTGACCGGGCCAATTCATTTCTCGAATATATCCAGAGTGCAAACATCGACTCGGAACTGATCGAACGATATACCGGGGAGGTACGTTTCCTGCGGGCCTATTACTACTTCATTCTCGGCAGTTTGTGGGGTGATGTGCCTCTGCGCCTGCAATCGACGCGGGATTCCGACTTCGCAGCCTTGCAGATGGAGGCGACGCCGGCCAGCGAGGTGTTCGATTTTGTCGTCACCGAGATGGAAGGGGTGGTCCCGATGGTTGAGACGTTCGACAATCTCCCCGGGCCGGGACATGTCTCCCGGACGGCTGTCGAAGGAATTCTGGCCCGCGTCTATCTGAAAATGGCAGGATTCCCCCTCAATCAAGGAAAGGAGGCCTATGAGAAAGCCGCTTATTGGGCCCGTGAGGTGTACAAAAGCGGGCTGCACCAGCTCAACAAGGATTACTCCCAACTGTTCATCAATCTGGCGCAGGACGTTTACGACCAGACCTATCGTGAGAACATTTGGGAAATCGAGTTCAAGGGCAACAATCAGGACGGGCATACCACGGGTGGCTGCATCGGCAGCTACAACGGCATCTACAACAATCAGAACGACGCCTACGGTTTCGGATACGGATATGTCTCCGTCACGCTCAAGCTGTTCGATCTGTATGATGACGCAAACGACGCGCGGCGCAACTGGAACATCTGCGAATATTACTATCGGAACGGAGAGCAGTTGTGGCGCAATCTGAACAACAACCAGTATGTCTACTGCAACGCCGGCAAGTTCCGCCGCGAATACGAGTTGACCGGTACGAAGGACAAGGATTACACTCCGTTCAATTTCCCTGCATTGCGTTATGCCGACGTGCTGTTGATGCTGGCCGAGGCCGAGAACGAAGCCTATGGTGGCCCTACCGATCTGGCCTACGAGTGTGTGAATGCCGTCCGTCACCGGGCCAATCCGGCCTACGCGGATGTCGCAGGACTCGATCAGGCAGAATTCCGACAACTCATCCGCGATGAACGGGGACGCGAACTCTGCTTCGAAGGTTTGCGCAAACTCGATCTGATCCGTTGGGGAATCTATGTCGAAGCCATGACCAGCGAACGCAGGGCTCAGGTTGCCGATCCCCGTTGGCATGCGAACAAAAGTTATGCTGCGGCCGTGGCCGACTATACTGAATATCGCCACAACTGGTATCCGATCCCCAGCAAGGAGATGGCGACCAATTTCAAGATCAAACAGAATCCGTTATGGTAAAACCTCCCAAAAAGATCTGACAGATGAAAAAATTAGGATATATTTTGATTTTGGCCTTTCTTTTCGTATCCTGCGACAAAGTGCTGGAGGAGGTATCCTTCCAGGCGACGCTCGACGAAGGAAATATTTACGAAGCAGGACAGGAAATCCGATTCAATTTTTCCGGAAATCCGGACTATATCACGTTTTATTCCGGAGAACGCGGATGCAGGTACGAATACGCGGGGCAACTCGACGATGAGGGAACAGCCAATTTCGGCATTGCCGTCAAATCGATGAGCGCACGAGAGGAATCGTTTGTCCATACCTATACGCAAGCCGGAGAGTACGAGGCGGTTTTTGTCGCCAAAAATATTACCTTTGAAGGTAGTAATGAGGTAACGGTTCGCCTGAAGGTCTCCATTGCAGAGGCTGCGGAAGATTTCGGAGACGCCGATTAGTATTTGAAACCTGCTTTTTGTAAGGATATGTACGGTAAATTATTTCTGTGGATGGCCTTGGGGCTCTTCTGCCGGGCAGAATCTTCAGCGGAAGAGCCGGCGGCCGGCATCCGGTTCGTTGAAATTCCCGCCGGAACATTTTACATGGGATCCAAGGGGCTGGGCCCTGATTATGATGAAGCCCCCCTGCATCGGGTTACGCTCACTCGTCCGTTCCGCATGTCTGCCACCGAGATCACCAATGCCCAATACGAACAGTTTGATCCTTCGCATCGGGCCTTGCGGGGCAAATTGGGTTTTTCTTCCGGTGACAACGAGGCCGTTGTGTTTGTCAACTGGTTTCAGGCCAGATACTTCTGTCGCTGGCTCTCTGCCAGAACTGGGCGGAATTATCGGTTGCCGACCGAGGCGGAATGGGAATATGCCTGCCGGGCCGGCTCCTACATGGCCTACTCCTTCGGAGATCAGCTGCCCAATGAGGCCCTGAAGAATCAGGAAGAACACCATGCGTTTCGGCCGGTGGATCTCACAGTTGCCCAGAGCAGACCCAATGCTTTCGGTCTATACGACATGCATGGTAACGTAGAGGAGTGGTGCCAGGACTGGTACGGACCTTATCCAGCGGACGATCAGATTGATCCGGTCGGCTATGCCGACGGACTTTATCGGGTGACCCGCGGCGGAAGCCATTCGACCCCGGTCGTCTATCTCCGATCGGCCAACCGGATGGCAATGATTCCGGAGGACAATCACTTCCTGACGGGATTCCGCATCGTGGAAGCTCCGGACCCGGAGACAAAACCGCTGCCATGGAAGCCTGAAACCCGAAGCGTCAGTCAGACCCGCAAAAAATGGACAGAAGGACCTGCAACGCCACGGTTCGAGGAACCACTTGTCTACGTCAAGGCCCCGGAACGATCCGAAACCCCAATGTATCCACACAATCATTGTCCGGCCGTTACCTGGTGTGCAAACGGAGATCTGTTGGCCGTATGGTTCTCCACGATCAGTGAATTCGGCCGAGAGATGGCCATTTGGCAAAGTCGTCTGCCCGATGGTTCCGACACGTGGGAGGAGGCCTCGCTGCTGTGCAAGGTTCCCGACCGCAACATGACGGGCTCGTCGCTTTGGTGCGACCCCGAGACCGGCCGGCTTTTGTTGCTCAACGGGCTGGAGGCCGGCGGCTGGTGGCGCAATCTGGCGCTTATGTCGCTCAGATCCGACGACAACGGGGCCAACTGGAGCCGGCCTTCGATTGTGGCGCCGGAACATGTCCCCGGCCATCAGGTCATAGCTGGAATGATCCGAAGCCGGGAGGGATGGCTGCTCAATACCTGTGACGGAGGGCCCGACAACAACGAAGGCTCGGTATTGCAGATCAGCCGTGACGGAGGCCGCAGTTTTTCCTCTCCCTGTGGCCCCAGGCCCAAAACGTTCCAGGATGGCGGTGTCGGAGGTGTGATTGCGGGCATTCACGCCTGCCTCGTGCAGCGACGTGACGGCTCGCTCATGGCCTTCGGTCGCGGCAACGATGTGACGGACAGCTCGGGCCGCCGGCGGATGACCCGCAGCATCTCGTATGACATGGGCCGCACCTGGAGTTATTCGGCATCACCGTTTCCTCCCATTTCCGGAGGACAGCGTTGTACGATGATCCGTTTGAAAGAGGGTCCGATCCTGCTCGTATCGTTTACCCACCATCCGTTACGGGTCCCGTCCGACGACAAACGAATGCGAATTGACGGGGAACTCAAAAGCGGCATGTTTGCGGCGCTTTCGTATGACGAAGGCGAGACCTGGCCCGTGGTGAAGCTTATCTCCGACGGCAATTACCGCTTCATGGACGGAGGAGCCTGGACCGGCTTCTTCGAAATGGATGCCGACCGTTCCGAGCCCAGGGGATACTTGGCCATGACCCAGTCACCCGACGGGATGATCCATTTGTTGAGCAGCCGGAATCATTACCGATTCAATCTGGCATGGCTGGAACAACCCAATAAACCGATCCGATGATGAAACGTATTATTATTTTATTTCTCGCGGTATTTTCGATGGCAGTTGCCGCCGTATCCCCGGTCTTCGGCGAGGAACCGATCCTTTTTTCCAATAATTTTTCGCTGAAGGCCCGCACTCCGAAACTCGATGCGGAGAAGATCGTCGTATTCGATCCGGTCGAGGAGTGGACCTATTGCCATCACCCTTCGCTGGCCTTTTTCAAGGGTCGGTTTTATGCGGTCTTCTCGAACAGTCCCAAGGGTGAGGACGAGTGCGGACAACGGATTCTGCTCACCACATCCGACGATTTCGTCGAATGGAGCACCCCCGAAGTTCTGCTGGCGCCCGGAGAGGGCGAATATGGACAGATGAAGATTCTCACGCCGGGCGGATTGACCGTCGTGAAGGACAAGCTGGTGCTCTACTATACGGAGAACGACAACGATGGAGAATCCAATCGCCGTTTGAAAGCTACGCTCTTTGCCGTTACGACCGAAGACGGCCAGACCTGGTCCGAACCGCAGAATCTTTCCATCCGGGTTTTCCCCTGCCAACGTCCTTTGACCCTTTCCAACGGGCGCATGATCCTCACGGGGAATACGTTGGTCTATTACACGGACGATCCATCGGGTGTGGGCGTATGGCACCGTGGGCGCATGGGCATACTCCGTTACCAGGACGGGGCCGAGACATTCGATCAGGTACGTCCTTCCCTGTGTGAAGGTTCGCTCTTCGAACACAATGACCATAAGGTTTACTGTCTGTTGCGCAGTACGGGCAAAACCTATGACGGCTATCTGTGGCAGATGCAAAGCAATGACGGAGGAATCTCCTGGACATCGCCCGTCAAGAGCCGCTTTACGGACAACAACACCAAGTCGTTTTTCGGGAATCTGCCCGATGGCCGTTATTTCTATGTCGGGACTCCCGACCATACGAAACCCGGGACGCGTTACCCGTTGGTGCTGTCGGTCTCGACCGACGGTTTCCACTTCGACCGGAACTGGATCCTTTCCGACGACCACTATACGCAACTCTACGAAGGTCGCTGGAAAGGCGGCGATTACGGGTATCCATTCGCTCTGGTGCACGACGGATATGTATATGTGATTGTTTCCCGGCACAAGGAGCGGATCGAAATTCTGCGGATCGAAATATCGGCACTGCAATGAGAGAAGGGTTGCTGGTGTTGCTGGCGGGGTGCTGCATGGCGTTTCCGGCGTGCCGGGAACGGGCGCATCCCGAAGCGGACGGAAGTTCCGGAGGAAAAACCTCTGCGTCGGTTGGAAATACGGAGGTGCCTTATTTCCGGAATTCGTTCGAACTGTCGCGACAGTATCCCAGAATTGATGCCGAGCGAGCCGTGATCTATATGCCGGAGGGATCCTGGAGCTATGTACATCACCCGTCGGTCACCTGTTTCCAGGGGCTGTTCCACGTCGTTTATTCCAATGGAATGCGTGGTGAAGACGAACCCGGGCAACGGGTCATGTATGCAACGAGCCCCGATTTCATCCATTGGTCGGAACCCGTCGTGCTGGCGGAGCCCGGCCCGGGGGATTATGGAACAGAGAAGATCCTGACACCGGGCGGAATTCGGGTCTGCAACGGACGACTCACAGTCTACGTAGCCGAGAATGACAACGACGGTGTCTCCAACCAACGACTGAATCCCCGGCTTTTTGTCCTTGCCTCTCCCGACGGGAAAAACTGGTGGCATCCCGTGGAAACGGGTCTTGCCGTTTTTCCCTGCCAACGGCCGCTGCTCGCATCGTCGGAGCGGTATGTGATGACCTGCAACCGATCTTTCTACTACACCGAGGACCCTTATGGCGCGGAGGGGTGGCGGAAGTGCGAAACGGCCCCGCAGGATCAACACGCAGAAACAACATTCGAACAGGTGCGCCCGTCGTTGTGCGAAGGTATGCTGTTCGAGCACACCGACGGAACACTCTATTGCCTCTTCCGCAATTCGACGTTGCCCTTTGACGGCTATCTGTGGCAGGCCCAGAGTTACGACGGCGGCCTCTCCTGGACCATGCCGGTCAAGAGCGGATTCTCTGACAACGGGACCAAGTCGTTTTTCGGCGCACTTCCCGACGGACGGTATCTCTATGTCGGGACGCCAGATAACACCTTGCCGGGAGCCCGCTATCCGCTTGTCGTCGCGCTTTCCGACGACGGATTCGAATATGACACGTGTTACATCCTTTCCGACGACCACTATGAACAGCAGTACGACGGTCGTTGGAAAAACGGCGATTACGGCTATCCGTTTGCCCTCGTGCGGGACGGATGGGTTTATGTGGTGGTGTCCCGTCACAAGGAGCGGCTGGATGCCTTGAAATTCAAATTATCAGATCTGGAAAAATCATGAAATCGATTGTTTTGACATTCGTTTGTGCAGTGCTTCCGACACTGCTGGCCGCCGAAATACGCCTCCCGGCCGTCATCTCCGACCACATGGTGCTGCAACAGCAGGCCGACGTGCGGTTGTGGGGCGAAGCTGCTCCCGATTCAAAGGTACAGATTATCCCCTCCTGGGGCAAAACCCGCCATACGGTAACAGCCGATGCCGAAGGGCGATGGGAAGCCACGATCCGGACGCCCGAAGCCGGCGGTCCCTATGAAATCGTCCTGTCGGACAAGGATGGATCGCGGACTCTGCACGATGTCATGTCGGGTGAAGTCTGGTTGTGCGGCGGCCAGTCCAACATGGATATCAGTTTCCGGGGCCTGGCCAATCAGCCCGTGGCCAATGCCGTGGATGAGATTCTCGATTCAGACTATCCCCAGTTGCGTCTTTTCCGCGTAAAACGGGATTACAGCCTCATTCCGCTACGGGATTGTCGGGGCGAATGGGCCGTTTCGGACCCGCAGTCTGCCGAGACGTTCAGCGCCGTAGGGTTTCTTTTCGGGCGGATGCTCCATCAACGCATGAAAGTCCCGGTAGGCATGATCACCTGCGCCTGGGGCGGTTCGAAGGTCGAAGCATGGATGAGCCGGGAGAATCTGCTGCGTTTTGCCGGAGTCCGCATCCCCGACCGGGTAGATCCGAATCGTGCGAATGTGACCCCTTCGGTGCTTTACAATGCCATGCTGCTCCCCATCTCCGGATACACGATCAAAGGCTGTCTTTTCTATCAGGGAGAAGCGAATATCACCAACCCCGAAGCCTATCGGGAACGGTTCCCTGCCATGGTGGCCGAGTGGCGTCAGCTCTGGAATGCGGATTTCCCGTTTTTTTACGTGCAACTGGCCCCTTATGGCTATACGAACATGGGGTGGTCTCCGGATGACCGTCAGGTCGCCCGTTTCCGTGAGGTCCAGCAGGCTTGTCTGGCCGACATCCCGCACAGCGGACTGGCTGCAACGTCCGATATCGGAGCTCTGCACACCATTCATCCTGCCGACAAGCAAACACTGGCCAAACGGCTCTTTTATCTGGCCTGTGCCGATTGTTATGGATTCCGGGGTTTCGAAAGCAGAGGCCCGACCTATCGGGCGATGAAGATTCAGGGCGACAGCATTGCACTCTCGTTCGACCATGCTCCCTACGGGATCAGTTCCGGAGGGGATCCGATCCGGGGATTTGAAATTGCGGGAGAGGATCGGGTGTTCCATCCGGCCGAAGCCCGCATCAAGGGGCGTTCGACGGTTTGGGTGCATAGCGATGCCGTCCCGGAGCCTGTTGCCGTACGCTATTGCTTCACGAACTATTTCCACGCAAACCTTTACAACAATTACGGGCTGGTTGCCTATCCTTTCCGTACGGACGATTGGAATGAATAATCGGTAAATGTCCTTATGATGAAAACACGACCTATTTTCAGTCTGTTGCTCGCAGCGATTCTCTCCGTATCTGCGCTGCGGGCCGAGGAGCCAGTAAGGGTTATTTTTGAGACGGACATGGGCAATGATGTGGACGATGCGCTGGCTCTCGACATGCTTTACAAATACCGCGAAGCCGGACGAATCCAGTTGCTGCTCATCTCAAACAACAAGGCCGATGCCTGGTCCGAACCGTTTATCCGTTTGATGAATGACTTTTACGGTCACCCGGATATTCCGGTATCGACCTCTCCGGACTCACTGCTTCCCGAACAGCGACAAAAGACCCCGGCCTATACTGAACAGGTTGTCCGATCGGAGAAGTTCGGTCCGATGTCGGATTTTGTCGAGCCCTCCCGCCGCAATTCGACTGCCGCCTATCGCGAGATCCTTGCCTCGCAGCCGGACAGCAGTGTGGTCATCATATCCGTAGGTTTTGCAACCAATCTACGGCTGTTGCTGGAGTCCGCGCCCGATGCGGCGAGTAACCTTTCAGGTGAAGAGCTGGTAGCCCGCAAAGTCCGACTGCTTTCGATGATGGGCGGCAATTTCGTCAATCCCCAGGCTCGTGAATTCAATATCCGCTACGATGTGCTCTCGGCCCGCACCTTATTCGAACGATGGCCGACGGATATTCTGTTGAGTCCTTGGGAAACCGGAGCTTCGGTCCGATTCCGGGCTTCGGCGCTGGATTCCATCACTTATGCTGCGTCCCATCCGCTCAAGATGGCCTATGGAGTTTATCTGCCCATGCCCTATGACCGGGAGTGCTGGGATGAAACATCCGTGATGGCTGGCGTGGAGAATCCTTCCGAATGGTTTTCGCTGTCGCCGCGAGGTTGTGTGACGGTGGGTGATGCAGGACATACCCTGTTTACGGAGCACGAACAAGGCCGGGTCCGGATATTGAGTATTCAGCCTAATGATCAGGAGCGAATTGTTTCGTACATCGAGAATCTGGTTGTGCGGACCCCCCGTGTCTTTCAATGCGAGTTCCAGCGAGACTCCAATTGAAAAATAACGGAATTATATATCTAAAAAGACATGGAGGTCTGTTATTCACAACCAATATCCTGGTTTATACTTTACTAGTAATCATGTGGAATCAATCGGAAAAACAAGTTGTTTACAAAATAGATTTCAACAAGGAAAAAACTTTTGGGTACGAAAAACAACGCAGGTGGATCGCCGAATCCGGAGACTTCGAGATCTGGATTGGTGCCTCCTCGTCAGATATCCGTTTACGTATTCCGTTGAAGTTATGAGCCGGACGTTGAAAGCAAATCTCGGGATTTGCCTTCTTCTCTGCTTCGGGCTGCCGACCGGCTGTGCCCCTGTCAGCACGGATCTTGCCTCCCTGCATGAGGGGCATCTGCTGCGTTTCGAGCTGCATGAGGAATGTCCCACCGTCTTTACCTGACCCAGTATGAGACTGCGCTGGTCGATCTGCCTCGCTCAAGCGGCGGTGCGACACGCTCGGGACGCAGCATGCCTTTCCGACTCCCTGGCAATCGGGAGTCAAGGCCTTTGTCCGGACGCCTTTTGTCTCGCCCTGGCGGATGCTACTGGCGGATGCTACTGGCGCTGAGTATCGTTTCGTACACTCTCCTGCAGATGACCTCGGACATGATCGAGAGCTACGAAGGGAATCCGGCCAACGACTTCCTGACTGCCTGCCCGACGGACCGGGTCAAGACCCGGAGCCGATTATCGGACCAATCCTACCCCGCTGACGATCCGTACATGTACGGTTACGGCCGATTCCCTGCGGTACCTGCACTTGGCACCGGGAGGCGGCAGCGCCATCCATTTGGAAAAATCGATTGAAAATCCTGAAACACCATGAAAAAACTGCTTTTTTCGCTTGTCATGCTGTTCCATGGCACAACTTTTCTCTTTGCGGAGACCTTGCCGGAGGACTCTTGTGACGTCTGTATCTACGGAGCCTCCTCGGCGGGAGTCATTGCGGCCCGGGCCGTGGCCCTGCAGGGGAAAAGCCTTCGTCTGATAGAACCCGGATTCCGGATTGGGGGACTTTCGTCCGGAGGTCTCGGGCAGACCGATATCGGGAACAAACAGGTGGTCGAGGGCCTCTCCAAGGAGTTTTACCGCCGGGTCGGACGTCATTACGGCCGTCTTGAATCGTGGATTTTCGAACCGAAGGTCGCTCTTTCGGTCTTTGAACGGATGCTCCGGGAGGTCGGAGTCGAACCCTGGTACGGATATCGGCTGGTCGAGGTCCGTAAAGAGGGTCGACGCCTGACCGGTATCGTCATCGAGAATCCCCAAACCGGCGTCCGGCGTCACATCCGGGCCCGGATCTTCATCGACTGTACCTATGAAGGGGATTTGATGGCTGAGGCCGGAGTCTCCTATTTTGTGGGACGGGAGTCGAACGCGACATACGGGGAGACCTGGAACGGCGTACAGCTTTTGCAGGGCCATCAGTTCCCGGACGGAATCGACCCCTACGTCGTTCCGGGAGATCCTGCGAGCGGTCTGGTGTGGGGTGTCACGGCGGATTCGCTGCAACCCCGCGGCAGCGGGGACGACCGGCTCCAGGCCTACAACTACCGAATCTGTCTGACCGACGATCCTGCGAACCGGCTTCCCATCGCACGTCCGGTGGACTACGATTCGACCCGTTACGAGCTGCTGGCCCGCCTGATTGCGGCCCGGCCCGAGCGGCAGTCGCTTCACGATTACTTCATCTGGAGTCCGATGCCCGACCGGAAGACCGATGTAAACAATCTCGGCGGATTTTCGACCGATGCCATCGGTCTGAATGCGGGTTATGCCGAGACTTCGTACGAAGAACGGGAGCGCATCGCCCGGGCTCACACCTCCTATACGCTCGGATTGCTCTATTTCATGGCGCACGATCCCCGCGTGCCGGAGGCATTGCGCAACCGCATGTCGGTATGGGGACTTCCTCTGGACGAATACCCCGAGAACGGACACTGGACGCCGCAGCTCTATGTTCGCGAAGCCCGGCGTCTGAAGGGTGAGTACGTTGTGACCCAGCACGACTGCGAGGGCCGCACCCGGGTGGAAGATCCTGTCGGCATGGCCGCCTATACGATGGATTCGCACAACTGTCAGCGCATTGTCGTCGTGAAGCAGGGGCGTGCGATGGTCAAGAACGAGGGAAATGTCGAGGTCGGCGGATTCCCGCCCTATCCGATCTCCTACAGGGCATTGATCCCGCGGCGTGAGGAGTGCACGAATCTCCTGGTGCCGGTCTGCCTTTCGGCCAGTCACATTGCCTATGGCTCGATCCGCATGGAGCCGGTCTTCATGGTGTTGGGACAGGCGGCGGCCATTGCCGCCGGACTGGCCCTGGAGCGGAATGCGGATGTGCAGCAGATCTCCGGAAAGGAGGTCCGGGCGATCTTTGCGGCCGATCCGCGGATGGACGGTTCGGTTCCGGACCTTATTCTGGACGATGCCGCTCTTGAGATTCCGGCTGGCAGTCCGTGGCAGCGGGTGCCGTGGGGATATGGCCCCGGATCGCTGACTCTCGATCGCAAGGTCGAGACGGAACCTTTGCGTTACGAGTTCACGGTGGCCCGTTCGGGTGATTATGCCGTGTACGCCTACTATCATCGCAATGAGGATGCGGCCCGGCGGATGACCTTCGAGGTGAACGATGGCAAGCACTCCGAACGGATCGAGGTGCAGAGCGATACGATCCGCATCGCCGGACAGACGCGCGGCGAGTGGATTCCGCTCGGAGTCCGGCGTTTCGATGCACACCGGAAGGCTTTCGTGGCCTTCTGCCCCGAGGACCGGAGCGGACGCACCTATGCCGATGCCATCCAGTTGGTAGCCGTAGAGAAAAACCGGAAGAGATGAGCATCGGTCGGAAGAGAATCGTGGTTGGGCTGTTGCTGTTGGCGGTCGGAGGAAGCGGCCTTCGGGTCGAAGACCCTGGGGCGCAATGACAATCCGAACGATCGGAATGCGGTCAATACACACAACAGCCAACGGCCATACCTTGACCGAGGTCCTCAAAAAACGCTGGAAACACGTCGGTTTCGAGGTTTCGGACTGGGATACTCCTGCAACAGGTCAATCAGGGCCGGGCTTCTGGGTGCTGTGAGGCGGCACGGCTTGCTTTTCTTGCCGGGGTGGAGGTGGACATGACGGACAATTGTTATCGGGATCACCTCGAATCGCTCGTGAAATCGGGAAAGGTGGGAATCGAACGGCTCGACGATGCCGTCCGTCGGGTGTTGAGATTGAAGTTCCGCCTCGGGCTTTTCGACCGCCCCTATACGCCGGAGCGGCCCGAAACGGAACGGAACATTCCTGTACCCCAAGGCTATGGCATTGGCCGACAGCCTGGTGGCCGAATCGTGTGTGCTGCTCAAGAACGACGAGCGCGCCCACCCCCGCTTGCTCCCGGAAACAGGATTGCCGTGATCGGACCGTTGGCTGATGCCCGCGACCATTTGCTGGAATCCTGGTGCAGACGGGGCGAAGCCCGGGATGAGACCTCGCTTTACGAGGGGTTGTGTGCGGAGTTCGGGACGGAGAATGTCCGGTATGCCCGGGAATGTGATTTCAACGGAGAGGATCGTTCGGGATTTTCCGAGGCTGTGACGGTGGCTCGGGTATCTCAGGTCGTTCCTTTTCTACAACTCGTTTTTGCGAAGCTCGGCCACGGCTCCCTGATATTGGCGTTCGATGGACATGTAGTTCTGCAGATTCCGGTAGATGCCGTCGGCTTCGACATAGTAGTCGATTACCGAGATTTCACCCTTTTCGACCGCTGTGCGCAGCAGCTCAAGCGTGTGGTAGAGCAGTTCCACGTCGTAGGCTTCGGCCGCCTTGCCCAGCGCCTGCAACTCCTGGATTCGGGCCCGGACCCGATTTTCGATCTGCATACGGGCATTCTCCAGTTGCAACTGCGTGCCCGCATGCTGGGCCCGGGCAATGCGCACCTTGCGCTGGCTGGAGAAGAGCGGGAAGGAGGCTCCAACCAGAAATCCGTTCCGGGCCTCGTTCATCTCCGTATTCCGGCGGTATCCGACCTCCAGTTTCGGAATCCAGTTCTGACGGTTGACACGGATCTCCTGGGCTGCAACCTGCTCGGAGGCCTGGAACGTGTGCAATGCATAGTCCGAAGCTATCGCATCATCGTATATCTTCTCATAATCTTCGGTGAGGAATCCTGTTCCGTACTCCGTCGGTTCGATGGCCAGCGGGAGGTTCCCGTTGAGTGCCAGCAGCTCCTGAAGTGCCGCCTGGCGGGCCGTTTCGGCCTGCGTCAGTTCTGTTTGAACGTTCATCCGGTCCATCTTGATCTTGTTTACTTCGAGCTGTGTTGCATCGCCAGCCTCAAGCCGCCGGGTGAAGAGCTCCAGAAGCTCTTCGGCATTGTCTCTCCGCGACTCCAGCAATGTACGGATCCGGTTCTGATAGACCAGGTCCAGACACAGGTTCTTTGCCGTGAGCAGAATGTCACGACGTGCCGTGAGATATTGCAGGTCGAGGAGCTCCTTTTGGAGTTTTCCCGACTTGTGGCGGGCGGCATAGAGGGTCGGGAAGTCGAATCCCTGCGTGACGACAAGTTCCGAACTGGCCATGCCGTCGCTCCCCTTCAGATAGAAGGGGCTGTACTCCACGGAGGGATCTTCGGGCAGGTTCCGGTTCCGGATCTCGAGTTCGGAGGCTTCGTTCGTTTTCCGGATGGCCTGCAGTTCCCTGTTGTTCTGCTCGACCTGTTTGAGAATCTGCTCGATCTGCTGGGCCTCGACATGTACGGCCCCGAGCGAAACCAGAACGGTGACAAGTATCTTTTTCATGGTAAGTGTAGCTTTATGTGTTGTTTGTATCCGCCGGAGACTCGACCACACCGGAGACGGTGCGGGTCTCTGTCTCCGGGCTTGGGTTACTCTTTCGGCAGATCGTTCCGAACGATTCGGTTTTTGCGGTTCAGCCATTCGTACATGATCGGGATGATGAAGGCATTTAGGAAGGTCGAGGTCAGCAGACCGCCCAGAATGACCTTCGCCATGGGGCTCTGAATCTCGTTTCCGGGCAAATCGCCGCGCAGAGCCAGCGGGATCAGGGCCAGGGCCGAGGTCAGCGCCGTCATCAGAATCGGGTTCAGCCGGTCGAGCGAACCGGTCAGGATACTTTCACGCAGAGAGACTCCTTCCTCGCGCAAGAGGTTGTAACGGTTGATCAGCAGCATGCCGTTACGGGTGGCGATACCGAACAGGGAGATGAATCCGATGATGGCCGGGATGCTCACTTCTCCGGTGGTGAGCAGCAGGGCGAAGACACCGCCGATCAGAGCCAACGGCAGATTCAGCAGGATCACACCACTCTCCATGGCGTTCTTGAACTGCATGTAGAGCAGCAGGAAGATGACGACGATGCTCAACAGCGACGTCAGCAGCAGAATGCGGCTGGCGCTCTGCTCGCTCTCGAACTGTCCGCCGTATTCGACGTGATAGCCTTCCGGCAGTGTGATCTGTCTGTCGATCCGTTGGCGGATGTCGTTGACTACGCTGCGCAGGTCACGGCCGCTGGTGTTGGCCGAGATGACGATCTTCCGCTTGACATTCTCGCGGTTGATCGTGTTGGGGCCCGTCGAGGAGACCACCTCGGCCACCTCCGACAGAGGTACCTTGCGGCCGTCGGGGCCGTCGATGATCAGATCGCGGATCGCTTCGGCACGGCCTCGGTTCTTCTCGTCGGCGCGGACGACCAGATTGAAGCTCTTGCCGTCGACGTAGACCTGCGAGACGCTCTCCCCCGCCATGCAGACCGTGACGAAACGGTTGAAGTCGGCCAGCGATATACCGTAACGGGCCAGCATGTCGCGTTTGGGGATGATCTTCAGTTCGGGGCGTTCGATCTGCTGTTCGACATTCAGGTCGGCGATGCCGTCCACCGTCCGGATGGCCTCCTTGATCTGATTGCCGAGGGTAAACATCCGGTTCAGGTCGTCGCCGAAGAGCTTGATGGCGATGCTGGCCTGCGTACCGCTCAACATGGCATCGATACGGTGGCTGATCGGCTGCCCGATCTCGATGTTGGCTCCGACGATGGTCGAGAGTTTCTGGCGCACGTCATTGAGCACCTCGCGGTGCGAGCGTCCGTCGAGTTCGAACGGCGCCTCGATCTCCGAGACGTTGACGCCCAGGGCATGTTCGTCGAGTTCGGCACGGCCGGTCTTGCGGGCCACGGTCTTGATCTCGGGGATCGAGAGCAGCAGCTCTTCGGCCTGGCGGCCGATGCGGTCGGACTCTTCGAGCGAGATGCCGGGCAGCGAGCTGACGTTGATGGTGAACGACCCCTCGTTGAAGGCGGGCAGGAAGCTGTGGCCCAGGGTGAAGAAGAGTCCCAGCGCCACGGCAAACAGTGCCACGGTACAACCTACGACGCTCTTTTTGTGGGCCAGGGCCCATTCGAGAGCCCGCAGGTAGTGTTTCTTGAGCCATACGGCAAGGAAGGCCTCCCTGGGAACCCCGTCCCCTTGCTCCATCTTCCTGCCCAGCAGATAGCTGCACAGCACGGGCGTCAGCGTCAGGGCGACGATCGTCGAGGCGAACAGAGCCACGATGAAGGCCACGCCCAGCGGGATGAGCATCCGCCCCTCCATGCCGCTCAGGAAGAAGAGCGGCAGGAAGCTCACGACGATGATCAGCGTCGAGTTCAGAATCGGCATGCGGACCTCGCGCGAAGCGTTGAAGACCACCTCCAGAACCGGTTTGCGTTCGCCGGGGGGCAGCAGCCGGTTTTCGCGCAGGTGTTTCCAGACATTCTCCACGTCGACGATGGCATCGTCGACCAGCGAACCGATGGCAATGGCCATGCCGCCCAGACTCATCGTGTTGATACTCAGTCCCAGATAATGAATTACCAGAAGGGATATCAGCAGCGACAGCGGCAGCGTCACGAGCGAGATCACCGTTGTCCGCACGTTGGCCAGGAAGAGGAAGAGCACCAGCACTACGAAGATGGCTCCTTCGTAGAGCGACTCCTTGACGTTTGCGATCGAGCTGTCGATGAATCGCGACTGGCGGAAGATGTCGGTCGAGACGTGGACGTCGGCCGGGAGGTTGCGTTGCAAATCCTTCAGGGCCGCTTCGAGCCGTTCGGTCAGTTCGATGGTACCGGTATTGGGCTGTTTGGTGACGGTGAGCAGTACGGCAGGCCGTCCCTTCTCCGAAGCGAGACCCAGCCGCGGCTGCTGGGCTCCGATCCTTACGTCGGCGATGTCGGCCAGTGTGACGGGTACGCCGTTACGGGTCTTGACGACGGCCGAGGCGATCTGTTCGACGTCGTCCGAGGCCACAACGCCGCGGACGATGTACTCGTTTCCGAATTCGTAGATCACACCGCCGTTCGTGTTCTGGTTCATCTTGTCTGTGGCGTCGAGCAGTTCCTGAAGCGAGACTCCCAGGTGCTTCATCTTTTCGGGGTGGATCAGAATCTGATACTCCTTGATATCGCCGCCGAGGACGGCCACCTGGGCGACACCACCCGTGGAGAGCAGCCGCGGACGGATGGTCCAGTCGGCGATCGTACGCAGATCGAGCATCGAGGTGCTGTCGGCGGTGAGTCCGACGATGAGCACCTCGCCCAGAATCGAGGATTGCGGGCCCAGCGTCGGCCGTCCCACGTTGTCGGGCAGTTCACCGTCGATCGTGGCGAGTTTTTCCGAGACGATCTGGCGGGCCAGATAGATGTCCGTATCCCAGTCGAACTCCACCCAGACGACCGAGAATCCGGTGGTTGACGACGAGCGCACGCGACGGACGTGGGTAGCGCCGTTGACGGCCGTTTCGATCGGGAAGGTAACCAGCTGTTCGACCTCCTCGGCGGCCATGCCGTTGGCTTCGGTCATGACCACCACCGTAGGGGCATTCAGATCGGGAAAGACATCCACCTCCGCATGTTTGGCCGTATAGGAACCGGCGATGACCAGCACGACGGCCGCCACCAGAATCAGCAGCCGGTTTTGCAGCGAAAATCGGATAATTCGGTTCAGCATGGTTCGTCGGGATTAGTGGTTGTGGGTATGAGCCGGGATCATGTTGCTGGCCGAGGCCAGTTTGACGTGAATGGCACCCTGCGTGACGACACGTTCGCCGCCCGAGAGTCCGCGGAGGATCTCCACACGCTCGCCGTCCGAGGCTCCGGTCTGCACCTCCTGTTTGCGGTAGCACTCCTGGTCAAGCTGCAGGTAGACGAAGTAGACGCCCTGTTCTTCGGTGAGGGCCGAGACGGGCAGACTGATGACGTTGTGGCGTGCGGCGGCAAGCAGCCGAACCTCGGCGAAGGTTCCCGGCAGCAGCTCCTTGTCGGCATTCATTTCGAAGGTTACAGGCACATATCCCGCCGCATCGGACGTGTATCTGCCATAGGCCAGCCTGTGTCCGCCGAGTTGTTGCGTATCGAAGAAACGCTCCGAACAGGAGGGTTTGAAGCGTGCCGCAACGACCTCGCCGAGCGAAGCGTAGTAGCGCTCCGGAACATCGACCTTCAGATGGAGACGCCGGTTGCGGGAGAGCCGGGCGAGCGGTTGTCCGACCGTGACGTAATCGCCCGAGCGGACCGGACACGACGTCAACGAGCCCTCCGAGGGGCTCTTCACGACATTGCCCTTTCCGTTTCGTGTGCGGGAGACAGCCTCAAAGGCGATTCTGGCGGTTTCGTAGTTGCTTTTGGCGGCATTGAACTCCTTTTCGGAGACGATCCGCTCCTTGACGAGGCTGCTGACGCGTTCGAACTCCTTGCGGGCCGCCTCATAGGCGATGGCGGCACGCTCGATCGGGTCGCCGTCCTGCAGGTTTTCGGCCGAGACGGCAAAGAGCTCCTCCCCGGCCCTGACGGTGCTGCCGGCCACCAGCGGACGGAGGAACGTCACGATACCCGATACCGGTGCCACGATCAGCGTTTCGTCGCCCGTTGCGGGGAGAATCGTTCCGCTGGCGGGTATGACGCTGTGAAAATCGCCCGGTGTGACGCTCTCGACGACAACGCCGGCGGCCCGGGCCTTTTCGGCCGGCAGGACGATCTCGTCCGAATGGGCATGCTGTTCCGATTCTTCTGCGTGCATCTCCTGTTCCTGTGGTCCATGGTCATGTTCGTGATCCTCTCCTGTACGGCCCGCATGCCCATGACACGAAGCCATGAGCAATATGCTGAGCATTCCGACAAAGAAGTTTGCTGTTTTCATGATTGTATTTGCTGGTTTGTTCTTTTTTCGAGGAGCAAAAGTACAAAGAAAACAATGCAATCGGGTTGCAAAAATAGCGATTACCGTTCCGCGGATTGTCAGCATCTTTTCTTGCGGCACAATTTTCGAGCGCCCAATGCCGTTGCATGAACAGTACTCTGTGGCTGCCGACCTGCTGTCGGTCTTCCTCGGGAGCTATTCGTGTAACAAACCGCAATCGAATCATGAACGGAACAAAACTCTGGATTACCATGGTATTGTGTTCTCTTACAGCCGCTGCTGGTGCGCAGAACGGCCCCCGGAACAACAATCGGGATTTTCCCGAAGCCCGACCGACGAACGACCGGGTGCAGATGGTCGAGCAGACCGACGAAATCTACAAACTTACCTACCTCAGGGATGTGGTCTATGCCACGAAGGACGGGCTGGATCTGAAACTGCAGATCGTCCTGCCGCAACCCTACGACGACGCGCAGAAACGTTTCCCGTGCGTGCTCTTTGTCCGGGGCTCGGCGTGGATGAAGCAGGATCTCTACTCCGAGGTGCCGCAGATCTCGGCGCTGGCCAAACGCGGTTATGTCGTGGCGATCGTCGAGTACCGCCCGTCGGAGGTGGCGACCTTCCCGGCCCAGCGTAACGATGCCCTCTCGGCCATCGAGTTCATGAAGGAACATGCCGACGAGTATCGCCTGGACGACCGGAATCTCTTTGTCTGGGGAAGTTCGTCGGGGGCGCATACGGCCCTCTTTACGGGACTGCATCTGGGTGAGGACCCGCTGCCGGCCATCAACGGCATCATCGCCTACTACCCGCCCACCGATCTGCTGCATCTGAAGGATGACCCGACGGCCGCCTCGAAGGGTGACGCCACAAGCCCCGAGGGGCTGCTCATCGGCGGAAAGGCCGTCTGGGAGGCGCCCGAAAAGGCCCGGGAGGCCAGTCCACTCTACTACATCCGGGAGGCCGACGATCTGCCGCCCGTCCTGCTGGCTCACGGAACGATGGACCGTGTGGTCCCCTTCTCACAGGCCGACGCCCTGGCCAACGAACTCGAAAAGTACGGCCGGGAGTATGAATTTTACGCCCTGCGCCGGGCCGACCACGGCAGCTGGCAGTTCTGGACCCCCGAGATGATTGACCGGGTCGATGCCTTTATTCGGACGCATCTGAAATAGGGATGCGACCGAACCGCTCCGGAAGCTTCCGGATGCGGATTCCCGGTCCGCAGTCGGTCTTGACCGTTCATCGCCCCGTGCCGTCGACCAGGATGATGAGGCCGCGCGTCACGATCCGTTGGCCCGCACGTTGACATTCGAACGGCTGAGCGACACGCTCAGCCGTTTCCCGATAAACGGGTCCTCCTGCTGCAACCCGTGGATTACTGAAGCGGCGCGAGAGGCTGACGCGTAAAGGCGATATGTGCGGGGATGTCGCCGGTTTCGACCTCCCATCGCTTCCTGCCGTCCGGCGTGAAACAATAGAGACGTCCGGGTGTGACATAGTCCCTGGCGTCCGTCACGAAGATCTCCCGTGTCGAGGGATTCACCGCAACGCCGTATGGAATGGAGATCCGCTGTTCCGTGCCGTCGGTGATGAAGTTGCGCGTGACGATCCTTTTCGTGCGGACGTTGACGATGGCATAACTGATTGCGTTGCTCTGGGTGTTGTAGTTCCATTCGGTGCTGTAAACGTAGAGCGAATCGCCGCAGACGGTCATCTCGCTGTTGGGCAGCAGCTTGAATTCATCGGTCACTTCATCCGTGCGGCTGTCGATGACGTACGTCCTGGAGGGGGTGTCGTAATAGTCGCCCCGGGAAGAGACCCAGATCTGTCCGTATTGATCCAGTTCCAGCCGATGCAGATTGATGGCCACATCGATTTTCTTCACCTCCTGGAATGTCGCAAGGTCGATGACCGAAACCGTACGGTCGTAATTGGGAACGCGGTACCCGCCCGAATTGGCGACATAGAGCTTTTCGCCGACGATGACCATCTCTTCGGGCTGATACCCTACCGTACAGGTGGCGACAACCTCCAGCGAGACCGTGTCGATCTTCGCCACATAGCCCAGACGGGCATTGGGGTCGATCTGGACCGGCCCGGCATACGAACTGACATAGGCATACCGTCCCTTGAAGGTGATGTAGCGACAGTTGGGGATCGAGATTTGCGAGAGGTGACGTGCCGTACGGACATCCATCACCTCGACGAAATGCGAACAGTTGATCACGGCGTAGAGTTTCCCGCCGTAGATTTGCAGATCGTTGCCCACATCCCCCAGCTCCTTCACGACGCCGGGGTTGCGTTCGGCATAAATGTTTTTCGTGTAGACTCCCGTTGCATAGTCGAAGTAGTCGAGCGTGGCCTTGTTGCTGCCCATGTTTCCTTCGTTGAGCAGGAAGAATCCGCAGATCTCCCCGTCGGAATCGGCGGGATCCGTGACGGTGGTCGGGGTCGAGGGGACGATCGCCTCCTCCTTGCGGCAGGCGGTGAATTGCGACAACAGCGCAAGCAGCGGCAATGTGGTGCGAAGGATCTTTCCGATGGTCATAATATCCAGGAGATGATGATTTTGACATTTGTACCCGGCATCGGGTAACATTGTACGACTTCGTATTGTTGATTGAGCAGATTGTTTACCTCGATACCGGTCCGCAATTGCGAGCGGCGCAGGTGAAAGCGTTTCGAGAGTGCCAGATCGCTCGTATACCAGGCCGGAGCGTGGTTTTCGGGAATATTGGCCGAGGATTCGTAGCGTTCACCGGTGTAGATGAAGCTGTAGTCGAGGCACCAGTCGCCGAAACTCAGCCCCACGACGGCCGAGGCACTGTGCCAGGGGATGTAGGGAATCTGCCCGCCGTAGTAGGTGCTGGTGCGGTCCGTGAAGTCCTGGGCTTTTTGGTAGGTGTAGGTTGCGCGGCCGTCGACGCCGAGCTGTCCGAATCGCATCGAACCGCTCACGACGGCATCCGCCCCGCGGATCTCGACATACCCCAGGTTGACCATCGTCCACTGGAACTGATTCGACGTAGGCATGGCGATGATCTTGTCATCCACTTCGTTGTAGTAGAGGTCGAGGCTGGCTTCGAATCTCCGGAAATGGGCTTTGGGCCACTCTTTCGTATAGGAGGCACCGAGGTTGTACTGGGTGGTGTACTCGGGTTTCAGGTATTTGTTGCCGATAAAGGTGTAGTAGAGATCGTTGAGCGTGGGCATGCGGAAGATCCGCTTGTAGAAGGCCCGCAGTGCCAGATCGATGTGACGCAGCGGCCGGTATTGCATCACGACGGTGGGTGTGAAGACGTTCTTGTCGCCGGCTGCGGCTCCGGATTTTCGGGCGAAGTCTTCGACGAAGGTATAGAGCAGACTCCCCTGCAGGGTTATTTTGTCGAACCGGAAGGTGGTGGCTGTGGCGGCCAGCGCCATCAGACGCGACGGATAGACGAAATTGACCAGATCGGCATCGAGCACATTGTACTGCAGGTCGGTCGCCAGATTGAGATCCCACCACTTGAAGAGGTTGAATTCGTGGGCGGCCGAGAGATAGGCCTCCTGCTGATGGTAGTGGTTGTTGACGTACATCGTCGTGACGTCGAGCCGCGGATCGGAGAGATAGTGCAGGTAGTCGTAGGCATACTTGGCGTTGAGCGACAGGCGATATCGCTTTCCGAGAGCCTTGTTGAAGGCCCCCTGCAGGAAGAAGTTCGAATCCCATTGACGGTCTTCGTGCCGGAATTTGCCGGGTTCCTCACGGACGAAAGCCCCCGGATAACCTCGTTCGGAGTTGTAGAAGTAAGCCTTGACACGCCAGCTGCCATTCGGAATCCGGCCGAAGAGCCCCTCTTCGATACGCAGGGCCCGGACGTCTCCGTTTTGTCGTACGGCGGTGGTGTCGTAACCGTCGGCCTTGACGTAGGAGAACCTGTAACGCCCGGTCGTATAGAGGAACTCCGCGTTCAACGAATTGGAGATCCGTTCCGCGAGCCGCTGTTCGTAGAGGATCGAGGGGTTGACCGTACCGAAAGATCCGCCTTTGAGCGAAAGCCGGAGGTTGTACCGTCGATCCGGGGAGACCTCCGGGATCCGCGACTGCAGGTAGACGGCGCTGGCCGAGGCATAATCCTTGGCGGCCTGTATGCCGGAGCTTTTCTGGCCGTTGTAGAGCGTCACGGAGGCCATGTTGTCGAGTGAGAACCTCCCCAGGTCGATCTGACCGTTCTGGGCGTTGCCCAACTGGATGCCGTCGTAGAAGACGCCGACGTGTTGCGTTCCCATGCCGCGGACGTTGATGGTCTTCAAGCCGCCGATTCCGCCGTAGTCCTTGATCTGTACGCCGGAGAAGTAGCGGATGGCATCGGCGATGGAGTGCGCGTTGAGTCGTTGCAACCGCTCCCCGCTCAACACCTGTGCGGGGATCACCTTCTCGGGGCGGAACGTCCCGACGACCACCACCGAATCGATGCGCTGGATGTGCGCCAGACGGGAGGAGTCCGGGCGTTGCGCAAAAACGGAGGTCGTACCCGATCCCGGACCGGAGATCAGGTACGCCACCGTAACAAGCAACGATCTGCACAATTGTATCTTACCCCTCTTCACCGTATCACTTGCTCATGTTGAAGTCCTTGACTCCGAAGACCTCGGTCGAGACCTCACCGATCCAGCCGCACTGTTGGTTGACGGCGACCTGGATCTTCACGAAATCGATGTATTTCAGATCGGCGTTTTTCCCGTCGAAAGTCACGGCGTTGGCGATCTTGAAGTGGTTGTCGGAGGCTGCGGCGTTGTAGTTGTCGCTGTCGGAGAGCCGGTCGACGGGGCTGAAGTTGTCGGCATATCCCCACTCGAAGGCGGGATTGACCCAATAGGTTCCGTTCCCCGACTGATCGTAACTGCGCGACTGGAGACACGGACCGCGCAGCGTGTAGCTCCCGGCCTCGACCCACGCCGGATAATAATAATCCTGCTGGTGGAAGGTGCCGAGATACTCGATCGTGCCGCTTGCTCCGCGATTGTCCGTCCATGAGACATTCATTTTCGGAGCTTCGGGGCGGTAATAGGTGACGGCATAATCCCGGAGGGTCTCCTCCTTGCCGTATTCCGAACCGCGGAGTTCGTACCAGGTGTCGTTGGGCAGGCCGTCGCCGTTTTCGTCCTGCATGACCCAGACGATGCCCGGTTCGGAGGATCCGTCGAAGGCATTCCCCGTGATGGCGATGTTGTAGTCACCGTCATTGTCGATGCTGTGGTCGAATCCCACGACCAGATAACCGCCGAAACCACCCAGCGAGACGTATGCCTTTTGTGCCAGCGCCTCTTCGGCATGGGCACAGGCCTCCTGCATGGTCGTGGCCGAGTAGTGTTCGTTGACGAACTGTCCGGGCGCCGGCAGAAACTCGTATACCCGGTTGCAGGCGGCCTGACTGCCGCCCGTGCGGGGCCGGTAGTAGGTTCCCTCGGGCGGGCAGACCGTCACCGTGAAGAGCTGCGAGGCCGTGAGGTATTGATTTTTCATTTCGAGCCGCAGGGTGTATGTTCCTTCCGCGCGGGCCGTATAGGCGTATTCGGGCGTCATGCTTTCCTGCAAGACCTCTCCGTCGATGCTCCAGGTGTAAGTGGCGTTGAATGCGTTTTCCACCTCCAGGGCCCGAAGCCGGATCACGCGGCCGACGGCGACGTTGCAGGAGGTCTGTTCGAAGCTCCACGAGAAGTCGCTCTCCTCCGGCGTGCGGACCCGGATGGTGAATTCGACGGCATCCTCACCATCCTCGTTGGACGTTTCGAACCGCAGCGTGTGGTCGCCGGCTTCGGTCGCCGCAAAGAGGTAGTCCTTTTCATCGGAGACCTTCCGGCCGTCGAGGGTCCAGCGGAAGGAGGTTTCGAGCGTCGAGGCCACCTCCGGGTTGAGAGCCAGCTCCGAACCGAGCAGCACGGTGAATCCTTTGTCCGCTCCCGGGAGCGAGATGGTCGGCGGTGTCAGGTCCAGCACGTCGATGCGCAGCTCCTCCTCGTCCCTTCCGCCGCGATTGGTCACCGTGAGGGTAATGTAATAGCGCCCGCTTTGTTCGGATGAGAACGTCAAGGTCGGTCCGTTGCCGAGCAGTTCGTTGTCGAGCCGCCAGGCGAAAGTCGCCTCCCCGGCGTTTTCATAGGTTGGGCAAATCTCGATCTCGCGTCCGCTCTTGACCGTATAGATCGATGTCGGGCTGTCGAGCGTAATGACCGGAGGGGCGGGAAGCGGTGTCTCGCGGTCCGTCTCGCTACAACCGGCAAAAACCACCATGGCAAGTGCCGTCAGCCCCTGGGCAAGGTATCGTTTCATGATTTGTTTCCAGACATTTGTTTTTCAATCGAATGAAGGATTGCCGCCCTTGGGCGGCAATCCCATTCTGTGGCGAATCGCGCCGGAACGGGGTCAGAACGACGCCGTAAAGAAGAATCCGGCCGGGAAGTGTGTGTAGTTCTGATAGTCGGCCACCATGACGGGGTTTCCCGCCCCCAGGTCGTACACCGAGATGTCATTGGTCTGGAAGCTCCAGCCGTATCCCAGGATCGTGTTGTAAAGGTATTCTCCGGTTACGGGGTGTACGGCCGGCATGTTGTAGATCATACCCCAGTTCGAGATATTCGACTTCACGTCGCCCAGGGTCTCGGTCGTGTTCGAGGCGAAGGTGTGGCGGTAGATCGTCGAGGTGTTGTTGCAGAAGTAGATCTCGTCGCCCTTGGCCGAAATGCCCGGCGTTGCGCCCCACCCCGGAGAGACGCCGCCCGCCGAAAGCGCGTGTTTGTCCATCGAGTAGTCGGAGGCCTTGAGTTTGATGATCTGGGCGGGGCTGGTCGAACACGAAACCCACAGATAACCCTCGTCGTCGGCTTTGATGACACCGGTTACGGTACCCTCGAGTTCAATTTTCTGCACGAGCGCTCCGTTCTCCAGAACGAGGATCGCCTTCGAGGCCGGGACGAAGACCTTGCCGTCAACAACGGCCATGCGGTTTTTCAGCGCCCCTTTCGTCTCGGTCACCGAGGTCAGCGAGCGCGAATCGAGATCAAGGGTCCAGATTCCGGCATTGTCGCGGATGTAGACCGTATTTCCCACGACGGCCACATGCGACGGCCAGGAGAGACCCGACAGCTCCTCCTTGCTGAAACTGTCCCTCTTCTGGAGGGTCCGGGCATCGGCCACGACCAGCATGCCGTCACTTCCACCGTTCTGTGAGATGATGTACATCTTGCCTTCGGCAATGAACAGATCCTGGGCGGTATTTCCCAGCTCCGAGGCATTCATCCGCCAATAGGCGTGGTCGATGACGTGTCCGTCGGCGGTGATGTGGATGATCGAACCGTTTTCGGTGGTCATGTTGCCTTCGTTGAGCACAAAGGTCGCTTCGGGATCGGAGAAGTCCACGGCGCAGAGACGGGCCGAGGTCAGAACCGTTTGTCCCTTTCCGTCGATGGCAACGAGCGAAAGGATCCCTTCCGTGTAGTAGAGGCTGTTGAATGCGGGAGCCGTGACCTTCACGCTTTTGGCATTCGGATCGATCTCGGCCGACCAGCCCTGGGGCACGTTCATCAGATCGACAGCCGTGACCTCTCCCGTAAACGTGAGCTTGCGCTCCTGACCGAATGCGAAGAGGAAGTATCTCTCCACGGTATTCGAACCCAGGGGCAACTCCTCGGGATAGACGAATGCGAAACCTGTCGTCGGGGTTTTGGGAATGACGATGGTTGTTTTGCCGTCCGCGAGCGTGAAGATCACCTCCGTTTCGTTGTTCTGGACGTCCGAAAACAGCGAATCGCCGTCCGTACCTTCAGCCTTGACACCCATCGACGTCCACTTTTGTCCGCCGTCGGTCGACATCTCCCACTCTTTCGTGTCGGGGTTGATGCGCAGTTGCGGTGTGATGCCGTCTGTCCCCTGCGCCTTGATCCGCACACCCTCGACCTCAATGATCGAGCCGTCGAGAGCCCAGTAATAAAGACCGTCCACATCCTTGACAACCGAGAGCGCCGGAGCATTGGCCCCGTCTTTCCCGTTGGAGATCGAAGCCGTCTTACCGTCGGAGAAATGGATGGTGTACCCGTTTTCCGTCTCGACGACCTCGGAGATCGTCACGTTCGTCTGCTGGGCCTCGACCACTTTCCGCAGGGCATCGATGTCGGTATTGGCCTTGTCGACGGCCTGTTCCATGCTCTCCACCCGGCCTCCCAGGTCGTTAACGGCATTCCATAGCTCCTTGTCGTCGTACGAACAGCTCCACGTCGCAACGCCGAAGAGGGCAATCGCCCAAAGGGTAATTGATTTTTTCATGATTTTTGTTTTTGATAAAGGGTTTGAATGACAAACACAACAGGAGATGCCTGCCGCAGGTGGAGACCCGCAACAGGCATGCGCTTCCGACAGGGAGACGATCGGTGGGGGCGTGAAACAACCGTTCTCACACCGCAGACATGTTCCTGCTGTCGTACACCTCTCATCATTCGAAATCACTTGTCGGGTGATTGCACGAGGGGTGACAGTATAAAATCAAATCGGGGGAAGGTACGTTGCGCAGAGGGAAACGACCGAGCCATTTGATTCCAACCCGAAACCCGCGGGTGCAAATCATTCGCGATGGCAGGTCTTCTGACTTGTCCCCGTTTATCGGCCTTCCCAGTTTGTAGACCAGTGGCAAAGAGTAGGATAAACGACTTTCTCCCGAAGGAGGGGACTTACAGCAGCGAGTACTGTCCCGGATTCTCACCGGGTTCCCTTTTCATCCTGTCCGGCGTGCCGGAGAGGAACCATTGCGGCGCAAAGATAGTTATTTTTTCGAAAATTGTACCGAGGGGACGAAAAAAACGATTCGGAGTCTTATCCGAAGGTCACGTTCCCGGCATTGTGGAAGAAGCCGCTCACGAGAGTCAGGTATTCGGGCAGCCGGTCGCCCTCGCCCCAGCGCAGGGGAATTCCCAGCAGCTCCTCGGTCGTGCGGCAGAGATCGAACTCGCAGGCTTCGAGCGAGGGCCTGACCCGTTCCGGATGACGACACGGTTGTCCATCGGGGCGGGAACAGCTTCCTGCCGGACAATAGAGACAGGTTCCGGCGTATGCAAAGGCCCGACCGCCGTATCGGCGTTCCAGTTCGAGCAGTGCTTTTTCGTGTTTGATCCGCTCGGGGTATAGCAGGCGCTGCGCCTCGGAGATGGGCAGATCGTGCCGAACCGGAGAGATCTTCGTGGCGATGATCAGGGCTGTCCGGTATCCCGAGAGGTATTCGTCCATGTCGAAATCGAAGGGCGGGCAGGCCCAGCTGCGGCCGTAATTCGGACAGACGCGGCAGCAGGCGCCGATGCGCCGGGCATCGCGGTAGACGGCGATGTATTCGGAAGCCGGGAGCGACACGGTGTAGTCTCGGGCCGTATATTCGAGCGGATTGTTCATGAAGCAAAGATACCAAAAACTTTCGATTCGACGCTTCCTCCGGATTCCGAAATTTTCGGATAGAAGCCCCCCCTCTATATGCGGCAAAACTTCAAATGACGTATATAATCATTTGAAGTTTTGCGGATTATCGTTACGTAGCCTTTCCATAGTTCCCGGGAAACCGACGCCAGACGACGGATTTCGTTCCGGATTCCACCTTGCCTCGCAGGAGCGTCAGACCCATCCGTACGAGACAGAAACTCAGTAGCAGCAACATGGTTGAATCGGGTTTCGGGTTTCTGAATGACTCCCGGGCCGCTTACTCCACGAGTCGGAGTTTGGCCTCGGTATAGCCGGCTCCCGCGCGGATGACGAACCGATACTCGTTGCCTGCGGCGGCCTTCTCATCGGTGATCTGAATCGTGGCGTGATCGTTTGCGAAGCTGATGCGCAGCGGCGCCTTGCCCCAGGGAGCGCACTCCGAATCGGAGGAGTTTGCCGGAAGCGGGATTTCGATGGTTTTGTCACCCGCGAGTTTCACGTCGTAGACCTTGCCCCATTCGGGCAGACCGTCAGCCTTGATTTTGTCATACGTATAGTTGAACTTCACGCCGATCTTCTTTTCGTCGCGGACGATCCACTCCGCAACCCGGATCTTTGCATACTCCGAGCCGATGGCCATTGCCCGTTTTCCCGAGGGGAACTCCATCAGCGAGATGTCCTTGCAGATGAAGTAACCATGTCCGGGCCATGCGGAGATGCGTCGTGCGGCACGATCGAACGACAAAGCGTTCAGCTCCTTGAGGCTCTGCACCATGCCGGCATCAACTATCGTGTAACGTCCCCCACCGTCGAATCCGAGATCACTGTCGAGGAACAGCGCCTCGCCGAAAAGCGTATGTCCGTTCTCCTGGTCAAACATTTCGAACAGGGTGCCGACCGAATCGGTCGGGGAATCGGGATTCTCACTCACTTCATTCTCACCAGGCTCTTTCACATCTTCCGTCACTCCCGATTCACCCGATCCGGTCGGCGTCCGATCGAGTTTGAAATCCACCTTCACCTGCTCGGCGGCCTTGACCGTGCGGCTCACACTCCAGATATGGTAGTTCTCCTCGTCGGCCTCTTCCATGACGACAAAGGTCACGAGACGACTTCCTGCCGTAAACCACTGCTGGTAGGGCAAACGATAGGATACCTGGCCGTTGCGCAGCGTGAGGGTAACTCCGAGGGGTTCGGTTTTCCGGTCCTGCTGGAACTTTTCGTATCCCTTCTCGTCGAAGATCATCACCACGGCTCCGACCTGCGGCGAGCCTTTGTCATCAACGACCGTGATGTGTGCCACGGCATCCTTGGCATCGGCCTCATAGGCAGGTTTCTTGTCGCAGGCCGCAAGTCCCAGAAGCACGGCACCGGCCTGAAGGGTAAAGATGAATTTACGCATGTTTTTCATTTTTTTTCGATTTTAAATGTGATTATCACTCTCCCGCAACTCTCCGGAACGTGCCGGAACGGGACTTTTTCCGAGTGCAAAAATAGCGGATCCGCAGCGTTTGCGAGTTGCGCCGCGGATCCGGGAATCTAACACTTCGAAAAATTAATCGCTGAAAAACAGTGCGTTATACCCTACCGATCTTTGGGGATTCTAACAGCCCTCTGACACGGGTCCGAGCAGGGCCAAAAACTGCTCCCGATCGGGTGCATCGGACATTTTGATGCGTGATTTGAGCCTTGATTTGCGGGCGTAGACATTGGCGACACTCTCCTCCATGAAGAGACTGATGACCTGGGGTGAGAAACCTCCGAAGATGTAGCACAACAACCGGATGTCGGACTCTTTCATCTTCGGATAATTGCGCCGCAGTTTCTGCATCACGTCATCGTGAGCCATGTCGACGATCTGTTCCAGCTCCTGCAGCATGTCGCCGTTTTCGGCAAAACCTTCGATGAGACGTTTTACCTCGCGGGTCATGGCGGCCTGTCCCGAAACGGTGTTTTCGCGTTCGTAGAGGGTCTTGCCCAGCCGATCGACAATGTCGAACCGCGAGGCGATCAACCCTTTCAGGCGGACTTCGGCCCGATGTTGTTCTTCAAGATGCTGCGAGAGTCGGCGGTATTCCGCTTCGGCCTCCCTCACAAGCAGCAGATTGCGCTCCGTCCGCTCCTTGTGCAGGCGGAACCGCTGTCGGACGAGCAGCCCCGCAATGACGACGAGCAGCAGCACGATTCCGGCAACGGCACGCTCCCACGTGCGACGGCTCTCTATCCGATAGTTGGCAAAGGCGGCCCGTTCCTGGAAATAATCCCGTTCGATCATTCCTGCGGAGGTTTGCAGGGCGGCCCGCGTCAGCGAGTCGTTGAGAAAGATGAAACGGTGGATCTTTCGAGCTGCTTCGCGATAGGCTCCGGCACGCGCTTCGACGCGATAGGCGGTATATTCCAACATGGCCTGCAAATCGGCATCGGGGCGAAGCGTCTCAGCCAGACGCAGATAGTGGCGGGCGCTGTCCGTACGGTTGCGGAACAACTGGGTCTGGGCCAGGGCACAACGTCCCGTTGCCGTCGTATCCCGTCGGGCGGACCGTTCGATGCGTCGCAGCAGGTCGCCCGGAATCCGTTCGTTCTCCGAGACGGTGTAGAGCGTGGCAAACAATCCCAGGCTTCGTCGTACGAGGGTATCGTCATGCAGGTCGTCGGCCAGTTCGAGGGCCATCGTGCAATCCCGGCGTGCGCGGGTCAGGTCCTGCATGCGCAATGCCGAGGTTGTCATTCCCAGCAGGGCCTCGGCGGTTTGACGCGTGGCATTCGAGCGGATGAACAGGTCGCGGGCATCCCGATAGTAGCGATAGGCCCTTACGAAGTTCAGTTCGGCGCGGTAGACATCCCCGATCCGCAGGTAGAGCAGTCCCAGATAGTAGGGTTCGTCGATCGTGCGGAGACGCTCCTCGATTTCGAGAAACATTCTCAGCGCTCCGGGTTTGTCACCTTGCCGCAATCGATTCCGCCCTTGGTAAAAGCGGGTTTTGCAGAATCCCCGGATCTCACCCGGGCGATGTCCGTAGTATTCCCAGGCGATTTGCAGCAACGAATCGTTGTTGTTTTCCAGACCGGCACGCTCCGAGGCTTCGGCACAGAGCAAGGCATACCGGGCCCGTTCAGCCCTGTTGCGGAAGGGGCCTGCAGAGAGGCTCCGGAGCAGATACAATGCACTGTCGGGCGTCTCCACGACGATGGATTCCGCTCGGGCCAATGTTTCGGAACTTCGTGAGGTGTCGGTACATCCGGCAAGTGGAAACAACAGGACCAAAATGCCGTATATCAGAGGTTTCGGATCAAAATCTGTTCGAAGATAGTAAATTGCCCCGAGGAATGCAAATCCAAGGGGCTGCGGCACCGCAGGTGGAGGACGGACAACATGTCATTCCGAAAGAGAAATGCGCCCCGGGCGAAGAATCCCGACGGCGCATTTCTCATCGCATGGCACTCGGACAAGTGCGGGGCGTATATCGCTTTCCCGTCAGCTATTTGTCCAGATCGACGAGTTCATACTGTTGCGAACCGATCCCCAGCGCTTCGGCATGTTCGAGCGTGTGGATGCCGTGACGCGACTCCATGCGTTCGATCAGATGGACCTTGCCTTCGTCCTTCGAGGCATAGACCAGATCGACGCAGGCCTTGTCCAGCGCAACGGGATCCAGCGACGCGAGGATCCCGATATCCCCCATGCGCGGAGGTGCGGGATGTGCGTCGCAATCGCAGTCGACCGAGAGGTTGTTCATGACGCTGATATAGAGGATCCGTTCGCCGCAATGGTCGACGATGGCCTTGGCGGCTTCGGCCATCGACTCCAGGAAGTCGTCCTGTGCGGGCAGATCGCCCCAGACCTTGTTTACGTCGGTCGTCTTGCCGGCGGAGTGGATCCAGGCCTTTCCGGCCGAGGAGGCGATGCCGATCGAGATGTTCTTGATGGCGCCGCCGAAGCCGCCCATGGCGTGGCCCTTGAAGTGCGAGAGGACGACGACGAAGTCGTAATCCAGGAAGTGCGAGCCGACGATGTCATACTTGAGGTGGCGTCCGCCTTCGACCGGCAGCCGGACCTCCCCTTCGGCATCCATGATGTCCACCGGAGCAATGGCGGTGAATCCGTGGTCGGCGGCCGCCTTCAGGTGATCCTCCGTAGCGGCGCGGCCACCACCATAGGCGGTGTTGCACTCGACGATCGTGGCGCCGAGCGAGCGGACCAGATCCCCGATCAGGGCCGGTTTCAGATAGTTGTTGCCGCCGGGCTCTCCGGTCGAGAGTTTCACGGCGATCTTTTTGCCCGAGGCTTTGCGCTCGAGGGCCTCGTAGACGGCCTTCAGCCCTTCGGGAGAGATGTTGCGGGTCATGTAGACCTTGGCGGGGGCTGGCGTTTCGGTTCTCTTTTCGGGTGTGGCAGCGCAGCCGGAGCCTGCGGCCGCAAACTGCATGAGCAGGGTTAACATACAGATTTTCCGAACCATGACTATTTGAGATATTTGATAAAGAGGTATCCGCCGAGGATTTGCAGCAGCATGCCGGGGATTCCGATGCGGAAATCCTGCAGGGCGGCCGTGAGGCTGCCGGTGAAGGCCCATTCCGCGGCCGAACCGACCACCTGGTAGAAGAGCACCACACCCAGCAACAGCAGCAGGGAGACGCTGCGGAAACGCTGTGCGGTGAATCCGGCGGCTGCGGCGAGCAGCAGCGACTTGGTGAGAATGGCCGGCAGTACGGCCGGCGCCGGCATGGCGAAGAGTGCGGCATTGACCAGCGGCGAAGCGACGGCGGTCAACAGGCCGACCTTCCAGCCGTACTTGTAGGCTGCTACGAGCGTGAAGAAATAGATCGGCAGCAGGGTCGGACCACCGGCCGGCAACAGGTGACACAGTTGCGGCAGGGCGATATTGCCCACGATGAACAATGCAGCGACCCCATAGGTCCTTGCATCCTTGTACTCCAGCGAATGAAGTGAAACAGAGTTTGTTGCCATATTCATTTATATTAAAAGTTCAACTTGATGCCGCCCCAGGCCGTAGCCCGCGGCATGGGATATCCGGCCATGATCTCATACTCCTGGGCAAGCAGATTCTCGCCTCGGGCATAGATCGTCAGCCAGGAGCTCACGCGGAACGACGCCCGGAGATTCAAAAGTACGAAATTTTCCTGAATTTCCGGATCCGGAGCCACCGCCGTATAGAGTCCTTCGACATATTGTACGCCGGACGAGAGTTGCCATCGCTTTTGGTGGAAGTTCACTCCGGCGTAGAGCTTGTGCTCGGGAGAGGCCTGTACGGGGTACTTCATCCACAGATAGCTGTAATTGGCATCGACACTCCATGCCCGGGCGATGCGCCACGCGATTTCAGCTTCCACACCACGATTCTCGACGCGGGCCTGGTTGACGAGTTTCGGGCGTCCGTCGATCCGGACATTTTGGATGATGTCGCGACCCTCGATCCGGAAGAGGTTGACGCCGTATGACAAACGGCCTTCGGCCAGTTGATGGCTCCAGGCCAGTTCATAGTTCCAGACCCGTTCGGGACGCAGGTCGGGATTCTTCATTCCGAACATGTAGAGATCCTTGATCGTCGGATTCCGGAAGCCTTTGCTCACCGAAGCCTTCAACACGCCGTTGCGTGCGGCCCTGAGCGAGATGCCGACCTGTGGTACCCACACCGATCCGCTGCGTGTGTGCCAGTCGTAGCGCAGCCCCGCGTCGAAGGTGAAACGACCGAGCAACTGCCGGAACTCGGCATAGCCGGCCACCTCGTCCTCCCGCTCATCGACGATCGACGACTTGCTGCCGTCCACGATCGAACGGTTCCAGGCCGCGCCGACGATGTGCTGCCAGTCGACACCTGCCGTCAGACGCCCTCCGCGCCAGAGTGTCCGGCTCTGGTAGAGCGATACGCCGAGCAGTCGGTCGCGCGAGTGGAAACGTTCGGTTTGCGGTTCTTTGTCGGCTTCGTACCCGTCGTTGATGCGATGGCGCCCCCAGTTGTAGTAGAATTTCAGGGCTCCGGAGGTGTGTCCGTAGTCATTCTCGAGGGCCAGTGAGGTCATGCCGCGGGTGATGCGGGAGTCGTTGTCGAAGAGCCGGGCCGTGACCGGACCGGGATTCGAGGCGTTGAAGTGGGTGACGTTGACGTCGGCCTGCGTGTTCCAATGATCCGAAATCTCGTAGCCCACCTTGGCAAAACCGCCGTACTGTTCGAACGACATGTCGGCACGGTGTCCGTCCGTGCGGTTGTAGGATCCCGAAACGACACTCGTGAAACGACCCTTGCGGATGCGGTTGGCAGCTTCGGTCTGGAGCGAGTTCCACGAACCGTACCCGACATTCAGATCGGTTCGGATGCCCTCCTGCTCCTGTTTGCGGGTGACGATGTTGATTACGCCGCCCATGGCGTTCGAACCGTAGAGCACCGAGGCCGGACCTCGCAGCACCTCTACCCTTTCGGCCAGCATCGATTGATAGGCGTCGGCGATCGGATGGCCGAAGATACCCATATATTGGGGCTGTCCGTCGATCAACACGAGCATCTGCGACGTTGCGCCGCCGCCCAGACCGCGCAGACTCATCCCTCCGGCGGCACCGGTCGAGACGCCGTACCCCATCACGCCGCGCGACGTGATGAAGAGACCCGGAATCTGCTCCGTGAGCATGGGAAGCAGCGAGGCATCCTGTCGGCTTTCGATCGCGGCACGGTCGAGAACCGTTACCGTCATCGGAAGATGGCGGAGATCCGCGGCATAGCGCGTCCCCGTGACCACGACCGAATCGATCGGTACGTTCCGCGGTGCCGGCTCTCCGGCCACCGTCGGATCCGTCGAGGAATGGGCTTGTATCGTTCCCGTCAATAATACCAGGAAAATCAGGGAAATGATTCGCTTATCTCTCTTCATGCTTCAACTCTTTCGCTTGTTCCTTCATGCGGCGGATGAACGCTCCGATACGCGGCAGGCACTCCTCGGGAGTCCGAGCTCCGGCACAGAGCTGTTCGACGGGGCAGATGCCATCGCCCGAGCGGTTGATGATGTGTTCCACGGCGGTTTCATACGTCACCGGAATTTCGGCTTCGGCAAGCAGTTCCAGGGCCGGGCGGCTGATCGTTCGGGCAAAGAGCCCCCGTACGCCTCCCGCAGCCATCAGTGCCGCGGCACCCTTCCCGACCACCTTGTCGGCGATGAAGGCGCCGCGCAGCAGGTCGGGCTCCTCGTGCAACAGCTGCCACAGATCGCTCACACCCCGTTGGTGGAACGAGCGCATCGTCTCTCCGTTGCGGATCACACACGAGCATCCTTCGGCATACAATCGCTCGACAGCCTCGCGATCCGACGCATTCTGTAATTTATAGGATTCCATAACGTCTGTTTTCCCGGTTTGCCACGGCAAAGATACATCGAATTGTCCGATTCCGATAAGCCCAATTCCAGATCTTATTACCCGTTTTACCGGTTTTCGGCATGAACATCTTCATTTTGATACGCACGACCCGCCGATCCTTGCGGGTCGGCGGGTCGTGCGGTGGTATGACCGCTTAATCGTAGATTTCGTTCAGCAGCCGCGACAGCCGGAGTCCGGCGCGCAGCAGTTGTCGTTCGACCGTCGGGGTGAAGCGTGCCACATAGTCGTAGGAGATCTCCGTTCCTTCGGGTGTGGCGTCGTAGACCTCCGTGCAGAGGGCATGGGTCTCCCGCGCCCACTCTTCGGGGCTTCCGGCCGACACTTCGCGTTGTTCGGATTTCGACAGCCGATCAATCTGCTGCACCCACTCCGAATAACTCCACTTGTGCCCGGCCTCGGGCAGATCCGTGTCCCAGACCGAGTGGAGGTTGGTCGGCCGACCGAAGAAGCGAACCGCCAGGCGGTTGCCGCCCAGATCACTCAGACGCCCCAGATGCATCGGGCAGTGCATGTCCCCGACAAGGTGGATCAGCATCCGCAACTTGTCGGACTCCTCTTCCGGAGAGAGTCCTCCCGCCTTCAACTCCGAGGTGAGATTCTCCACGGCCCGCAGCACATCCCCTGCGGGAATGCGGCGCGCCTCGTCGAACGTCTCTCCCTCTTCGACATTCAAATAGTGCCACGTCTTCGTCGTGGCGTATTCGGGCGTATGGCTGGCATTGTCCAGCCAGTTTGACCAGTAGACCGGAGACTGCCCCTCCAGCACGCGGACAACGTGGCGTGCGGCCCGGCGTGTGAGATGGCGTTCGGCAAGGGCGGCCGTCACGTCGTGACCCTTCTGTCCCCAACCGAAAGCCGTGCTGGAGATAAGGAGCAGCAATATTCCGAAAATCAGTCGCTTCATTTATCTGGATACACCTCTCCGTTCAGAGGCTTGTCGGGCTTGGCAAGCCGTTCGTCAGTGGTTCATCGTGGCGAGGAACTCCTCGTTGGTGTCGGTCAGTCCCATCTGCTTCTGGAGGAACTCCATGGCCTCGACGGGCGTCATGTCCGAGAGGTATTTGCGCAGGACCCAGGTGCGGTTCATCACCTCGCGCGGAAGCAGCAGATCTTCACGGCGCGTACCCGAAGCAATGACGTCAACGGCCGGATAAACCCGCTTGTTGGCCAGCTTGCGGTCGAGCTGCAACTCCATGTTACCCGTACCCTTGAACTCCTCGAAGATCACTTCGTCCATCTTCGAGCCCGTATCGATCAGCGCCGTGGCGATGATCGTCAGCGATCCCTTCTCCTCCGTGTTGCGGGCTGCACCGAAGAAGCGCTTGGGCTTGTGCAGGGCGTTGGCATCGACACCGCCCGAGAGAACCTTGCCCGAAGCCGGTTGTACGGAGTTATAGGCCCGGGCCAGACGCGTGATCGAATCGAGGAAGATCACCACGTCGTGGCCGCATTCGACCATCCGTTTGGCCTTCTCAAGGACCATTTCGGCAACCTTCACGTGGCGCGAGGCCTGTTCGTCGAAGGTCGAGGCGACAACTTCGGCCTTCACGTTGCGGGCCATTTCGGTCACCTCCTCCGGACGCTCGTCGATCAGCAGCACGATCATGTAGACCTCCGGGTGGTTGTCCGCAATGGCATTGGCGATCGATTGCAGCAGTATCGTCTTACCCGTTTTGGGCTGGGCGACGATCAGCGCCCGCTGCCCCTTGCCGATCGGCGAGAAGAGATCGACGATGCGTGTCGACATGTTGTTGTGGCCGTTGCCCGTCAGGCAGAACTTCTCGCTCGGGAAGAGCGGCGTCATGTATTCGAACTGGACGCGGTCGCGGATGTATTCGGGTTTGAGACCGTTGATCTCGTTCACGCGGACCAGCGGGAAATATTTTTCTCCCTCTTTCGGCGGGCGGATCGCTCCATTGACCGTATCGCCGGGCTTCAGACCGAAAAGCTTGATCTGCGAGGGCGAAACGTAGATGTCGTCCGGCGAATTGAGGTAGTTGTAATCCGCCGAGCGGAGAAATCCGTAGCCGTCGGGCATGATCTCCAGAACTCCCTCCCCTTCGATCTCTCCGGCAAAGTCATCCTTGGTGATGATTTCGTCATCGAGCGAGTGCGGGTGAGTCTCGACCGCTGCCGGCGTCGGCTCTTCTGCGGCTGTCGCTTGTCTGGCGGAAGTCTGAGACGGAGACGTCTGCTGGTTTTTCGGCTTGCGGCCCCGGCGTTTGGGCTCGGGTTTGGCGCTTTCGTTGGTCGAGGCCGGTGCTGCCTGAGCGTGTTCGGGGCTCGGAGTCCCGGCTTCCGAGGTCGGATGGGAAGATGCGACAGCCCCGTCCGGAGTCTCACGCACCTCCGCGGGAATGGCGTGTACCCGTTGTGTCCGGTTGCGCTTCGTCCTCGCAGGCCGCGGCTCCTTCGGCGGCATGCTCCCCGTTTCTTCGGGAACAGGCGTCTGTTCTACGGGCAGCGGTTCGACAACGGGGGGTGCAGGCGTCGGTTCGGACGATGCGGCAGCCTCAGTCGGGTTGCTTTCTCCCGCCTTTTCCGTTTTGGCAAGACGCGGACGTCGTCCTCGTTTGGCTTTCGGAGCGGATGCTGCCTCGGACTCCGGCTGCGGCGCAACCGGTTCCGACGATGATTCGCTCTCTGCGGCGGAGTGTGCCCCCTGCCCCGCAATCTTCTCTATCAGTTCGCGCTTTTTCACCATCACATTCCCAATACCCAGTGCCTTTGCGATTTCACGCAATTCGGCCAGCGTTTTTCCTTCGAGCGCTTTCAAATCCTGCATATAGTATGTTTTCCGTTGAATGAGATTTGTTGAAATCGAACGGACGTCCGATTCGTTGGAATTCAACTGCAAATATAGTGCATTATTTTGAATTACAAAACAAAATAGCGCTTTCGGACCCCCGTTTTGCCGGGGAATGGCCCGATCGGTCGATGAAAATACCTAAAATCGGGGATTGTGGAACTGCAATTTTTCTCCGACCTTTGTTCCCAAACAAGAGCGACCGGAAATTTCAGCCATTGCATTGTTTGTATTGTTAATGTTTGTGTGTGGAAAACCCTTCCTTGTGGGAAGGGTTTTTTCTGATTCCGGAGGTTCCTTGCGCGGTCGGGCACAAGGCCGGTGACCGGCTCTTTCGGAATGGTGTCGGGGTGTACAGGTGTTACCGCCACAAGTGGCTCCCCGCAGCTACTGCTTCCCCGGAACGGACTGCATGTCGAAGCGTACCGTGGCACCGTCCTTCAGCTCCGAGTAGCGAAGGAACGGAGCCGCAAGAACCTCTCCGTCGAGCGACATCGCTCCGACGTACCGATTCTCGGAACTGTTCTCCGCAGCCTCGATCTCGATCTTTTGACCGTTCTCCAGGTGGATCGTCGCGTGGCGGAACAGCGGTGCTCCCACGGCGTACTCGTCAGCACCCGGGCAGACGGGATAGAACCCCAGGGCCGAGAAGACGTACCAGGCCGAAGTCTGACCGTTGTCCTCGTCGCCGCAATAGCCGTCGGGCTGTGCCTTGTAGAGGCGGTTCATCACCTCGCGAACCCAATACTGTGCCTTGTGAGGCTGTCCGGCATAATCATACAGGTAGATCATGTGTTGGGCCGGCTGGTTGCCGTGGGCGTAGTTGCCCATGTTGGCCACCTGCATCTCGGTGATCTCGTGGATGCGCTGCCCGTAGTAGCTGTCGTCGTAAATGGGCGGAACGACGAAGACCGAATCCAGCATCTTCGAAAACTCCTCCTTGCCGCCCATCAGCTCGGCAAGCCCTTCCACATCATGGAAAACCGACCACGTATAGTGCCAGGCATTGCCCTCGGTGTAGGCATCCCCCCACTTGTAGGGGCTGAACGGCGTCTGGAACGTGCCGTCCTCGTTACGGCCGCGCATGAGCCGCGTCTCCGGATCGAAGACGTTGCGGTAGTTCCGGGAGGCCTTTTCAAGCATCGCGGCATCCTCCGTATGGCCCAGTTTTGCGGCCACCTGGGCTATGCACCAGTAATCGTAGGCCTACTCCAGCGTACGGGCCACGTTCTCGTTGATCCCGACGTTGTAGGGTACGTATCCGAGCGTATTGTAGTATTCGTGTCCGAGGCGTCCCGTCGACGAGACCGTCGGGTGTACCTTCATACGGCCGCTCAGCATCGCCGCGTAGAGATCGTCGACATCCTCCGCAGGAGTGATCCCCTTCAGAATGGCATCCGAAACCACCGAGGCCGAGTTGTTGCCCACCATGCAGCCGCGGTGCCCGGGCGATGCCCATTCGGGCAGGAAGCCGCTCTCGCGCCAGGCATTGGCCAGTCCGGCCTGGATCTCGGCGTTGACCGACGGGTAGACCAGGTTCAGCAGCGGAAAGAGGCAGCGGAACGTATCCCAGAAGCCCGTATCGGTATACATGTATCCGGGCAGCACCTCCCCGTTGTAGGGGCTGTAGTGGACGGGCCGGCCCTCGGCGTCTATTTCGTAGAACTTGCGCGGGAAGAGCGTCGAGCGGTAGAGGCACGAGTAGAAGGTGCGCAACTGGTCGACACTGCCGCCCCGAACCTCGATGCGGCCCAGCACCTCGTCCCAGCGGGCCTGCGCCTTCGACTTCACCGCCTCGAAATCATCCGTGCCGAGTTCCGTTTCGAGATTGCGCACGGCCTGCTCCGGCGAGATGAACGACGAGGCGATGCGCAGCGTGATCCGCTCGCCGCGCGTCGTGGCGAAGTGTACCTTGGCTACGGCATGCTCCCCCTCGACGGATTTCCCGCCCTCGGGATAAAGTTGGCGGCTCCCGGCCTTGTAGCCTGCGGGTTTGTCCGTCAGTTCGACGGCCGTGAAGGGCTTGTCGAAGCGGTTGACGAACCAGTTGCGGAAATTCTCCGGGACTCCCCCGTTGTTGCGCGTCGTGTAGCCCGCCACCGTGCGGTCATCGACAATCTCCACGCGCGATCCGCGGTCGAAGGCGTCAATGACAACTCCCGACTCCGTCGATTCCGGAAAGGTGAAGCGCATCAGGGCTGCACGCTCCGTGGGGGTTATCTCGGCCAGAATATCATGATCGGCCAGATATACCGAATAGTAATAGGGCTTGGCCGTCTCGGCCTGGTGCGAAAACCAGCTCTGGCGGGACTCTTCGTCCAGTTTGTCGTTCCCTCGAACGGGCATCACGGCAAACTGTCCGTAGTCGTTGATCCACGGCGAAGGCTGGTGGGTCTGCTTCAGCCCACGGATGGTGTGGGCATTGTAGGTATAGGCCCAGCCGTCTCCCATCTCTCCGGTCTGAGGGGTCCAGAAGTTCATGCCCCACGGCAGGGCTACGGCCGGGTAGGTATTGCCCGTCGAAAGGGCGAATTCCGACTGCGTGCCCATCAGCGTGGTGACGTATTCCGAGGGTGAGCTCTCCGTCTGTTCCTGCGGTGCGCCGCAGCATGCCGCAGCGCCCATTGCACAGGCGACGATCCAAAATCTTTTCATAATATGTGTATCGATAATTAATGTCGTTGATCGGTCTTGCGACCGGGGTGATTGCTTCAGTTCAATGCGATGAGGTCGTGTCAATACCAGATTTTCGGTTCGCGGCCCATCTCGAATACCAGATCGCCGCCCCGTATGATCTCGTCATGGGAGATCCAGCCCTTTGTCCAGGGCTCTCCGTTGAGCCAGACGCGCTGGATGTAGCGGTTTCCGGGGGTATTGTTGCGTGCTTCGATCGTGAAGACCCCGCCCGGAACCCGAAGCTCCGCCCGGTCAAAGAGCGGTACTCCGAACCAGTAACGACCTCCGGCCGGCTCCACTTCATACATGCCCAGCGTCGAGAGGATGTACCAGGCCGACATCTGTCCCACATCCTCGTTGCCCGACAGTCCGTCCGGCTGATCGTGGTAGAGGGTCGTCACAACCTCCCGGACCCGGTCGGCCGTCTTCCACGGTTCGCCCAGCATCGTATAGAGGTACAGAACGTGGTGGCTCGGTTCGTTGCCGTGGGCATACTGCCCGATCAGTCCCGATATGTCGGGCGAAGACTCCCCGCCTTCGACCACGGAGCTCACCTCGAAGAGTGAATCGAGCTTTTCGAGCATCCGCGCCCGGCTTCCGAAACACGTTTCGAGCCCCTCGACATCGTGCGGCACAAGCCACGTATATTGCCAGGCATTCCCTTCGCAGTAGTCGTCGGCACGGTGCGTCGAGGCGAACGGGTTGAAGGGCGTGCGCCACCCTCCCCGACTGTCACGTCCGCGCATGAAACCCGTCGTCGGATCGAAATAGTGGCGGTACGAATGGCTGCGCTCCTTGAAATAGGCGGCATCCTCCGTCTTGCCCAGCACCTCGGCGGCTCGTGCCACGGCTCCGTCGGCCAGGGCGTACTCCATGTCGTAGGCAACCGCTTCGGTAAACAGATCACAGGGTATATAGCCGTATTGCATCCGCAATCCGTTGCCCCGGCCGGGATTCATCGCCGTCTTTTTGACCGCCGCAAAGGCCCGTTCACGATCGAAGCCCTCGATCCCCTTGACGATGGCGTCGCATACTGCGGGAATACCCGGATTGCCGACCATGCAATCCGTCTCGTTGCCCCAGAGATGCCAGACCGGAAGCCGGCCCTGTTCGTCGGTGATGGCCAGCATCGTGTTCACCAGATCGGGCATGCGCTCCGCATGCAGAAGCGTCATCAACGGCATGGCGGCACGGTAGGTATCCCACAGCGAAAAGGTCGTATGGGTCGTGTAGCCCGGATTCGGATGCACTTGACCGTCGGCTCCCCGGTAACTGCCGTCCACGTCGCAGAACTCCGACGGTGCCACCATCGTATGGTAAAGTGCCGTATAGAAGACCCGCTTCGCGGTCGTGTCCGACGTGGTGATCCGTATCTTGGACAGTTGTTCGTTCCAGGCCGCATCGGCCGCCGCAACCACGGAGTCGAAATCCCACCCCGGAAGTTCGGACGCAAGATTGGCCTCCGCACCTTCGAAACTTACGGGCGAGAGGGCCACCTTCACGAGCAGTTGTTCGCCCTCCGACATGTCGAAATCAACACGCGCATAGCGGGCGTCGATCAGCGAGGTCTCCGAAGCTTTCGGTTCTCCCGGTTGCAGGCAGGTGATGGCCCTGGCCGGTTTCGAAAATTCCGCAACGAACCAAACCCGCTGATCCCGGGCCCATCCCGTCGACCAGCGCCAGCCGCTCAGACGCCTCTTGTCGTCCGAGAGACGGAAGCCCGTGTCCGTGGGCTTGTCCGAACTGCCGCCGTTCTCCAGATCGAAGACAACAGCGGCCGATTCCGATGCCGGGAACGTGTAACGATGCAGCCCCACGCGTGAGGTGGCCGTCATTTCGGCCGTGATACCGTAACGCAGCAACGGAACCGAATAATAACCGGGGCGTGCAACCTCTTTCGTGCGGTCGGCATACGACCAGAGTCCCGATCCCGGCTCCTCCTCCGTGCCGCGGGCGTAGACAACCTCCCCCACCACGGGCATCAGCGTCACATCGAACAGATCGCCGGCACCCGTACCGCTAAGGTGCGTGTGCGAGAATCCGATCACCGTGGAGTCCGAGGCGTGGTAGCCCGAACACCAGTCCCAACTCCGGGGTATGCTCGTGGGCCCCACCTGTACGAGTCCGAACGGTACGTTGGCTCCGACAAAGACATGTCCGTGACCGCCGGTGCCGATTTTGGGGTCGACCCAGCGGGTCAGATGCTCCGGAGTTTGCGGTTGTGAACAGGCACCCAGTCCCGTCAGCAACATCACAACCAGCAAGATTCGATCTCTCCTTCTCATTGGAAATTCGTGTTTTGAGGTTCTTCGGCCCGACGACCGGAGAGTGTCGTAATGGATGATCCCGGACCCCTGCCGTCGGCTCCTTTGCACCGAAGCCCGCATCGGGGTCCGAAAAACGCTCCAAAAGTAGGTAAAATCTGAAAGATTTACAACTTTCAACGCCCCGAAGTATCGAATTCCCGGAACTAAAAAACGTCGGTGCGGGACTTCTGCCGCACCGACGTTGTCGTTCTGCCTGATCCCTCCGGAGTCGTTCTCCGAAGGTCGGAGGTGGTCATTCGGCCTGTCCGATATCGGCCAGTTCGTTGGTGATGGCCTGCTGGCGCTGCTTGTTGTAGAAGAGGGTCAGCTCGTCCAGTAGATCCTGCGCGTTGTCCGAGGCCGTCTGCATGGCAACGGTCCGCGCCGCATGTTCCGCCGTGGCACTGTCCAGCAGCACCTCGTAGATCCGGGTCCGCACCGCAAGCGGCAACAGCGATTCCAGCAACTCCCGGGGCGATGGCTCACAGAGGTAGTTCGCATCGGGAACCCCCGCGTCGGTCGTATGCCGGGGCTCCAGTGGCAGCAGGATCTCGCTGCACGGCGTCTGACGGCTCATCGAGACATAGTGGTTGTAGACCATCACAACCCGATCCAGCCTCCCTGCCGCATAGTCCTTCATCAGCCGGTCGGCCAGACGCTCCGCTCCCGCGTAGTCGTGATGCCCGGACAGCGCACGGAAGGTGTCGTCGAAGAGAAAGCCCCGTTTGCGGACGTAGGAGACCATCTTCTCCCCCACGGGCCAGATCTCGACCCGTGCGAATCCCTCCTCGTGCAACGCTGCAACACGCCGTTCCAATTCGCGCATCGCCTCGGCATTGAATCCTCCGCACAGCGATCCGTCCGAGGCTATGGCCACGACGACAACCCGACGCAACTCCTTGTGGGGTTGCGTCAACGGGCTCGTGATCTCCTCTTCCCCGGCATAGCGGAACAACGCCTCGGTAATTCCGGAGAGTTGCCGCTCATAGACCGACAGCGCTTCGGATTCCGACTGCACGTGGTGCAGTTTGGCCGAAGCGACCATCTTCATCGCCGAGGTGATCTTCAGCGTGTTGCCTACCGAGGCGATCCGGGCCTTGATCTCTTTGAGCGCTGCCATCGGCTTATGCTTTTAATGCCGTCACGACACTGGCGGCAAGCGTTTCGATCCGGGCGCCCAGCGCCTCGTCGATCTGACCCTTGCGCAACGCGGCCGGAATATCGGTCGTGCGGAGACGTTCGAGCAGTTGTTGTTCGAATTCGGGAACCCGCTCGATGGGGACCTCCCGGAGCAATCCGTGCGTCCCGCAGTAGAGCACGGCAATCTGCTCCTCGACGGTGAGCGGGCTGTATTGCGGCTGTACGAGAAGCCGCGTGTTCTTGCGGCCCCGGTCGAGTGTCGCGGCCGTCACGGGATCCAGATCGCTCGAGAAGCGCGAGAAGGACTCCAGTTCGCGATACTGTGCCTGGTCGATCTTCAGCGTCCCGGCCACCTTCTTCATGGCCTTGATCTGGGCGCTGCCGCCCACACGCGAAACCGAAATTCCCACGTCGATGGCCGGACGGTTGCCCTGGTTGAAGAGGTTCGTGTCGAGGAAGATCTGGCCGTCGGTGATCGAGATGACGTTGGTCGGAATGTAGGCCGAGACGTCGCCGGCCTGCGTCTCGATGATCGGCAGCGCCGTGAGCGATCCCCCGCCGCGCACCTTGCCACGCAGCGACTCCGGAAGATCGTTCATCTGTTCGGCAACCTCCTGTTGGCCGATGATCTTGGCCGCACGCTCCAGCAGACGCGAGTGAAGGTAGAAGATGTCTCCCGGATAGGCCTCCCGGCCCGACGGACGCCGCAGCACGAGCGAAACCTCCCGATAGGCCACGGCCTGCTTCGAAAGATCGTCGTAGACAACCAGCGCATGATGTCCCGTATCGCGGAAAAACTCCCCGATGGCTGCTCCCGCAAAGGGGGCGAAGTATTGCATCGCCGCAGGATCGGCTGCCGTGGCGGCCACGACGATCGTGTAATCCAATGCGCCGTGCGACCGCAGGGTCTCAACGAGCGAGGCTACCGTCGAGGCCTTCTGTCCTACGGCCACGTAGATGCAGTAGACCGGATCGCCTGCCTCGAAATTCGACCGCTGGTTCAGAATCGTGTCGACGGCAATGGCCGTTTTGCCCGTCTGCCGGTCGCCGATGATCAACTCGCGCTGTCCGCGGCCGATCGGAATCATGGCATCGATGGCCTTGATGCCGGTCTGGAGCGGCTCCGTAACGGGCTGGCGGAAGATCACTCCCGGCGCCTTGCGTTCGAGCGGCAATTCGAGACGCTCTCCCGTGATTTCGCCCAGACCGTCGATCGGCTCTCCCAGCGGATCGATCACGCGGCCAAGCATCCCCAGTCCGACGCGGATCGAGGCCGTACGTCCCGTGCGGCGCACCAGATCCCCCTCCTCGACCCGATCGGTCGAGCCCAGAAGCACGGCTCCCACATTGTCCTCTTCGAGGTTCATCACCACGGCCCGCAGTCCGTTCTCGAACTCCAGCAGCTCGTTGGCTTCGGCATTCTGCAGTCCGTAGATCCGCACCACGCCGTCACTCACCTGCAGAACGGTCCCCACTTCGGCATACTGCGCCGAAAGGTCTACGTCCCGAAGCTCGGAGAGGAGCACTTCGGAGATTTCCGATGGTTTTATTCTCTCTTTGTTGTTCATGTTCAAAGTTTTCTTTCGGGCTGTCTGCCCAGTTTCTGTTCTACGCGGCGGAGTTGGGTGGCGATGCTGGCATCCAGCAACCGGTCATCGATGCGGAAACGGAAACCGCCGATCAGCGACGGATCGATCTGCCGATGGACCCGCACCTCCCGGCTGTGAGTGACGGATTCCACCTGCGCCGAAAGCCGCCCGACAAAATCCTCATCAACGGCTGCTGCCGTCGTGAGCGTCATGTCGACAATGCCGTAGCGCTGCTTGTAGATTCCGATGAAGGCCGGAAGCATGAAGCACAGCCACTTCTCGCGATGATGACGGATCACCAGCCGCAAAAAACCAGCCAGCGATGTCGACAACTCTTCGCCCAGGGCCTTGCGTACGACGGCAAGCTTCGCATCCGCATCCACCACCGGCGAGGCAAGAACCTCACGAAGCTCTTCGACGCGTCGGTAGGCTTCGGACAACGACGCGGCCTCTTCGGCCGTACGGGTCATCTCTCCGTTCGACTCGGCATAGTCGGCCAGCGCCCGTGCATAGCGTCGGGCTATCAATCCGAGGTCCATGACTTGCGTTTTTTCGGATCAAGCTCCTCCATCAGCCGCGAGGCCAGCTGCGTCTGTGCCTCGCGGTTGTCGAGATCCTGACGCAACATGCGTTCGGTGATGGCTACGGCCAGCGCCGCGATCTCCCGCTTGGCGTCGGCAAGAATGGCCGCACGTTCGCTCTCGGCCTGCTGGCGGCTCTTCTCAAGAAGACGCGCACCTTCGCTTTCGGCCTTCTGCCGGGCGTCGGAGAGAATCTGTTTCCGCTCGGTGTCGGCTTCGCGCAGGATCTCGTTGCGCCGGACCTCGGCCTCATTGATGATCTCCCGGCTGCGGGCTTCAAGCGTGGCACACTTCCGTTCGGCCTCCCGGGCGGCATCGAGCGACGTGTCGATATACTCCTTGCGGGACTCGATGGCCTTCACGATGACCGGGAACCCGTAGCGCGCCAGCACGATGAACACCACCCCGAAGGCAAGCGTCATCCAGAACAGCAGTCCCGATTCGGGTTGCAGAAGTCCCATGGCACCTTACGATTTTGAAATCAGAGTGCCAGGAAGCAGACTACAACGGCGAAAAGGGCAACTCCCTCGATCAGGGCCGCCACGATGATCATGTTCGTACGGATCTTGTCCGCAGCCTCGGGCTGACGACCGATGGCCTCCATGGCGGATCCGCCGATTTTTCCGATACCTAATCCTGCGCCGATGGCGGCCAGACCTGCGCCGATTGCAGCGCCCAGAATACCTAAACTTTCCATAGTTGCGATTGTGTTGTTATTGGTTTTGTTTGATTGTCTACTTTATTTATTGGCGGTATTGCCGGCCTGTTCGGGGGCGTGTTTCTCCGGGTTCTCCTGGGCCAGTCCGATGAAGACCGCCGAGAGCATCGTGAAGACATACGCCTGCAGGAAGGCCACCAGCAGCTCAAGACAGTACATGAAGATCGAGAAGAGAACCGACACGGCTCCCATCGAACCGTTGATCGCGGCTCCCATGCCTGCCGTGGCGAAAATCACGCACGTGAGGCTCAGGATGACGGCGTGACCGGCCATCATGTTGGCGAAGAGTCGGATCATCAGCGCGAAGGGCTTGGTGAAGATCCCCACGAACTCGATCAGCGGCATGAGCGGAATGGCCTTGAGCCAGACCGGAACGTCGGGCCAGAGGATATCCTTCCAG